>NZ_CP061718.1:2675502-2982004 GCF_014764365.1 Roseococcus microcysteis
CACCCGCCACACGCCGGACCTCTCGGTGCCCGTGCCAGGGCTGGCCACCGGTTACCTGCCCGATGGCGCCGGGGGCTGGCGCCGCGCGCCGCATGGCTTCCCGCTGGGGGGCGAGGGCGGCCTTGTCTCGGGCGTGGAGGATCTGGCGCTCTGGGCGCGCTGCCTCTCGCTGGGCACCCTGCAATCCGAGCTGGAGGGGATGATCGAGGAGACGGCGCCCTTCGCCAATGGCGCCATGAACCGCTACGCGCGGGGGCTGGAGGTGGAGAACTGGCGCGGCATCCAGACCGTCAGCCATGGCGGGCTCTGGCCCGGCTACAAGACCGCCTTCCTGCGCGTGCCGGAACGGCGGCTGACCGTCATCGTCATCACGAACAATGCCTCGCTCGATCCGCACCACATGGCCCTGCAGGTGCTGGAGGCCGCGCTGCAGGGCGACCCCGCCCTGCGCCCGCCCCCGCCGCATGTGCCGAGCGAGGGCATGGCCGGAACCTGGCTGTGCGAGGAGGCGGGGCTGTCGCTGGACATCGAGCCGGACCTGCTGGCGCGCATGCACGGCGTGCCCTTCACCCTGATCCCTGGCGAGGATGGCCGCCTCACGGCCCGGCGCGGCGCCTTCCCCTTCCAGGTGGCCCCCCGCGCGACGGCGTGCTGGAGGTGGAGGTGGATGCCGGCCAGATGCTGCGCTTCCGCCGCGCCGAAGCCGTGCCCCCGCCGGCGCTGGACGGCACATGGCATTGCGCGGAACTCGGCGCGCGCTGGCACATCGAGGGGGAGGCGCTGCACGCCCAGGGCCCGCTGCGGAATGCCGGGCCCTGGCGCCTCTCGGCGCTGTCGCCGCGGCATCTGCGGGTGCACATGCCCTCGGTGCTGTTCGAGGGCTGGGCGGATGCGGTGCTGGCCGCGGATGGCCGCAGCCTGACGGTCAATGCCGCGCGCGCGCGCGGGCTGGTGTTCGTGCGGGGTTAGCATCCGCTGAGCGGGCGATTCACCGCTACGGCGATTCCGCCTCCGCGGATCGCCCGCTAACCCTTCGCATAGACCTCCACCGCCGCCTGCACGCCGCCCTTCGCGTGCGGCACGCCGGCCACCTGCATGGCCATCTCCACCGCGCCCAGCGTGCCGATCACCATGGCCTCGTTCAAATCGCCCAGATGGCCGATGCGGAAGACGCGGCCGCCCAGCTTGCCCAGCCCGCCGCCCAGCGAGACGTTGAAGCGTTCCAGCGCCACGCGCCGCAGGTCGTCGGCGTTGTGGCCCTCGGGCATCAGGATGGCGGTGACGCTGTCCGACCAGCGCTCCGGGTTCTGGCAAAACAGTTGCGGGCCGTTGTTGCCGGACCAGTGCTGCACGGCCGCGCGTACGCCGGCCGCAAGGCGCGCATGGCGGGCGAAGACGTTCTCCAGCCCCTCCTCCTCCAGCATCAGCCGCAGCGATTCCTGGAGGCCGTAGAACAGCGTGATGGGAACGGTGCCCACGAAGCTCTTGTGGCGCCGGCCGAGCATCTCGGTCCAGTCGAAATAGTGGCGCGGATGGGTGCTGGCGCGGTGCGCGGCCATGGCCTTTTCGGAGGCGCCATTGAAGCTGAAGCCCGTGGGCAGCATCAGCCCCTTCTGGCTGCCGCCCACGCAGACATCCACGCCCCATTCGTCCATGCGGAAATCATAGGAGCCGAGCGAGGAGATGGTGTCCGCCATCAGCAGCGCCGGATGCTTCACGCGGTCCATGGCGGCGCGGATCTGCTCGATGGGCAGGCGCGTGCCGGCGGCGGTCTCGTTGTGGACGGCGCAGACGGCCTTGATGCGGTGTTCCGTGTCGGCTTCCAGCGCGGCCTCGATGGCCGCGATGTCGCAGCCGCGGCGCCAGTCGGCCGCCACCATCCGCACCTCGAAGCCCAGCCGCTCGCACATCTTAGCCCAGCTGTCGGAGAAATAGCCCGTCTCCGGGATCAGCACGAGGTCGCCGGGGGAGAGGGTGTTGACCAGCGACGCCTCCCAGGCGCCATGGCCGGAGGCGGTGTAGAAGAAGATGTGCTGCGTGGTCTTCAGCACCTTCTTCAGGCCCGCCACGCAGGCATCATAGACCGCCAGGAAGTTCGGGTCGTTAAAGTCCATGCTGGCCCGCGCGGTGGCGAGCAGGACGGAATCCGGGATGTTGGTCGGGCCGGGATTGGCGAAGAACAGGCGCCCGCGGGCCGTGGGGCGCGCGGGCTTCGTCTGGGTGCTTCCGTCCATGGGGGCGCTTCTTCCTGCGTGCGGCGTTGCCCGCAGTAAAGGCCCAAAGGCTTCGTGCTTCAACACGTCATCCCGCCGGACCAATGTCAGATTGCCATTTCCGGCCGGTTGTGTGCTTTGTGGCTCCGAAAATCTCCCTCTCGATCCGCCCGGAGGATGCCATGTGGACAGACCTCAACACCAACCCGCGCATCTACGCCACGCCGGAGGATGATGCGCGCCAGGACGTCGAAGTGGGGGATTTCCGCGCCCGTTCCCTTCTCATGGCCGGCCGCGACAAGACGATCCTCGAGATCGGCGCCGGGTACTCGCCCCTGTTCCGCAAGGCGGAAGGCTACAACGTCCGCATCGTGGACCATCTGCCCACCGAGCAGCTGGTGGAGAAGTACCGGCAACTGGGAGTGGACACCTCCCGCATCGAGCAGGTGGATTATGTCTACACTGGCCAATCCATCCCGGAGATGGTCGGCGGGCAGAAATTCGACGTGGTCTATGCCTCCCATGTCGTCGAGCACGCGACCGATTTCGTGGGCTTCCTCCAGGGTTCGCTGGATGTGCTGACGCCGGAGGGCGTCATCATCCTCCTCGTGCCCGACAAGCGCTATTGCTTCGATTTCTTCCAGCCCCTGACGGACAGCGCCAAGGTGCTTTCGGACCATGTCGCGAAGGCCCGGCGCCACAGCTTCGAAAGCCTCTACCGGGAGGAGATGCAGGTCATGGCCGAACATGGCGGGGAGGAGCGCGAGCGCTTCGGCCCGGAGCCGCGCCTGGCCTGGTGGCAGGGCGCCGTCGCGGACATCCATCTGTTCCGCCACGACCCGCAGGCGCGCTTCGCCTCGGTGCTGGCGCAGGCCCGGTCGAGCGAATACGTGGACGCCCACGAGTATTTCTTCATCCCCTCCACCTTCCAGCTTGTCGTGGAGGAGATGAACTTCCTGGGCGTGCTGCCCCTTCGGCTCGCCTTGCTCACGCGGTCGAGGGGGTGCGAATTCATGGCCGTCCTCACGCGCGCGCCGCTCGGCCGGATGAGCCGCGACGAGTTTCTCGCGACCAAGAAGATGCTGGCCGTGCGTTCCATCAAGGAGCAGATGGAAGCGTTCGGCCGCTTCCAGGAAGACGGCCGCGCCTGAGATCCGGCCCGGACCTCAACGCTCCAGCCGGATGCCGGTCTGCGCCACCACGGCGCGGTATTTCTCCAGCTCCGCGCGCAGGAAGTCCCGCGTGACCTCGGGCGTGTTGGGCCCGGTCCAGGGCGCCACGCCAGCCTGGATGAGGCGCGCCTGGATGTCCGGCTCCGCCACGGTGGCGATCAGCGCGCGGTTGATCTGCGCGACGCGGTCCGCCGGCATGTTGGGCGGGCCGATGATCATGTTCCAGGTCGTCATCTCGAAGCCCGGGATCGCGCCTTCGTGCAAGGTCGGGATGCCCGGGAAGGCGGGGAAGCGCTCGCGGCTGGTCACCGCCAGGCCCCGCACCATGCCGCCGCGCACATGCGCCGCCGCGGAGGCCAGCACCGCGATGCCAAACTGCCCCTGCCCCTGCTGGATGGCCGTCAGCATCAGACCGCCGCTGCGATAGGAGACATGGAGGAACCGCGCGCCGATCTGCGCCGCCAGCATCTCCACGCCGAAATGCGGGATGGAGCCGACGCCCGAGGTCGCATACGGGATTTCCTCGTTCCGCGAGGTGCGCAGATGCGCGATCACCTCCTCCGCCGTGCCGCCGGGAATGCCGGGATGCGCCACCAGGATCATGGGCGCGGTGCCCACCATGCCCAGATGCGTGAAGTCACGGATGGGGTCGTAGCTGGTGCCGCCTTGCAGCGCGGCGGGCACCACGGCGTGGGAGGAAACCTCGATCAGCATCAGGTTGTGGCCATCGGCCGACTGGCGGCGCAGCCATTCGGACGCCACGGTGCCCGAGGCGCCCGGCCGGTTCTCCACCAGCACGCGCGCGTTGTTGCCGAGATTGGCCGCCAGCCGGTCGGCGATGAGGCGCGAGGCGATGTCGGTGGACCCGCCCGGCGCGAAGCCCACCGAGATGGAGACGGGGCGTTCCGGAAATGTCTGCGCCGCCGCCACGAAGGGCGTGAGCAGCAGGGAACAGGCGAGGGCCGCGCGGCGCAGCAGCATGAAGGTGTCTCCCTTGGTGATTTCTTGTGCCCGCACCAAAGCGCGGGATGGTGGGCGGGGCAAGTCCGGTTGCGCTAGGCTGCCCGCCATGACGCCCTTCCGCTGCCTGATCCCGCTGCTGCTGCTCGCCGCCTGCGCCACGCCGCAGCCCCCCGCCGCCTGCCCGCCCGGCCTGCAACAGGCCACGGTGGCGGAGGCCTATTTCGGCCGCACCTCGCCCGGCCGCGCCGAGATCACGGAGGAGGAATGGCGCGGCTTCCTGGCCGACACCGTCACCCCCGCCTTCCCCGACGGGCTGACGGCGCTGGACGGCGCGGGCCAGTGGCGCAACGCGGAAGGGCGCATCCTGCTGGAGCGCAGCAAGGTGCTGCTGCTGGTGCTGCCCGGCACCGACCAGGCCGCCGCACGGGCCCGGCTGCTGCCCGTGGAGAATGCGTGGAAGGCGCGCTTCAACCAGCAATCCGTGCTGACGGTGCTGCGCGGGGCGTGTGTGTCGTTCTGACTACGGCCCGTTGATGCCCAGGCTGGCCGCCGTGTCCAGGATGCTCTGCCAGGTCTCGCGCGTCAGCGGCACGCCGGACACCATGCGTTCCGCGCGGCGCGTCTTCTCCGGCTCGCCCGGCGCCAGCACGGGGGCGTCGGGGTCGATGGGCCGGCAGGACTTCACCCAGTCGAGATAGTTCTGCGCCGCTTCATGGAAGGCGGCCTCATCGGCGAAATGGCTGGGCGAGAGGTAGATGGACAGCATGCCGTTCGCGATGCGCCCACGCTCCGTGATGGGGCCGGAGCAGCCGCCGCCCGTCAGCGCGCCCGCCAGCAATTCGCACATGAAGGCGAGGCCCGACCCCTTGTGGTCACCGAAGGCGCGGATGGCGCCGGTGCCGCCGGCGGGGTTGCGCGGGCCGACCTCCGGGTAGTCGCCATAGAGGGTGTGCGGGTCGCCAGACATGCGGCCATCCGCCGTGACCAGCGCGTTGTCGGGCAGCGCCTTGCCGCCATTGCTGGCCACCAGCACCTTGCCCTCGGCGACGAAGGAGGTCGCGAAGTCCAGGATCACGGGGCCCGAGGGCAGCTTGACGCCCACGCTGAAGGGGGCGGTGGAAAAGCGACGCTCGGCGCCGCCGAAGGGCGCCACCAGCACGCTGCCCGCCACGTTCACGAAATGCACCGAGATCAGGCCCTGCGCCGCCGCCATCTCGGCATAGTCGCCGGTGCGGCCGATATGGCCGGCATTGCGCAGCCCCACGATGCAGCAGCCCTGCGCCAGCGCGCGCGCGATGCCGAATTCCGCCGCCTGCTGCGCCACCGTCTGGCCGAAGCCGAACTTGCCGTCCAGCAGGGCGAAGGCGCCGCCATCGGTCACCACCTCGACCTTCTGGCCCGCGACCACATGCCCCGCCTTCTGCCATTCGACATAGCGCGGCACGCGCACCACGCCATGGCTGTCATGGCCCGAGAGGTTGGCGCCGACCAGGTGGTTCGAGATGCGTGCCGCCTCGGTGGCGCTGCAGCCGGAGGCCGCGAAGATGCGCGTGACGAAGCCTTCCAGCTCCTCCACCGGGATGTACATGTAGTCGGGCTCGGCCATGGTGCATTCCTCCTGGCCGGAGACTGCGCCCGCGAGGGTTTCGGGTCTAGACCACCCTCCCGCTCTCCGGGTCCAGCAGGTGCATGTGGGCCATGTCGGCCGTCAGGCGCAGCGGCGCGCCGGGGCTGGCGCTGAGCGTGGGATCTATCCGCGCGCAGAGGTCCCGTGCCTCACCCAGGTGGAAGTGCACCAGCGTCTCCATGCCCATGGGCTCGATCACCTCGGGCTTGATGGCGATGTCGGCATAGGTGCCGCGGCCCTCGCGCGGCTCGGTCAGATGCTCGGGGCGCAGGCCCAGCAGCACGGCGCGGCCGGCATGGGGCTTGTAGCGCGCGGTGCGTTCCGCGGGCACGGGCAGCACGCTGCCATCGTCCAGCACCAGGTTCAGCGCGGCCGCGCCATTCTCCAGCCGCGCGGGAATGAAGTTCATGGCCGGGCTGCCGATGAAGCCGGCCACGAAGCGCGTGGCGGGGCGGTGATAGAGTTCCTGCGGCGGGCCCACCTGCTCGATGATGCCATGGTTCATCACCACCACGCGGTCGGCCAGCGTCATCGCCTCCACCTGGTCATGCGTGACATAGACGGTGGTGGTCTTCACCGTCTGGTGCACCTTCTTGATCTCGGTGCGCATCTGCACGCGCAGCTTGGCGTCGAGGTTGGACAGCGGCTCGTCGAACAGGAACACCTTGGGGTCGCGCACGATGGCGCGGCCCATGGCCACGCGCTGCCGCTGCCCGCCCGAGAGCGCCTTGGGCTTGCGGTCCAGCAGCACCGTGATGTCGAGGATGCGCGCGGCTTCCTTCACGCGGCGGTCGATCTCGGCCTTGGGGAATTTCCGCAGCAGCAGGCCGAAGGCCATGTTGTCGTAGACCGACATGTGCGGATAGAGCGCGTAGTTCTGGAACACCATCGCGATGTCGCGGTCGCGCGGCGGGATGTCGTTCACCACCGTGCCGCCGATGGCGATCTCGCCGGAGGTGATCTCCTCCAGCCCCGCGATCATGCGCAGGGTGGTGGACTTCCCGCAGCCGGAGGGGCCGACGAGGACGCAGAACTCATGGTCCGCGATTTCCAGGTCAATGCCCTTCACGGCCTGGACGTCGCCCTCATAGGCCTTGACGATCTTTCGCAGCGAAACCTCAGCCATGGTCCATCCCTGTCTTTGCGCCGGCCGATTCACGCCTCCGCGCCTCGCGGCGCTTCGGCGATCGGACGGCTAGCCTTTCGTCGCACCAGCCGTCAGACCGGCAATGTAGTAGTCCATCAGGAAGGCGTAGATCACGACCGGCGGCAGCGCCGCCATCAAGGCGCCCGCCATGATCTGCCCCCAGGCGAAGGTGTCCGCCCGCACCAGCTGCGACACCACGCCGATGGTCAGCGGCATCTGGTCCGGCGTGGTGACGAAGGCGGTGGGATAGACGAAGGCCGCCCAGGACACGGTGAAGGCGAAGATGGTGGCCGCGATGATGCCGGGCAGCGCCACCGGGATGAAGATCTTCCACAGCATCTGCGGCCAGGTGGCGCCATCAATCAGCGCCGCCTCGTCCAGCTCCTTCGGGATGGAGGCGAAGTAGCCGATCATGATCCAGGTGCAGAAGGGCACGGTCAGCGTCGGATAGACCAGCACCAGACCCCAGATGGAATTCAGCAACCCCAGCCCGCCCACGATCTGATAGAGCGGGATGAACAGCAGCGTGTCCGGCACCAGGTAGGTCAGGAACACGCCCGTCGCCAGCGCCTGGCTGCCCCAGAAGCGCATCCGCGCCAGCGCGAAGGCCGCCAGCACCGAGACCACCATCGTGATCGCCACCACGCAGCCCGTGATGATGAGGCTGTTCAGCATGAAGCGCTGGAACATCGGGTTCGTCACGATGGCCGCGAAATTGTCCAGCGTCGGGTTCCGCACGAGCCAGGGGCTGCCCGTCATGCCCGCGATCTCGGCGCTGCCCTTCAGGCTCGTGATCAGCATGTAGAAGGGGGTGCCAGGAAGATGATGGCCGCCACCGTCAGGCTGATATACGCCACCCACAGCGCCCAGCGACGCTCCGCCCGCAGGCTGCCGGCCTTGTGGTAGATGCCGGGCACGTCCCGGTTCATCGCGGTCGCCGACATCACATCTGCTCCTTGTTGCGGCGGACCACGCCGCGCAGGACGAAGAAGGCGCACAGCGCCAGCAGCGGCAGCATGAAGAGCGACACCGCCGCACCCCGCGGGATGTTCCCCGACAGGATGCCCACCTGGAAGGCGTAGGACGCGAAGACATGCGTGAGATCACGCGGCCCGCCATTGGTCAGCACGCGCACGATGTCGTAGTTCGCGAAGGTGACGATCAGGCTGAACAGCACCGTGATGGAGATGATGTTCGCCATCATCGGCAGCGTGACGTAGCGCAACCGCTGGAAGCCCGTGGCGCCGTCAATGGCGGCGGCTTCATAGAGCTGCTCCGGCACCGATTTCAGCGCGGCCAGGTACATGATCATGAAGAAGGGCGCGCCGATCCAGACATTCACCATGATGATGGCGATGCGCGCCCACCAATGGTGGCCGAGCCAGGGCACCTCCGGCACCGAGATCACGGCCAGCAGCCAGTTGATCGAGGAGTAGGAGGGGTCGAACATCCACCACCAGCCCAGCGTGGAGAGCGCGGGCGGAATCACCCAGGGCACCAGCAGCATGCCGCGCCACTTGCGCTGCCCGCGGTCCGGGATGTCGTGCAGCATGTGCGCCAGCCAGAAGCCGATCAGCGCCTTCAGCAGCACCGCCGTGATGGCGAAGAAGCAGGACTGGAACGCGACCATCCAGAAGGTCTCGCTTTCCAGCAGGATCTCGTAGTTCAGCGTGCCGACGAACTCGGTCATCCGCCGGTTCAGCATCGAGAGGTAGATGGCATAGACGGCCGGATAGGCGACCAGCCCGATGATGATGACCAGCAGCGGCGTGGTCATCAGCACCGCGATCGAGGACCGGCGCCGCGCGAAGCGTTGCAGGCTGTTGGGCGCGCCGCGCCGGAGGGCCGCGCCGGCCAGGCTGCCATCGGCTGCCATGCTCAATTCCCCTTAGCTGCTGCGAAGACGCGGGCGGGCCCCTCCCGCCCGCGCCATGGGCACTCAGCCGCCGCGGCGGATGGTGTTCAGCTCGCGCTCCAGCCAGGCCAGGGCCTGGTCCACCGTCTCCCCGCCCTGGTTCACGCGGGCGACGACCTTGGTGTTCAGCGCCTGCTGGTAGGCCTGCACCGCGAATTCGGCGGGTGCCGGCGCCTGGGCCACGCTGGCGCGGGCGTTGTGGTGCTCGCGCAGCGGGTAGTTGTAGACGGTGCCCACCGGCGGGCCCTCAGTCGCCCAGACCGCGAAGTCGCTCATGCTGCTGAAGGGCGGGATGTCATAGCCGTTCGAGGTGTTGGTCTGCTTCTCGGCCGAGGACCGCTCGCTCAGGAATTCCAGCAGCTGCTTCGCCGGGCCCTTGTTGCGGCTGAAGGCCCAGATGCCCCAGAAATAGGGCAGGTAGGGCACGAAGCGGCCCTCGGGCCCCGCCGGCATCGGCACGGTCCAGCACTTCTCGGCCACCTGCGGCGCGTCGCGCTTCGCCACCGCCCAGGCCGAGGGCGGGTTGAAGATCAGCGCCGAGCGGCCCGAGATCAGCGCGCGGTTGTTCGCCCCGTCATCCCAGGCCCAGACATCGTTGGGCAGGAAGCGCGAGAGGCGCACCAGGTATTCCACCGCCGTCTTCAGCTTCGCATTGCCGCGCACGGTCACATTGCCGCGGGCATCCATCATCGAGGCGCCGAAGGAGGCGAGGATGGCGCCGGTGGTGTCCACCGCGTCGGTGAAGCTGCCCATGGGCATGCCGAAGGGCACGCCGGCGGCGTGGCATTTCTCCGCCGCCGCCAGGAAGGTGTCCCAGTTCCAGCTGTCGGCGCCCGGGCCGCGGCGGTTCTCGGCCGGCCACATGGCGCGGATGTCGATGCCGGCATGCTGCTCCAGCAGGTCGAAGCGGACGCAGGCGGGCTTCATCTGCGTGCCCGAGACGGCCGGGATGGCGCGCCAGGTGCCGCGGATCTTGCCCAGATATTCCGCCGCGTCGTTCACCGGCCCGTATTTGCCGATGAGGCGGCCCATCACGTCGTCCACCGGCTCCAGCAGGTCCGCCTTCGCGGCGGGCTCCCAGGTCGGGAAGGAGAGCAGGTCATGCCCCGAGCGGCTCTGCGCCTGGGCCGCGATGGTCAGCAGGTTCTGGTTGCCGACCGAGGTGATGAAGTCCACCTGCACATTCACGCGGTTCTGCTGGCCCCATTCGGCGCAGAGCTCACGGATGGCGCCATTGCCGGCCGGGACCCAATGGTCCCAGAAGCCGCAGCGCAGCGTGGTGGTGGGCTGGGCGAAGACGGCGGGCGCTGAGAGCGTGCCCGCGGCAAAAGCGGTCGCACCCGCGCCCAACAGGGCTCGGCGCGACAGATCCTTGTCTGCCATCTTGAACTCTCCTCCAGTGCTTTTTCTTCCGCGGTCTTCGCCGCTGGGAGGGAGCCTAGTCATGCCGTGATCCCCATTGCAACGGCTTGCTGCAATTTCATGGGGCGACCAGGATGCGCGGCCATGAGCACCCTGTTTTCCGACGCGCTGGTCATCGGCGCGGGCATCGCCGGCGCGACCGCCGGCGCGCATCTCGTCGCCACCCATCGCGTGGCCCTGCTGGAGGCCGAGGAGGTGGCGGGCTACCACACCACCGGGCGCTCCGCCGCCATCTGGATCCTGAACTATGGCAGCGCCGATGCGCGCATCCTGACCGGCGCGTCGCGCGCCTTCTTCGAAAGCCCGCCTGAAGGCTTCGCCGACGCCCCGCTGGCCACGACCCGCGCCATCCTGAACCTGGCCGATGCCGCGCAGCTTCCCCACCTGGAGGAGACGCTGGCCGAGGGCATCGGCCTCGAACGGCTGAGCGTGGAGGAGGCGCGCGCCCTCGTCCCCGCCATCCGCACCGACTATGCCGTCGCCGCCACCATCGAGCGCGACGCCTTCGACATTGACGTGGCCGCGCTGCACCAGGGTTTCCTGCGGCAGATCAAGGCGGCGGGGGGCGTGCTGGCGCTGCGCCACCGCGCGGGGCGCATCTGGCGCGCCAACGGTCTCTGGCACGCGGAGGCGACCTCGGGCGAAGTCCACGCCGCCCCCGTTCTGGTCAACGCCGCCGGCGCCTGGGGCGATGTGGTGGCGCGCCTGGCCGAGGTCACGCCCATCGGCCTGCAGCCCAAGCGCCGCACCGCGCTGATCGTGGACCCGGGCCAATACGACAGCACGCATTGGCCGCTGGTCGGTGATGTGGGCCACAGCTGGTATGTGCGGCCCGAGGCCCGTCGCAAGCTGATGGTCAGCCCCGCCGACGAGACCGATGCCGAGCCCGGCGACGCCCAGCCGGATGAGCTCGACGTCGCCATCGCCGTGGACCGGATGCAGCAGGCGCTGGACATTCCCGTGCACCGCGTGGAGCACCGCTGGGCGGGGCTGCGCACCTTCACGCCGGACCGTGGCCTCGCCATCGGGCAGGGGGCGGCGCCGGGCTTCTTCTGGCTGTGCGGGCAGGGGGGGTATGGCATCCAGACCGCGCCCGCCGCGGGCCGCCTCCTGGCCCATCTGGTGCGCGGCACCGAGCCCGAACCCGACATCAAGGGGGCCATCCGCCCCACCGACCCGAGGCGCTTCGCATGACCGAATTCTCCGATGTGCAGGACGCCGCCGCGCGCCTCGCGGGCCGCATCCGCCGCACGCCCATGCTGCGCCACCGCGCGCTGGACGAAGCCGCCGGCGGCGCGGTGCTGGTGAAGCCCGAACCCTTGCAGATCACGGCCAGCTTCAAGCTGCGCGGCGCCACCAATGCCGCGCTGCAATTGCCGCCGGGGGCGCGTGGCGTGGTGACGCATTCCTCCGGCAATCACGGCCAAGCGACGGCGGCGGCGGCGCATGCGCTGGGCCTGCGCGCGCTGATCGCGATGCCCGAGGACGCCGCGCAGGTGAAAGTGGATGCCACGCGCGCCTGGGGTGCGGACATCCATCGCTTCGACCGCCACGGCACGGACCGCGAGGCGATGGTGGAGGAATTGGCGCAGCGTCACGGCCTGCACGTCATCCCGCCCTATGACCATCCGCATGTCATCGCGGGCCAGGGCACGGCCATGCTGGAACTGATCGAGGATGCGCGGGCGGCGGGGCTGGTGCCCGAGCAATTCGCCATCTGCACGGGCGGCGGCGGGCTGCTGGCGGGCAGCGCGCTGTCCATTTCCGCGCTGTGCCCGGAGGCGCGCATCTTCGCGGTGGAGCCGGAGGGGTGGGACGACACCACGCGCTCCCTCCGCGCGGGCCAGCGCCTGCCCAATGATCTGCGCGGCACGAATTATTGCGACGCGCTGCTGGCGAAGGAGCCGGGGGTGCTGACCTTCGCCATCAACCAGCGCCTCGTCGCCGGCGGGCTGGTGGTGAGCGAGGCCGAGGTGCGCGCCGCCATGCGCTTCGCCTTCACCCATCTGAAGCTGGTGGTGGAGCCGGGCGGCGCGGTGGCGCTGGCCGCCGTGCTGGCCGGGAAGCTGCCGACCCAGGGCCGGGTTACGGCCATCATTCTCAGCGGCGGCAATGTGGACCCGGGCGTCTTCACGGAGGCCCTGGCGGCATGAGCATGCGTATCGCCGCGCTGGACTTCCTGGGCGTGGCGGTGACGCCCAAGACCAATTGGTGCTTCCTGCTGCTGCGGACGGAGGGCGGGCTGACCGGCCTCGGCGAATGCACGCTCTCGGGCCAGGAGGCCCTGCTGGCGGCGGAGGCCGCGCGGCTGGGTGCCGAGGTCACGGGGCAGGACGCGCTGGCGCGCAACCGCCTGGCGCGGCTGCTGCCGCATGCGCCGGGCGGGCTGGTCGCGCACACGGTGCTGTCCGCCTTCGAGCAGGCGCAGTGGGATGTGGCGGCGCAGGCGGCGGGCGCGCCAATCCATGCGCTGCTGGGCGGCGCGCTGCGGCCGCGCATTCCGCTCTACGCCAACATCAACCGCGGCGTGTCGCCCCGCACGCCCGAGGGCTTCGCCGCCGCCGCGCGGCGTGCGCTGGATGCGGGCTTCAGCGCGGTGAAGCTGGCGCCCTTCGACCCGATTGTCTGGGAAGATGCGGAGGGCTGGCGCGTGGGCTACGCGCAAGGCATCGCGCGCATCGCCGCCGTGCGCGAGGCCATCGGCCGCGATGTGGCGCTGATGGTGGACGCGCATTGGCGCTTCTCGCCCGGGGGCGCGGCGTCGCTGATCCGCGACGTGGCGCCGCTCGACCTGTTCTGGTTGGAATGCCTGGTGGCCGAGGCCAACCACGCCGAAATCCGCCGCCTGCGGAGCATGGCCAATGACCGCGGCATGCGGCTGGCCGGCGCCGAGACGCTGTCGGGCCTGGCCGCCTATCGGCCGCTGGTGGAGGGCGGCCTCTATGACGTGCTGATGCCCGACATGAAGCATTGCGGCGGGCATGAGGAGATGCGGCGCATCGCCGCCCTCGCGCTCACGGCGGGCGTCGAGATCGCGCCGCACAACCCGACCGGCCCTGTCTGCCACGCGCATTCCCTGCACGCCTGCGCGACGCTGCCGAACCTGCTGCCGCTGGAGGTGCAGTTCGGCGAGACGGAGCGCTTCTTCAGCCTGTGTGGCGGTGCCTCGCTGCGCTTCGACAGCGGTGCGGCGGCGGTGCCGCAGGCGCCCGGCCTCGGCGTGGCGCTGGACGAGGAAGGGGCACGCGCCACGCCCTGGGTGGCGCAGCGCATGCCCTGGCTGGATCCGCGCCTAGGTTAGTGCGCGGGCCGCCCGCGCTCGCCACAGGCGTAGTTGTGCGCGTGCACCAGCCCGTCGTCGAAATCCTCGGGGTGATGGACCATCGGGCGCTCGGCCTGGCCGCGCGGTTCCTGGCGTTGCGGGGTGTCGTTGCTTGTGTCCGGGTTCATCGGTCTGTCCTCCTGGGTCAGGCGTGGTGGAATTGGGCCGCCTCGGTGCTGTCCTTCATGGCGGTGGTGCTGGCGGTGCCGCCGCTGGCGGCCTGGGCGACGGCGTCGAAGTAGCTGACACCCACCTCGCGCTGGTGGCGCACGGCGGTGAAGCCTTCCGCTTCCGCCGCGAATTCGGCCTGTTGCAATTCGCTGTAGGCACCCATGCCGCGCTCGGCATAGCCGCGGGCCAGCTTGAACATGGACAGGTTCAGGCTGTGGAAGCCGGCCAGTGTCACGAACTGGAATTTGTAGCCCATGGCGCCGATCTCGCGCTGGAACTTCGCCGCCGCTTCCACACCCATCTTCCGCTGCCAGTTGAAGCTGGGCGAGCAGTTGTAGGCCAGCATCTTGCCGGGGAAGTGCCTGTGGATGGCCTCGGCGAAGTCACGCGCGTCCTGCAGGTCGGGGTCGCTCGTCTCCCACCACAGCAGGTCGGCATAGGGGGCGTAGGCCAGGCTGCGGGCGATGGCGTAGTCCTTGCCCATGCCGGGCTTGATGCGGAAGAAGCCCTCGGGCGTGCGCTCGCCGCTGATGAAGGGGCGGTCGCGCTCGTCCACATCGCTGGTGAGCAATTGCGCGCTCTCCGCATCGGTGCGGCAGAGCAGCACGGTGCTGACACCCTCCACATCCGCCGCCAGCCGCGCCGCGTTCAGCGTGCGGATGTGCTGGCTGATCGGCACCAGCACCTTGCCGCCGAGATGGCCGCACTTTTTCTCGGACGCCAGCTGGTCCTCGAAATGCACGCCGGCGGCACCGGCCTCGATCATTGCGCGCATCAGCTCATAGGCGTTCAGCGCGCCGCCGAAGCCCGCTTCCGCATCGGCGATGATGGGGGCCATGTGGTGCGTGGCGTCATCGGCCTTGCCGTCCAGACGTTCCATGGTCGCGATCTGGTCGGCGCGGCGCAGGGCGTTGTTGATGCGGCGCACGACGCCCGGCACGCTGTCCACCGGATAGAGCGACTGGTCCGGGTACATCTGCCCCGCGCTGTTCGCATCCGCGGCCACCTGCCAGCCGGAGAGGTAGATGGCCTTCAGCCCCGCCTTCACCTGCTGCAAGGCCTGCATGCCCGTCAGCGCGCCCAGCGTGTTCACGAAGGGCTCGGTGCGGAGCAGATGCCACAGCCGCCGCGCGCCCATCTCCGCCAGCGTGTGCTGCGTGCGGAAGCTGCCCGAGAGGCGCACCACATCGGCCGGCGTGTAGTCGCGGCGGATACCCTCGAACCGGCCAGGGTCGCGGTCACGGCCGCCGCCGCCATCGGGGGCGAGGTTCGGGGTGGGGGTGGGGCGCATGGGCGTGTCTCCGTGGGTGCTGTTCGCTGTGTGAATAATTGACATTGCGCCCGCCGAAATCACGCGCAGAATGGCGCTTCACGCGGCAAGACTGTGAAGGCCGCGACGTGATGCCCCGCAAATCCGTGAAGCTTGTGAAGGACCGCGTCCCATGTCCCGCCCGCTGATCGGCCGCACGGCCCGCCGCCTCCGCCTGGAGATGGGCCTCACCCAGCAGGCGCTGGCCGCGCGGCTGGGCATCTCGGCCAGCTACCTGAACCTGATCGAGCACGACCAGCGCGCCGTCACCGCCACCGTCCTCATCAAGCTGACCGAGGCGCTGGGCGTGGACCTGGCGGCCCTGTCCGGTCACGCCGAACGGCAGCTGGAAGCCGGGCTGCGCGAGGTGCTGTCCGACCCCATGCTGGGCCTGGAGGTGATGCCCGAGAACGAGGTCCAGGCCATCGCCGCAAGCGCCCCCAATGCGGCGCGCGGCGTGCTGGCGCTGTATCGCGCCTGGCGCGTGGCGCGCGAGGATGCGTCGGGCATCGCCCTGCCCTCCGGCCGCCGCCTGCTGCTGCCGAACGAGGAGGTGCGCGACTTCTTCCACGAACGCGGCAACCACTTCGCCCGCATCGAGACCTTCACCGAATCCCTCGGCGCCGAGTTGCAGGCGAGCCCGGCCGAGATGAACCACGCCATCGCCCAGCGCCTGCGGCAGAAGCACAACGTCACCGTCACCGTCACGGCCATGCCCGAGGCCGACCGCCGCTACGATCCGCGCACGCGCGAGCTCTGGCTGGCCGAATCCCTGCCCCGTGAATCGCGCGGCTTCCGCATGGCCTTCCAGCTGATGCTTCTGGAAGCGCGTGACGCCGTGGACGCCACCCTGGCCGACACCAAGCCCAGCACCAGCGAGGCCGAACAGCTCATCCGCATCGGCCTGCTGAACTACGCGGCGGCCGCCTTGCTCATGCCCTACGCGCCCTTCCTGCGCGCCGCGCGTGAGTTGCGGCACGATGTGGAACGCCTCGCCGCGCGCTTCGGCACCAGCTACGAACAGGTGGCGCAGCGCCTCTCCACCCTACAGCGCGAGGGCGCGCGCGGCCTGCCCTTCTTCTTCCTGCGCGCGGACACGGCGGGCAACGTCACGAAGCGCTTTTCCGCCGCCGGCTTCCCCTTCGCGCGCTTCGGCGGAAGCTGCCCGAAATGGATCGTCCACCACGCCTTCGCCACCCCTGGCGTCACGCGCGTGCAGGCGGCGGAGCTTCCGGATGGCGCGGCCTTCCTCTGCATCGCGCGCGCCATGCACGGCACCTCGCCACGCTGGGGCGAGCCTCCGCCCACCCATGTCGTCGCCATCGGCTGCGACATCACCAGGACAGAGGAGGTGGTCTATGCCGACGGCCTGGACCTGGTGACGGCGCGGGTGGGGATCGGGCTGTCCTGCCGGTTGTGCGACCGGGCCGATTGCCGCAGCCGCGCCTTTCCGCCATTGGAGCACCGCCTGCGCCTCGACGCGAATGAGGACAGCGCATCCCCCTGGCGCTTCGACCGCAAGGACGCCCCGCGTTGAAACTGCTGCTGCTGAACGGCAACACGGATGAGGCCATCACCCAGCGCCTCGCCACCGCCGCGCGCGGGATGTGCGCGCATGAGATCACGCCCGTCACCGCCCCCTTCGGCGCGCGCTACATCGCGAGCCGCGCCGCCGTCGCCGTGGCGGGGCACGCGGTGCTGGAGGCGCTGGCCGAACACATCGGCCCCGACAACGCAGCCGGCTACGACGCCGCGCTGATCGCCTGCTTCGGCGAGCCGGGGCTGGACGCGGCGCGGGAGCTGTTCCCGCTGCCCGTGCTGGGCATGGCCGATGCCTCCATCCGCGCCGCCTTGCGCCTGGCCCCGCGCGTGGCGGTGCTGACCGGCGGCGCCGCCTGGGTGTCCATGCTGGAGGAATTCTTCCTGGTGCGCGGGCTGACGCGCGAACAGGTGCGCGTCGCCGCCATCACACCCACCGGCGACATGATCGCGCGCGACCCCGAAGGCGCGGCCGTGCTGCTGGCGGAGACGGCGCGCGCCGAGATCGCAAACGGTGCCGGCGCCGTGCTGCTGGGCGGCGCGGGGCTGGTCGGGCTCGACGCGCTTCTGCAACCGCTGCTGCCCGTGCCCGTGCTGTGCAGCCTGCGCGCCGCCCTTGATGCCCTGCCCGGCAGCCGCGCCCCACGCGGGGGCGTGGCGCCGAGTGTCGGCCTCTCGTCCGCCCTCAGTCGCTGTCTGGCCGGATGACGTTGGTGTCGAGGCCGCGCAGCAGCACGTCGCGCATGGTCTCGATGCCCTTAAGGCGGATGTCGTCCCAGGCCTCCGGGCTGTGGAAGGCGGCGTGCGGCATGATGACCAGGCGCCCGCGCAGCCAATCCTCCCGCGCGCGATAGGCCGCCAGCAGGGGCGGTTCCGGCACGGGCGGTTCCACCGGCAGCACGTCGAGCCCCGCGCCCGCGATGCGGCCCGAGCGCAGCCCGGCCTCCAGCGCGTCGAGGTCCAGGATCGGCCCACGCGCGGTGTTGATCACCACCGCGTTCTCCGGCAGCGCCGCCAGCGCCGCCGCATCCACCAGGCCGCGCGTGTTCCGCGTCAACGGGCAATGGATGGAGAGCACGTCGGATTGCGCCATCAGCGCGTGCAGGCTGTCGGCCCGCGCGATGCCCAGCGCGCGGTCGGCGCCCTTGGGCAGATGCGGGTCATAGAAGGTCACGCGGAAGCCCAGCGCCTTGGCGCGCAGCGCCGCCGCCGTGCCTATGCGCCCCAGCCCCAGCACGCCGAAGCACTGCACGTCGAAGCGCCGCACGATCTTGTTGGGCAGCACGCCCCAGGGGCAGGGCGGGTTGTCGCGCATGGCGTCGTGGTAGAGCACCATGCCGCGCCGGAGCGCGAGCGCCATGGTGATGGCGGTGTCCGCGACCTCGGCCGTGCCGTAGTCGGGCACGTTGCAGACCTTGATGCCGCGGCGCGCGCATTCGGCGCGGTCCACGCGGTCATAGCCCACGCCCATGCGCACCACGACCTTGAGCTTCGGGAATTTCGCCAGCGCCTCGGCGGGGACGGCGAGGCGCAGGGTCATGAGGCCGTCCACCTCGGCGCAGAGTTCGTCCGGGAGTTCCAGCAGCGATTTTTTCGCATTGCCTTGCAGCAGGCGCACGCCCTCGCCGCAGATGCCCCGTTCCAGCGCGGTGTCGGGGTAGAGGGCTTCGGGTTCGAGAATGGTGAGCATGATGGTGGCGCTTCCTCCGGTTGTTGCCGCCATCCTGCCCGAGGCTGGGGCGAGGGCAAGCCGCGCCCCCTGACAGGCCACGCCGCCGGGCCTAGGCTTTTCCCCGTATGGCATCGGGACGGCACCATGGACGCGCTCCACATCCGGCAAGGCGAGGCCCGGGACCTTCCGGCCCTGGTCGAGATCTTCAACCACTATGTCGCCCACGGGCATGTGACCTTCACGACCGTGCCGCACACGCTGGAATCCCGCACCACCTGGTTCGCGACCTATGGCACGGGCCGGCACCAGCTGCTGGTGGCGGAGCATGCGGGCGCGGTGGTGGGCTGCGCCTATAGCAGCCCCTATCGCCCCACCCCCGCCTTCGACACGACGGTGGAAACCAGCATCTACCTGCACCCGGAACGGCGCGGGCTGGGCGCGGGGAAGCGGCTCTACGCGGCGCTGCTGGAGCGGTTGGCGGCGCAGCCGGTGCATCTGGCGGTGGCGGGGGTGGCGCTGCCCAATGAGGCCTCGCTCGCGCTGCACCGGAAGATGGGGTTCGAGGAGGTCGGCACCTTCCGGGAATATGCGCGGAAGAACGGGGTGTGGATCAGTTCGACCTGGTTTCAGCGGCGGGTGGGGACGGCGTAGAGTGCGATCCGCGGAGGCGGAATCGCCGTAGCGGTGAATCGCCCTCTCAAACATGAAAATACGGGCGGCGGGGCTCGAACCCGCACGGCCTTGCGGCCGAGGGCTTTTAAGGCCCTTCCGTCTACCATTCCGGCACGCCCGCGCACGCCAACCGCAGATTACGCGGGCGCAACCCGCCCCGTAAAGCAGGCTGCCGCAGCTATTGCACCGGCGCGCCCATCCGCGAACATGGCGAAAAGCCCCGTCCAAGGAAACGCCCGCCCATGTCCCAAGCCACCAAGACCGCCGGCCTGCTGCTCTTCCCCGGCCTCACCCAGCTCGACCTCACCGGGCCCTATGAGGTGCTGGCGAACCTCCCCGGCTGGAAGGTCGAGATCGTGGCGAAGCAGGCGGGCCCCGTCCGCACCGCCAAGGGCATGGTCATCCACGCCGACCAGGGCTTCGCCACGGCGCCGCAATACGACCTCTTCGCCATCCCCGGCGGCCCCGGCACCGATGACGCGCTGACGGATGCGGAGACGGTGGATTTCGTCCGCCGCCAATGCGAGGGCGCGGAGAACGTCTTCGGCATCTGCACCGGCTCGCTGCTCATCGGCGCCACCGGGCTGCTGCGCGGCCGCCGCGCCGGCTCGCACTGGGCGGCGCGGCATCTGCTGGCCCGCTTCGGCGCCGAGGTGCGGGATGAGCGCATGACGAAGGACGGCAAGTTCTACACCGCCGGCGGCGTCACCTCCGGCATTGACATGGCGCTGCGCGTGGTGGCCGACATCGCGGGCGAGGACGCGGCGCAGCAGATCCAGCTCCAGATCGAATACGACCCCGAGCCGCCCTTCCGCAGCGGCACGCCCTTCACCGCACCCCCGCACATCCTCGCCCGCGCCCGCGCGGCGGGGGAGGCGCGGCGCCCCATCCGCGAGGCCGCGGTGGAGGCGGCGGCGGCGCGGCTGGCCTCCGGCACTCCTGGTTGAGTCGGGGTTGCCCCCTATAACTATTGCACTATCATGCATCCCATGGCGGAACGGCATGCGAAGCTTGCGGACGGCCTGCGCCTCATTCTGCTGCTGACGGGCACGCGCACCGGCCGCACACTGAATGAGCTGGCCGAGGAAATGGGCGTCGGCCGCCGGACGGTCGAGCGGATGCTCGCCGCCATCAAGGAGGTCTGCGGCGGCCTCGAACAGGTGCCGACGGATGAGGCGCAGAAGCGCTGGCGCCTGCCGGCCTCCACCCTCTCGCGCGTCAAGCCGCTGACGGCGGCGGAGGCGGCGGAGATGGACCTCGCCGCCCGCCGCCTGGCCGCCGAGGGGCTGGAGGAACGCGCCGCCCTGCTGCGCAACGCGGCCGAGAAGCTGCGCGCCGCCATGGATGCCCGCGCTTTGCAACGCGCGGAGCCGGATGTGGAGGCCATGCTGGCGGCCGAGGGCCTGGCCATGCGCCCCGGTCCGCGCGTGCATGTGCCCGAACGCCTCATCGCGACGCTGCGCGAGGCCATTCTCGCCAACCGCCGCATCCGCCTTGCCTACCGCCCCAGCCGGGGCGCGCTGCGCGAGCATGTGGTGGAACCTTATGGGCTGCTCTACGGCACGCGGCCCTATCTGCTGGCGGCGCGAGTGGACAAGCCCGATGCGGCGGTGTGGCGGCTGGACCGCGTGCTCTCGGCCGAGCCGATGAACGAGGCCTTCACCCCCCGCCCCGGCTTCACCTTGCCCTCGCTGGCGGCGCAGAGCTTCGGCGTGTGGCGCGAGGCGCCGCACCAGGTCGTGCTGCGCTTCACCGGCAGCGCCGCGGTGGAGGCGCGCCATTGGGCCTTCCACCCCACCCAGCGTTTCGAGACCCAGCCCGATGGCACGCTGATCCTGCGCTTCGAGGCGGGCGGGCTGGACGAGATGGCCTATCACTTCGCCACCTGGGGCGAGGCGGTGGAGGTGCTGGAACCCCCGGCCCTGCGCGAGCGGCTGGCGGCGCTGGGCGCGGCGCTGGTGCGGCGCCACGGCGCGCCGTGAGGCGGCCGATCACCGGCACCATGCGGGAGACATCAGGGATTCCTCCGCGCTGGCGCGAAGTGCCGCAGGAAAGCGCGCCGCGCCGCGCTTTGCACGATGCGGCGCCGCGGGAGGCTTGACCCGCACGCCCCCGGCTTGGCATCGAAGGGCATGCGCGTTGCCCTCCGCCTTGTCGCCCTGGCCGCCCTCCTGACCGGGGCGGCCGAGGGGCGCGCCGAAACCGCCCCCGCCGGGGGGCGGAGCTTCCTGCTGGCGCAATCCTCGCTGGGGGGTGCGGGGTCGCTGCCGCCCCCCACGCCGCCGCGCGCCGCCACACCCGCCCAGCGCCCGCCGGCCCAAGGCCAGGCGCGCCCGGCCCCCGCGCAGCGGCCCGCCACGCCGCAGGCCCAGCGCCCGGCGCAACGGCCGGCCGGCCAGGCCCAGCGCCCGCCCGCGCAACGCCCCGGCACCCAATCCCCCACGGGGCAACGCCAGCCACCCACCGTGCAGCGCCCCGACGCCAACCGGCCCAATGCGGTGCGCCCGCCGCAGCGCCCCAACCCGGCGGCACCGGCCGCCGCCGCGGCGGCGGCTGCTGCGGCGGCCGCTGCCGCTGCGGCCGCCGCCGCGAATGCAGCGCCCCCCACCCCGCCGCCGCCCGAATGGCCCGCCCCCGGCACCGGCACCAGCACCGGCCTGCCCCTGCCGCGCTTCACCGCTCTCGCTTCCAACCAGGTGAATTTGCGCGTGGGGCCGGGCCTGCGCTTCCCGGTGGAATGGCGCTACCAGCGCGCCGACCTGCCGGTGATGATCGTGCGCGAGCATGAGGAATGGCGCCGCGTCCGCGACCCCGACGGCACCGAGGGCTGGCTCGCCGCCTCCACGCTCCGGCCGGGCCGCCGCACCTTCATCGTGCGCCAGCCGCAACCCGGCGTGACACCCGCCACCACCGCGCCCGCCGCCGGCGAGGTGCTGCTGCGCCGCCGTCCGGAAGAGGGCGGGGCCGCCGTGGCGCGCCTGCAGCCTGGCGTCATCGGCCGGCTGCGGCTCTGCGAGGCCGGCAGCGAGTGGTGCGAGGTGCAGGTGCAGAACCGCCGCGGCTATGTCCGCCGGGCCGAGATCTTCGGCGTGCTGCCCGACGAGGAGTTCCGTTGACCCGTTGACGCCGCGCCCCGGCCGTGCGGAGCATTCGCGCGTCCAGGAGAACACCGCTTCATGCTGACCATCTATGGCTGCTTCCGCTCCCGCGCCTCGCGCAACATCTGGCTGGCCTATGAGTTGGGGGTGGATTTCAAGCACATCCCCGTGATCCAGGCCGGGCGCCTGGCGGACCCGCTGGCGACCAACGCGCCGATCAACACCAAGTCGCCCGAATTCCTGAAGGTGAACCCGAACGGGCTGATCCCGGCCATGGAGATGGACGGGCTGGTGCTGGCCGAATCGCTGGCCATCAACCTGTTCATGGCGAAGAAGTTCGGCGGCGACCTCGCCCCGCGCGACCTGAACGAGGACGCGCTGATGACCCAATGGGCCATCTGGGCCATGACCGAGGCCGAGATCCACACCATCCAGGTGCTCTACCACAAGGTGATGTATCCGGAGGCCCAGCGCGACCCCGCGCGGCTGGCGCAGGCCGTCGAGGCCCTCGCCCGCCCCTTCCGCGTGCTGGACGAGGCGCTGGCCGCGACGGGCTGGCTCGTGGGCGGCCGCTTCACCGTGGCCGATCTGAACATGGCGGAAGTGATCCGCTACGCGCAGCCCGTGCCGGAGCTGTTCGAGGCCGCGCCGCGCGTGAAGGCCTGGCTCGCCGCCTGCCAGGCGCGCCCGGCCTTCCAGAAGATGGTGGCCGGCCGCAACGCCGAGCCGGCGTGATGTGATGCGTGGGCCCGCCCGCCTGCTGGCCGTGCTGGCCCTGCTGGCGGGCGGTGCCTGGGCGCTGGATCGCGCCTTCCCGCCCAACCTGCTGCGCTATGAGCTGCGCGCGCGCGAAGTGCCGGCGCGCGATGGCCGCCTGCTGGCGGTCTGGCCCGCGGCGGGCGGCGTGTGGCGCCTGCACACGCGGGCGGAAGACGCGCCGCCGCATTTGATCGAGATGCTGATCGCGGCCGAGGATGGCCGCTTCCACCTCCACCCCGGCGTGGACCCGCTGGCCATCACCCGCGCGGCGGCGCAATGGGCGCGGGCGGGCAGGGTGGTCTCGGGCGGGTCCACGCTGGCCATGCAGGCGGCGCGGCTGCTGGAGCCACGGCCGCGCAACCTCCGCAGCAAGGTGATCGAGACGGCGCGGGCCCTGCAGCTGCAATGGCGCTTCGGGCGCGCGGGCGTGCTGGACATCTGGCTGACCTTGGCGCCGCAGGGCGGCAATATCGAGGGGCTGCGGGCGGGGGCGCTGGCCTGGTTCGGACGGCCCTTGTCCACGCTGGACCCGGCGGAATCCGCGCTGCTGGTGGCCCTGGCCCGCCGCCCGGAGGCCACGCGGCCGGATCGTTTCCCCGAAGCCGCACGCGCAGCGCGGGACGCCGTGCTGCTGGCCCGCGCGCGCGGCGTGGCGACGCAGGCGGAAATCGCGCTGGCGGGCGAGGTGCCCCACCAGCGCCACGCCCTGCCGCGCCACGCGCCCCATTTCACGCGCGACGCGGCGGCGCCGGCCACGCTGGACCTCGATTTGCAGCGCTCTATCGAGGCGCTGGCGGCGCGCGCCCTGCACGGGCTGCCGCCCCGCGTGTCGCTGGCCATCATGGTGACGGACATCGCGACCGGCGAGACGCGCGCCGCCTTCGGCGGGGAATGGATGGCGGAGGGACGGGCGGGCGCGCTCGATCTGACGCGGGCCGTGCGCTCGCCGGGTTCGGCGCTGAAGCCGCTCGTCTATGCGCTGGCCTTCGAGGCCGGGGTGGTGCGCCCCGACACGCTGCTGGAGGACCTTCCGCGCCGCTTCGGCACCTACGCGCCCGAAAACTTCGACCGCGAATTCCAGGGAAGGCTGCGGGTGGCGGAAGCGCTTCGGCAAAGCCTGAACCAGCCCGCCGTGGCCCTGTTGCAGGAGGTGGGGCCCATGCGCCTCGTCACCGCCATGAAGGCGGGTGGCGCCCTGCCGCGTTTGCCGCCCGGCGCGGAGCCCGCCTTGCCGCTGGCGCTGGGCGGGGTGGGGGTGACGCTGCGGGAGATGATGGGCCTCTACGCCCTGCTCGGGCGCGAGGGCGGCGGCGCCATCGAGGCGCGGGCCGCCCGCATGGCCGCGCGGCTGCTGGTGCAGCCCTTGCCCGGCGGCGGGCCCCCCGGCATCGCCTGGAAGACGGGCACGAGCTGGGGCGGGCGCGATGCATGGGCCATGGGGCTGGACGGGCGGCATGTGGTGGGCGTCTGGGTGGGGCGGCCCGATGGCACGCCGATGCCGAGGGCGACGGGCGCGCGGCTGGCGCTGCCGCTGCTGGCGCAGGTCTTCGCCCGGCTGCCATCGGCGCCGCTGGAGCCCTGGCCGCTGCGCCCCGGCCCCACCGTCGCGGCCGCCGCCCCGCGCGCGGACCCCGTGCGGCTGCTCTTCCCGCCGCCCGGCGCCACCCTGCCCGAGGCCGGGCGCGTGGTGCTGCGCGCCGCCGGCGGCCAGCGCCCGCTGACCTTCCTGGTGGATGGCGCGCCGCTGGCCCTGGACCGCGCGCGGCGCGAGGTGGGCTGGGTGCCGCCCGGTCCTGGCTTCTACCGCATCACCGTGCTCGACGCCGAGGGCAGCAGCGCGGGGGTGGAGCTGCGGGTGAGATGAGCGTCACGCCGGAGGCGTGCGGGCGATGAGTTCCGAGCTGCGCGCGGCCCTCGTCTATGTGCTGCTGGCCTTCGCGCTGGGCTTCGTGCTGGGCCCGCTGCGGGAGCTGTTCCTGGCCCCCGCGCTGGGCCGCGTGGGCGCGCTGCTGGTGGAACTGCCGCTGCTGCTGGGCGCCTGCTGGTGGATGGCGCCCCGCGTAATGCGCCGGGTGCCGCCGGGCGTGGGGCGGCTGCGCGCGGGCTTCGCGGCGCTGGCCCTGCTGCTCTTCCTAGAACTCACGCTGGGGATGGTGCTGCGCGGCTGGGATTTTTCCACCTGGCTGGAGAGCTTCTGGACCGCCCATGGCGCGGTGACGCTGGCGGGCTACTGGCTCTTCGCGCTCATCCCCTATTGGCGGGGGGTGGGCGCGCGCGGCTGAGACAGCGCGGCCAGCAGCGCCGCGCGCAGGGCGGCGTCGCGCGTCGCCAGTTCGGCGAAATCGCCATCGGTGCCGGGGCGCAGCAGGCCGGTGCAGGCGGCGGGCAGCGTCCCGGGCGGGTCCTCCGCCATGGCCGCCAGGATGTCCGCATCGGCGCAGGGCGGGGCATCGGGGGGGAAGAGCCACACCATCTGCCCGCGCTGCGTCCAGTCGAAGCCCGGCTGGTCGAAGAGGGTGGCGATGACGGCCGGGTCACGCGTTTGCACCAGGCCGATGGCGGCGGGCGCGCCCTGGCGGCGCAGGGACCAGGGCGCGGCCAGGCGGTGCGGCGCCTGGCTCGCCTCGGCCAGGAAGAGGGTGTCCGCCACCGCGCCCAGCGCCGCGGCCAGCGCCGCCACCGTCGCCTCGGGCGGCCCGGCCTCGCCATCGGCGCGGCGCGGCCAGAGCAGGTGGTCGCACCGCCAGCCGGGCAGGCTGAGCGGCCGCCAGCCGGGGTCGGGCGGCTGTTCGGCGAGGGTGACGGCCGGCATGGCTATTGCACCCGCCCCACGCTGGGCACGGCCGAGCCGCCGCTGGGCCGGGCCCCGCCCAGGGGGGAATTGTCGCGGTATTCGCGCGCGGAGATCTCCTCGACGATGCGGCGCACCACCTCCTCGCCCAGCTCGATGGCCTCGGTGGTGAGGACCTTGCCGGCCCAGTAGCCGCTGGCGCCGCCGACCAGGCAGCCCAGCAGCCCGCCCACCGCGGTGCCGCCGCCCGGCTTCACCAGCGTGCCGCCCGCCGCACCCGCTGCGCCGACCACCTTGCACCCCGCCCAGGCCCCCGCCCAGCCGCCGGTGACGATGGCGAGCTGCCGGAAGGGCCGGTCCGACACCACCACCGAATAGGTGTCGGCCGCCACGCCCACCACCATCAGCAGCCGCCCGGCATGGCGGAAATAGCGCGCGCCATGATACAGCGCCGCCCCGCCGCGCCCGGCCGGCGTGTGGTTGCCCAGGCCGAATTGCTGCGCCACGCCCTTCTGGTTCCAGTGGAAATCCACCCGCCCGGTCGCGACATTGTGCCCATAGTCCAGCCGCAGGTGCCGCCGCCCGGTCGCGTCCTGGATGAAGAGGGTGGAGGTGGTGCCGCCCTTCGGCCGCCAGCCGCGCGGCGTCAGCTCGATGGCCAGCCCCTTGGTGCCGGGCACCGGGATGCGGACCGTCGCCGCCAGGCCCGCCCCCACGGGGACCGAGCCGGTGATTTCGCCGCCGGCGTCAATGATCGCGCCCGCGGCCTCCCATTCCACCAAGGTGTCCATCTGGCCCTCCCGGAAGGGGGAAGGATAGCGAATAGCGCGCTCAGCGGCAGCCCTGACGGTCCATATGCCCCTGGGCCATGGAAATCCGGAACCGCGCCTGTTCCTGCATGGAGGGGATCTGCGCGGCGCTGGTGGCGCCCGTCATGTTGGCGGCCAGGCCCGCGGCCTCGGCGGTGTGGGCGGCCAGCGTGGCGCAGCCGCAGCCGATGAAGACGGGCACGGCGGCGCGCAGGCGGGTGGACATCTCCTCGCCCCGGGCGCGGCCGTCCAGCAGGCCGGGCGGGGGCAGGGCGGCGAGGCGCGCGGCGTCGCGCAGCGCCTCCACCCCCGCGCCGAAATCACAGCGCGGGCGGGGCAGGCCGGATTGCGCCATGAGCAGCGGCGAGAGCGCCAGCAGGATCAGACCACGCCGCATCGCGCCAGGGCCTCCGTCATGTGGGATGGGATGGGGGCCGTCGCGGCGCGCGGCGGGTCGAGCGGCAGGGACAGCGCGCGCGCCAGCAGGTGCAGGGCGCCCGCGCCGCCGCCATAGCGCGCATCGCCCAGGATGGGGCAGCCCAGATGCGCCATATGGACGCGCAGCTGGTGGGTGCGGCCGGTGCGGGGTTGCAGTTCCACCGCCGTCAGCTCGCCATCGCGGCCCAGCACGCGATACTGCGTGCGGGCGGGCTGGCCGGCGGGGTCCACCACCATGCGCCAGCCCTCGGCCTTGGTGCTGCGCTTGAGCAAAGGGGCGTTCACTTCGCCGGCCAGCGCGGGCGGGGTGCCGCGCAGCACGGCCCAATAGGTCTTTCGCGCACGGCCTTCGGCGAAGAGCGCACCCAGCGCCGCCAGCGCCGGCTTGGTGCGGCCAAGCGCCAGGCAGCCCGCCGTGTCCTGGTCCAGCCGGTGCGCGGGCTGCGGCAGGTGCCGCTTGCCCTGTTGCAGCACGGGGAGCCAGCCTTCCAGCGAGGCACCGCCACGCGGGCCGGCATGCACCGCCAGGCCCGCGGGCTTGTCGAGGATGATCACCTCGGCATCCTGGTGGAGGATGCGCGCGAGCGGGTCTGGGCTATTCAGCCGCGGCCGCCGCAGGTTCCACCACGCGCGGCTGGGCGCGCATCCAGGCGAAGTAGAGGTCCCGCGCCTTGGTCGTGATCGGCCCGATGGGCAGGTCGCGGCCATTGTAGCGGGTGCAGGGCTGCACCTTGCCGTAATTGCCGGTGGAGAAGATCTCGTCGGCCGTCTCCAGCTCCTCCGGGCGCACGGCGCGTTCCTCGACGGGGATGCCCGCCTCGGTCAGCAGCTTGATGACGCGCTGGCGGGTGATACCGTTCAGGAAGGTGTGGTTCACGGCGGGTGTCACGGCCACGCCATCCTTCACGAACCAGAGGTTCGAGCTGGCGAATTCCGCGATGTTGCCCGCCACGTCGCTCATCACCGCCATGTTGGCCCCATGCTCCACCGCCCAGGCCGTGGCGCGGGAGCCGTTGGGGTAGAGGCAGGCGGCCTTGGCATCCGTCGGCGCCATGTCGGTCGCGGGCCGGCGGAAGGGCGTCAGCATGGCCGAGAAGCCGGCCCATTCGGGCATGGGCGTGTCGTAGAGGGAGAGGATGAAATCCGTGCTGTCCGGGTCGGGCCGCGCGGCGCCCAGGCCGCGGCGGATGAAGAACATCGGCCGGACATAGAGGGTGGCGCCGGCGCCCATGCGGCGGATGCCCTCCTCGCAGAGTTCCTGGATGCGCTCGGCCGTGACGGTCGGCTTCATGCCCATGACCTTGGCGGAGCGGATGGCGCGGGCGCAGTGGCGGTCGAGGTCGGGCGCCCAGCCCTCGATGGCGCGGGCGCCGTCGAAGATCACGGAACCCAGCCAGAAGGCATGGTCCATGGGGCCCAGGATCTTGGGCTCCTCGGTGAACCATTGCCCGTCATACCAGAACACGCCCGCCATGGTGGCCTCCTTCGCAAGGCATGAGATTGCCACGGCGACGGGCCGGCTTGAACCCCCGGGCTTGAACCCCCGTCAGGGGCAACCCCTGTTGTAGGGGAATGGGGCGCAGTCTAGCCTTCCCGCCATTGCGAATTGAGGGAGGTACCCAACAGATGACGATCCATTTCGTCGTGCATGACGAGGGGGATTCCGTGGGGGTCGTGGTGGTGGAGGGGCTCAAGGCCTCCAACCGCATCAGCGGCTGGATCATGGACCAGGACAAGATGATCGACTTCGACGCGAAGTCGGACATTCCCATCGGCCACAAGCTGGCGGTGAAGCCCATCAAGGCGGGCGACGCCATCATCAAATATGGCGTGGATATCGGGAAGGCCATCGCGGACATCGCCCCGGGCGAGCATCTGCACGTGCACAACGTCAAGACGAAGCGCTGGTGAGGGCACTGCCATGGGCATCAATCTGAAGGACGCCAGCTTCGAAGGCTGGCGCCGCGAGAACGGCCGGATGGGCGTGCGCAACCACGTGCTGATCCTGCCAGTGGACGACATCTCCAACGCCGCAGCCGAGGGCGTGGCCCGCAACATCCAGGGCTGCCTCGCCATCCCGCACGCCTATGGGCGCTTGCAGTTCGGCGCGGACCTCGACCTGCACTTCCGCACCATCATCGGCACGGGCTGCAACCCCAATGTGGCGGCCGTCGTCGTCATCGGGATCGAGCCGGGCTGGACGGGCAAGGTGGCCGAGGGCATCGCCGCCACCGGCAAGCCCGTGGAGGCCTTCTCCATCGAGCAGAATGGCGACATCAACACCATCGCCGCCGCCTCCCGCGCCGCCTACCGCATGGTGCGCCACGCGACGGGGCTGAAGCGCACGCGCGCGCCGCTGCAGGATCTCTGGGTCTCGACCAAGTGCGGCGAGAGCGACACGACCTCGGGCCTCGCCTCCTGCCCCACGGTCGGCAACAGCTTCGACAAGCTGTGGGAGAACGGGAACACCCTCGTGTTCGGCGAGACCTCCGAGATCACGGGTGGCGAACACCTGGTGGCCGCGCGCTGCCGCACGCCTGAAATCCGCGCCGAGTTCATGCGGATGTTCGACCGCTACCAGGCGGTGATCGAGGCCAACAAGACCTCGGACCTGTCGGAAAGCCAGCCCACCAAGGGCAACATCGAGGGTGGGCTGACCACCATCGAGGAAAAGGCGCTCGGCAACATCCAGAAGATCGGCAAGAAGTGCACGGTGGATGGCGTGCTGGACAAGGCCGAGATGCCGACGCATCCCGGGCTGTGGTTCATGGATTCGTCCTCCGCGGCGGCCGAGATGGTGACGCTCTGCGCGGCCTCGGGCTTCGCGGTGCACACCTTCCCGACGGGCCAGGGCAATGTGATCGGCAACCCCATCGTCCCGGTCATCAAGCTGACGGCCAATCCGCGCACCATGCGCACCATGTCCGAACACGTGGACGTGGACGTGACCGGCCTGCTGCAGAAGACCATGAACATGGACGATGCGGGCGAGGCGCTGCTGGACTGCATCCTGCGCACCGCCGATGGCCAGCACACGGCGGCGGAAATCCTGGGCCACCGGGAATTCAGCCTGACGCGGCTCTACGAGAGCGCGTGAACGGGAAGGGGGCGCCGGAAGGCGCCCCCGAACCACCTAACCGCGGGCGACCTTCACCGCATTCTTCGACGCCGCCACCATCAGCCCGACCTCATTGGCGATGGTCACAAGCTTGAAGCCCATCTTGATCATCCGGTTCGCGTATTCCGGCGTGCCATTGTGCAGCCCCGCCGCGATGCCGCGCTTGGACGTCTCCTTCAGCAGCTTTTCGTAGATGTTCAGGACGAAGGGGTCCTCCACGTCCAGCTTCGGCGTCAGCCCATAGCTGAACGACAGGTCGGACGGGCCAATGTAGATGCCATCAATGCCCGGCACGTCCAGGATGGCCTCGATGTTCTCGATGGCCTGCTTCGTCTCGATCATGGGGATGACCAGGATCTCGTCATTCGCCGTGGCCTGGTAGCCGCCCGCGCTGCCATAGGCGCCGGCGCGGATGGGGCCGTTGCTGCGCGTGCCGGCCGGCGGGTACTTGGCATACTGAACCAGGTTCGCCGCCTCCTGCGGCGTGTTCACCATCGGGCAGATCACGCCATAGGCGCCGGCATCCAGCACCTTGCCCACGATGCCCGGCTCGTTCCACGGCACGCGCACCATGGGCGTGGCGCCGGAGCCCGAGGCCGCGATGCCCTGGAAGCACGCCACGCAGGACAGGTAGTCCTGCACGCCATGCTGCATGTCCACCGTGACGCTGTCCCAGCCGCACTGGCTGTACATCTCGGCGGAGAAGGCGTTGGGAATGGCCAGCCAGCCATTCACCACCGCCTTGCCGGCCTTCCACGCTTCCTTGACCTTGTTGGGCATCGCGCGCTTCCTCTCCCGCGTTTCGCGAGCGAGGCTAGGCGCGGCGCCCGCTGCCATCAATCCCTGGCCCCTCAATCCCCTGGGCGGATGCCCGCATCACGCATCACCACGCGGAACTTCTCCAGCTCCGCATCGCGGAAGGCGCGGAAGGCGGCGGCGTCGCGATAGACGATGGGCGTGGCCAGGCGGCGGAAACCCTCGATCACGGCGGGCTGCTGCAAGGCCCGCTGGCACGCCGCATCCATCCGCGCGATCACCTCCGGCGCCGTGCCCGGCGGCGCGAAGAGGCCGGACCAGATGCTGTAGACCAGGTCCGTCCCTTCCTCCCGCAGCGTCGGCGTGTCGGGGAATTCCGGCGAGCGCTGTTCGGCGAAGATCGCGATGGGGTGCAGGTTGTTCGCGCGCAGCGTGCCGGGCTGGTCGGCGAAGATGCCCACATCCTGGCGCAGCAGGCTCACCACCGCCTCGGCATTGCCGCGATAGGGGATGTGCGTCATCTCCGCGCCCATCGCGCGGGCCAGCGCGACGGTGGCGATGTGCGGCATGGAACCGGGCCCGGTCGAGGCGAAGTTGAACCGCCCCTGCGCCTCGCGCGCGCGGGAAGCCACCTCGGCCAGGGTGCGCGGCCCGCCAGGCGCCGACATCAGCACCACCGGCGTGTCCGCCACCTGGCAGACCGGCACCAGGTCATGCGGGCGATAGGGCATGTCGTTGCGGAAATTGGGCTGGATGGCCATGGCGCCGATGGGCGAGAGCAGGAAGGTCTGCCCATCAGGCCGCGCCCGTGCCACCTCCGCCGCGCCGATCACACCCGCCGCACCCGCGGAATTCTTCACCACGATGGGCGCGCCGAGGATTTGCGAGAGTTCGGGCGCGAGAAATCGCGCCATCAGGTCCGACGGGCCGCCCGCCACGAAGTTCACGACGAGGGTGATGGGGGCCTGCGCCCGCGCCGGCAGCGCGAGCAGCACGAAGAGGCCGAGAAAGGCCAGCACACGCATGGTGTTTCCTCCGGATTATTTTTGTCCGGACAGCCTAGGCCCCTTCCTCAACCAGGGACAACCATTCCCGCGCCGCCGCTTCGGGCGCATGATGGGCGGGCCATGAACACCCTCGCCCCCCGCCCCGTGGACCACCTCATCGCCGCCGCGCAGACCTTCCTGGGCGACCGCATCACGCGCAACGACGCCATCCGCCAGCAGCACAGCCGCGGCGAGGACACCACGCCGCCCACCATGCCCGATGCCGTGGTCTTCGCGGAAACCACGGAGGAGGTGAGCCGCCTTCTCGCCCTCTGCCACGCCCACGGCGTGCCCGTGACGCCCTTCGGCGCCGGCACCAGCCTGGAAGGCCATGTGAACCCGGTGCGCGGCGGCATCAGCCTCGACCTCTCCCGCATGAACGCCATCGAGGAGGTGAACGCCGCCGACATGGACTGCCTGATCGGCCCCGGCGTCACGCGGCAGCAGCTGAACGAATATCTGCGCGACCAGGGGCTGTTCTTCCCGGTGGACCCGGGCAGCCACTGCACCATCGGCGGCATGTGCGCCACGCGCGCCTCGGGCACCAACGCCGTGCGCTACGGCACCATCCGCGAGAACGTGCTGGGGCTGGAAGTGGTGCTGGCCGATGGCCGCGTGATCCAGACCGGCGGGCGCACGCGCAAGGCGGCCAATGGCTATGACCTGACGCGGCTCTTCATCGGCAGCGAGGGGACGCTCGGCGTCATCACGCGCATCCGGCTCAGGCTGCACGGCATTCCCGAAGCCACGAGTGCCGCGGTGTGCCAGTTTCCGGACCTGGGCTCGGCCGTGAACACCGTCATCGCCACCATGCAGTTGGGCGTGCCCGTCGCGCGGATCGAGCTGCTGGACGAGGTGCAGATGGCCGCCTGCATCGCCTATTCGAAGCTGGAGGGGCTGGCGCCCGTGCCGACGCTCTTCCTGGAGTTCCACGGCACCGAGGCTGGCGTGGCCGAGCAGGCCGAAGCCGTGGAGGCGATGGCGCTTGACCACGGCGGCTCCGGCTTCGCCTGGGCGCGCGACGCGGAGGAACGCAACCGGCTGTGGAAGGCCCGGCACGACGCCTATTGGGCCGGCATCGCCTGGCGGAAGGGCAAGAAGGGCATCACCACCGATGTCTGCGTGCCCATCTCGCGCCTCGCGGAAGCGCTGCTGGGCGCCAAGGCCGATATCGAGGCCAGCGGCTTCGAGGCCCCCATCGTCGGCCATGTCGGTGACGGCAATTTCCACACCATCATCCTGGTGGAGGAAGGCAATGCCGAGGAGATGGAGCGCGCCTGGGCGCTCGACCGTCAGATCGTCCGCCGCGCCCTGGCCCTCGGCGGCACCTGCTCGGGCGAGCATGGCGTGGGCCTCGGCAAGCGCGAATTCCTGCGCGAGGAGCATGGCGAGGCCGCGCTGGAGGTGATGCGCGCGCTCAAGGCCAGCATGGACCCCAAGGGCATCCTGAACCCGGGCAAGCTGTTCCTCGACACGAATACGTGACCACCGCGCCCTTCGTCTTGCCCCTGCTGGCGCTGACGCTGGGGCATGTGTTCTCGAACGCCGTCCGCACACTGCCCGCCGTGGCGGCGGATGTGCTGGCGGCGGACCTCGCCATCACGCCCGAGACGCTGGCCGCCATCACCGGCGCCTTTCCGGCGGCCTTCGCGCTCGCCATGGTGCCGGTGGGCGTGGCGCTCGATCGCTACGGGGTGCGGCCGGTGGCGCTGTGGCTGCTGGCCATCGCCGGCGTGGGGGCGGCGCTCGCCGCGCTGGCGCCCTCGGCGGGGACCATGCTGCTGGCGCAGATCGTCCTGGGCGCGGGTTGCTCCGGCATGCTGATGGCGCCCATGACGCATGCGGCCCAGGTGCTGGACCAGAAGCGCTTCGGGCTGTGGTCGGGGCTGATCCAGGGCATCGGCAATTCGGGGATGCTGCTCTCCGCCAGCCCGCTCGCCTGGCTGGTGGAGGTGGCGGGGTGGCGCGCCGGGTTCTGGGCCTGTCTCGGTCTGGGCGGCGTGGCCTTCGCCGCGGTGGCGCTGACGCTGCGCGCCCGCCCGCCCTTGCCGCAGCCCGGCCGCACCATCCTGGGCGACACGCGGGCGGTGCTCGGCTTCGCGAGTTCCGCGCGGCTGATGGGCATCTTAGCGCTGGCCTTCGTCTCCTTCGGCGCGGTGCTGGGGCTGCGCGGCCTCTGGGGCGGGCCTTGGCTGATGGAGGTGAAGGGCATGGCCCGCATCCCCGCCGGGCATGTGCTGCTGCTGGGCACCTTCATGCTGGTGCTGGGGCCGGCGCTGGCGGGCTGGGTCTCCTCGCGGCTCGGGCGGCTGCCGGCGCTGCTGGCGGCGGGGCATCTGCTGGCGGCGCTGTGCATCCTGGTGCTGCTGGCGGGCGGGCCGCTGGGCACGCCGGCCTGGGCGGATGCGGGGCTGATGGCCCTTTTCGGACTGGCCATCAGCTTCCAGGTGCTGTGCTTCGCCATGCTGCGCGCGCGCGTGCGAGCGGAGGAGAGCGGACGCGCCCTCTCCGCCATGAACATCTATTTCTTCGGGGGTGCCGCGGTGCTGCAGGCCTTGAGCGGCCTGGCTTTCGCGGCGGGCGGCGTGGGCGCCGCCCTGCTCACCTTCGCGGTGGCCCTGGTGGTGGGCACCGCGTTGTTCTGGCGGTGGAAATAAAGAAGGGCCTTTGGCGCGGCCGATTCACGGCTTCGGCTGCGCCTCCGCCGATCGGACGCGATCAGCCTTCCTTCTTCACCAGCGCCTGCATCTCCTCCAGCGCCTCGGCGAAGCGGCGGTTCAGCACTTCCAGCGCCTCGCCATTGGACTTCTGGATGAGGTCCGCCAGTTCCTTCATCGAGGCCACGGCGCGCTCATAGTTCGCCTTCATCAGCTCGGCCTGCTGGGCGGCCTTGGTGGCGGGGTTGCCATCCATGGCGGTCAGGCCGCGCATGGCCTCGCTCATCTCCGCCATGGTCTGCTGCATCAGTTCCATGTTGCGGCGGGCGACGGCCTGGGCGCCTTCCATGGCCACGCGGTTGGCGGCGGCCATGGCTTCGAGGTTCCGGCGCTGGGCGTCGGCCAGGGCCTGGAAGTCCGTCATGTTCGGCATCTTCATGCTGCTGAACATCCGCATCATGTCTTCAGGGTTGAAGCCTTGGCCCGACATCCGTGATCTCCCGGGGGGTGGTTCGCTCGACCCTACAGGCGCGGTCGCGGCGGGGTCAAACGCCGTTTCTGTTGCAGTCGGAACAGTTTCCGCGGCCTCGTCCAGCGCGGCTTGCAGCGCGCGCGGCAAGGGTTCCGCCTGGGGGGGCTCAGCCGGGCTGGGTTCCGGCGGGGGCGTCGGGCTCGGGGTCAATTCCTGGGCCACCTTCAACACCACCTTCGGAGCCGGTTTCGGGGGTCTCGTGGTCGGTGTGCGTGCCATGCGGCCCTCCCTCCTCGCGCCCAAGGCCGAGGCTGCGTGCCGCCTTGTCGGCCTGATCCAATGCGCGGTCCAGCGCGGCCATGGTGGCCGAGAGGTCCTCGCTCTCATCCTTCTCCCAGGCCCGCAGCGTGGCCAGCCAGATCACGCCCAGGCCATGGGCCCGCAGCGCGCCCTTGGGCCCCGTCGCTTCCAGCCCCGCCGCCTCCAGCATCCAGCGCATGGTGCGCGGCTGCTCGGTGGCGAGCCAGAGCGCCAGGAATGGGTCCCGCGGCAGGTCGCGCATGAGGCGAACGACGCCGGCGCGGTGGGGTTGCAGGAAATCCAGCCGGCGCATCAGCACGTCGAACAGCCGGTCGCGGGCGGTGGAGGTGTCGTCCTCCATCGTGCCCTCGATCACGGCCGCATCCACCGCTGCCGCATGGGCGCGCAGCATCTCCAGCGGCGAGGCGAAGCGCGCGCGCAGTTCGGCGAGGGTGATGCCCGCCTCCGCCGCCACGGCGCGCATGGTCAGCGCGGACCATCCCCCGCCGGCGAGGACGCGCCAGAAGGCCTGGAGGGCGGGGTCGTTCACATCGGGGGCGCTGGTGCTGGTCATCCCTGCCAGATTGGCGCAACGGCGCCCCGTGGGAAGGGGATCAAGCGGCGGTGACGCGCAGAATCCGCCCATCGCCCCGGTCGGTCAGCAGCCACAGCGCGCCATCGGGGGCGAAAATCGTGTGGCGGATGCGGTCCTCGTCCCACAACAGGCGCTCCTCCTCGCCGGGCGTGTCGCCCTGCATGGGCAGGCGCAGCAGGCCCATGGGGTTCAGGCAGCCGAGGAACAGGCTGCCGCGCCAGGGGGCGGGGGCGTTGGCGGGGGCGAACGCCATGCCGGAGGGGCTGATGGCCGGATTCCAGTGGCGCAGGGGCGGTTCGAAGCCCGGCCCCTCGGTGCGGCCGCCGGAAATGGCGGGGCCCCAATATTCGCGGCCATAGGTCACTTCCGGCCAGCCATAGTTCAGCCCGGGGCGGATGATGTTCAGCTCATCCCCCCCGCGCGGGCCGAATTCGGCCGAGAACAGCGTCCCCGTGGCCGGGTTGAAGGCGATGCCCTGGGGGTTGCGGTGGCCATAGGACCAGATCTCGCCGCGCGCGCCGTCCCGCCCCACGAAGGGGTTGTCGCGCGGGACGCGCCCGTCGCGCGTCAGGCGGATGATCTTGCCGGCCAGGTCGTCCAGCCGCTGGGAGCGCTGGCGGTCCACATTGCGGTCGCCGGTCGTCAGGAAGATATGCGCGCCATCGGGGCTGAAGGCGAGCCGCCCGCCGAAATGGTGGCGTCCGCGCGACTGGGCGGGCGTGCAGTCCAGCACCGGCGTCACGTCGCGCAGCGCGCCATCCACCAGCCTGGCGCGGGAGAGGCGCGTCAGCGCGCCGCCCTGCACCAGCGTGGCCGTGACAAAGAAGATTTCCTGTGTGCGCGCGAAATCGGGCGCGGGCTGGATGTCCAAGAGCCCGCCCTGGTTCGCGGCCTCGACCGCCGGCACGCCCTGGAGCGGCGCCGAGAGCCGGCCCTCGGGCGAGACCAGCCGCGCGCGGCCCGGCCTTTCGCTGACCAGCAGGCTGCCATCGGGCAGGAAGCCGCCGCCCCAGGGGTGTTCCAGCCCCTCGGTCAGGGTGGTCACGCGGAATTGCCCGTCGCGGGCACGAAACCCCTGGGCCCCGGCCGGCAGGGCCAGCAGCAGGGCAGGGGCGGCGAGGAGGGTGCGGCGATCCATCGTCATGCCCAAGCATGTGGGGGCGGGTGGCCGGGGCTCAACCATCCCACCCCTTTCGCCCCCGCCGGGAAGTGCGGTAAGGCGCCCCCATGCCCGGCCGAACGGCGCCATGAGCGTCCCGCACCACCGGCCCGCCTCGGGGCCTCCCGGGCCGTTGCCACGCTTCGGCCGGCGCCGGCAGGACCTGCGCCGGGCCCCCTTGCCGCCCACACCCCCGCCGCCGCGACCGGAGGGTGCGCGCCATGGCCGCTGGGCGCTGACCCGGCCCTCGGCGCGCACCGTCATGGCCTGGCTGCTGGGCTCGCTGCTGCTGCACGGGCTGATCCTGGCGCTGCTGCTGGCCTGGCCGGACCAGCGCCGCCAGCCCTCGGCCGAACTGCCCGCGCCCTCCTTCGACATCGTCTTCGACGGCGCCTCGCCAGAGGCCGCCTCGGGCGAGGCGCCGCCGGGCGAGCAGGTGGCGCCCAGCCAGCCCAGCGAACCCGCCCCGCCCCCGCCCCAGGCGGAGGTGCCGCCCGCACCGCCCACGCCGCCGCCGCCCGCCCCGCCGCCGCCCGCTCCCGTCCCGGCGCCCAGCCCGGTGGCGCCACCAGCCGCGCCGCCACCGCCGGTCACAGCGGCCCTGCCGCCGCCCACGCCCCCGCTGCGCGCGGAAATCCCCGCCTTGCCCGCCCCGCCCCCGGCCCCGCCGCGCCCCGAGGCGCCGCCCGCCGAAGCCGCCCCCACGCCCCTGCCCGAGGCCGAGGAATTCCTGGCCCCGCCCACCGATCTGCGCCTGTCCGAGCGCTTCGCCCTGCCGCTGCCGCCCGCGCAGACCTCGCCCCAGCCCCCCCAGGCACGGCCGCTGCCCGGCATCATGCTGCCGCAGACGCCGCAACTGGGCGGCGGCGCGCCCTCGCCCGCCGGGCGGCCGCAGGGCAGGGGGCTCGACCTCTCGGTGGACCCGCGCTTCGCCGAGGGCGATGCCCGCACCGACCCCTCGGTGCGCGTCCAGGGCGCGCAGGTCGGCGCCAATTGGCGCGCGGCCTTCCGCCGCTGGCTGGAGCAGAACATCCGCTACCCGCAGGACGCCGCCATGCGCGGCGAGGACGGGACGGTGCGCGTGCAGATCCTGGCGAACCCGGACGGCACGGTGCGTTCGGTGCGGGTGGTGCTGCCCTCCACCTCGCCCTCGCTGAACTACGCCACCACCTTCCCCTTCCAGGGCGCGCAGATCCCGGCCTTCCCGCCGCCGGCCGACCCCAATGGGGTGACGGTGGACCTCACCGTGAACTATGTGCTGCGCCGGAGATGACCCCCGAGACCCTGCTGCAAGCCCTGGCCGATTTCGGCATCGAGGCCCGGACGATCCACCACCCGCCCGTCTTCACGGTCGCGGAATCCCGGGCGCTGCGGGGCGAACTGCCCGGCGCGCACTCCAAGAACCTGTTCCTGCGCGCGGCGAAGGGCGAGGGCTTCTTCCTGGCCGTGCTGGAGGAACACCGCCAGGCCAGCGTGAACGCGCTCGCCCGCGCCGCGGGCTGGCCCAAGGTGCGGATGGCGAGTGCCGAGGAGCTCCGCGCCACACTGGGCGTGGAGCCGGGCAGCGTGACGCCCTTCGGCCTCGTCAACGCTCCGCCGGGGGGCGTGGGGGTGGTGCTGGACGCGGCGCTGGCCCATGCGCCGGGCCTCGCCTGGTTCCACCCGCTGGTGAACACCGCCAGCACCGGGCTGCGCCCGCCGGATCTGCTGCGTTTCCTCGCCGCGCGCGGCCATGTGGCGCGGGTGCTCGATCTGGACGCGATGGCCTTGGCGTAGGGCCGCGCCATCCCTTATCTGCACGGATGGCCGCACCCGCCCCCGTCTTCGACACGCCCGACCCCAGCTTCGCCGACCTTCTCGCGCAGCGCCCCGCCCTCTCGCTGGACCCCATGGCGGGGCTGATGCTGGAGGAGGTGCCGCTGGCCCGCATCGCCGCCGCGCATGGCACGCCCGTCTGGGCCTATTCCGCCACCACGCTCCGCCGGCGCGCGGGCATGCTCAAGGCCGCGCTGTTCAATGCGGGGCTGGAGGCCAGCGTGCATTTCGCCACCAAGGCCAACCCCTCGCTGGCGGTCGTGAACCTGCTGGCGGGCGAGGGCCTGGGCGCTGACGTGGTCAGCGAGGGCGAACTCCATGCGGCGCTGGCGGCGGGCGTCCCCGCCTCCGGCATCGTCTTCTCGGGCGTGGGCAAGACGCGGGCCGAGATGCGCCGCGCGCTGGAGGAGGACATCCTCCAGCTCAACATCGAAAGCGCCGAGGAGGCCGCGATCCTGAGCGAGGTGGCCGTCTCCCTGGGCCGCCGCGCCCGCTGCGCGCTGCGCGTGAACCCGGATGTGGACGCGCGCACCCATGCCAAGATCACGACGGGCCTCACCCAGAACAAGTTCGGCGTGCCCATCGCCATGGCGCCCGACCTCTACGCGCGGATGTGCGCCATGCCGGGGCTCGAGCCCGTGGGCATCGCGGTGCATATCGGCAGCCAGATCACGCAGGGCGTGGCCTCCTACGCCGCCGCCTATCAGCGCCTGGGCGAGCTGGTGCGGGAGCTGCGCGCCGCCGGCCACCAGGTGCTTCGGGTGGATTGCGGGGGCGGCCTCGGCATTTCCTATCGCGACGAGACGCCGGCCTCGCCGGATGCGCTGGCCGGCGCCATCCGCGCCGGGCTGGGCGGGCTGGATGTGCGGATCATGCTGGAACCGGGCCGCTGGATCTGCGGGCCGGCGGGGGTGCTGCTGGCCTCGGTCGTCATCGAGAAGCATTCCACCGACCGGCGCTTCGTCATTCTCGACGCCGCCATGAACGAATTGCTGCGCCCGGCCATGTATGACGCCTGGCACGGCATCCTGCCCGTGGCCGCCGCCGCCTTCCACGCGCCTGTTTCCCCGGCCGATGTGGTGGGGCCGGTCTGCGAGAGCAGCGACACCTTCGCGCGCGACCGCGCGCTGCCCGCCTTGCCCCCTGAATCCCTCGTCGCATTTCTCGATGCCGGGGCCTATGGTGCCTCCATGAGCAGCACCTACAACGCGCGCCCCCTGGCCGCCGAGGTGATGGTGGAGGGCAGCCGCTTCGCCCTGATCCGCGAAAGGCAGGACCACGCGGCCCTGCTGCACGGGCAGCGCCTGCCCGAATGGACCGGCTGAGCATGGCCCCACCCCCCGCCCTGCACCGCAAGCGCCGTCTGGCGCGGCTGGCGCTGTGGTGGGAGGGGGCCTGGCCGGCGCTGTGGCCAACCCTGGGTGTCCTGGGGCTTTTCGGCGTCTTCGCCCTGTTGGGGCTGCCCGCTCTGCTGCCGGGCTGGCTGCACGCGCTGGTGCTGCTGGGCTTCGCGCTGGCCCTGGTGCCGGCGCTGCGCCACGCGGCGCGCGGCCTGCGCGCGCCCCCCGAGACCGCGGCCGACCGGCGGCTGGAAGCGGCCTCTGGCCTGAAGCACCGCCCTCTGGCCGCCTTGCAGGACCGCCCGGCCACCACAGGCGCGGAGGGCGAGGCGCTGTGGGCCGCGCACCAGTCGCGCATGACGGCGCTGATCACGCGGCTGCGGGTGGGGCTGCCGCGGCCCGGCCTCGCGGCGCGGGACCGGAGGGCGCTGCGCGGCGGGCTGCTGGTGGCGCTGGGCGCCGCACTCGGCGTGGCCGGGGCCGATGCGCCCGCCCTGCTGGCCCGCGGCCTGACGCCGCAGATCGCGGGCACCGCCCCCGCCGCGCCCCTGCGCGTCGAGGCCTGGATCACGCCGCCCGCCTATACCGGCGCGCCGCCCATCTTCCTCGACACGCGGGGCGGGCAGGTGATGGCGCCGCTTGGCAGCCGCTTCCAGGCGGCGGTCTCGGGCGGGACGGGGGTGCCCGAGATCGCGGGGCTGCCGGGTGCCGCCTTCGCCCCGCTGGGCGGCGGCAGCCATGGCGCCCAGGCGGTGCTGGACACGGCCGGCCGCGTGACCCTGCGCCAGGGCGGCCGCGAGGTCGCGACCTGGGAGATCGGCGTGCGCGCCGACGCCCCGCCCCGCGCCCGCTTCACCGAGACCCCCGCCCGCGCCCCGCGCGGCCTGGCGCTGCGCCTGCCCTGGGCGGCGGAGGATGATTGGGGCGTGGTGGGCCTCCAGGCCCGGCTGCATTTGGCCGTGCGGCCGGAGGAGGCGCCGATCACGCTCGACATCCCGCTGCCCTCGGCCGCCCCGCGCGAGGCCAATGGCCTGTCCCAGCCCGATTTCTCGGCGCATCCCTGGGCGGGGCTGGAGGTGCGGGTCAGCCTGGAGGCGCGCGACGGCGCGGGCCAGACCGGCCAGTCCGAGACCGTGCTGCTGACCCTGCCGGAGCGCAGCTTCACCCACCCCGTGGCCCGCGCGCTGATCGAGCTGCGCCGGGTGCTCTCGCGCGATCCGGGGGCGCGGATGGAGGTCATGCGCGGCCTCGACGCCCTGGCGGCCGACCCCGAGGCCTTCGAGCACGATTTCGCCACCTATCTGGGCCTGCGCGTGGCACGGTCCTTCCTCCATCGCGACCGCCGCCCCAGCGCCGTGGCCGAGGCCCAGGCCGTAATGTGGGAAACCGCCCTGGCGCTGGAGGAAGGCCGCGACAGCCGCACCGCCCGCGCCCTGGCCGAGGCCCAGCGCGCCCTGCGCGAGGCCATGCAGGAGGCCGAGCGCAACCCCCAGGACGAGGCCGCCCGCCAGGCCGTGCAGGAGCGCATCCAGGAGCTGCGCGAGGCCATCCGCCAGCACCTCGAGGCCCTGGCCGAGCGCCTGCGCCAGGAAAATGCCGAGGCCCTGCCCTACGACCCCCAGCAGCGCATGCTGGACCAGCGCGACATGGAACGCCGCACCCAGCGCATGGAGCAGGCGACGCGCGAGAACCGCATGCAGGACGCCCAGCGCGAGCTGGCCGACCTGGAGGAAATGCTCCGCGCCCTGCAGGAAGGCCGCATGGCCCGCGGCGAGAGCCCCGAGCGCCAGCGCCAGCGCGAACGCGGCCAGCAGCAGATGGGCGCCGTGCAGGACATGGTGCGCCGGCAGGCGGAGATGCTCGACCAGGGCCAGCGCCGCGCCGAGCAGGAGGACCAGCGCCGCGCCCAGGAACGCCGGCAGCAATCCCCCTGGAGCCAGCGGCCCGCCCAGCCGGGCCAGCAGGTGCCCGAGGCGCGCCAGCAGGCGGAGGCCGAAGCCCGCCAGCAATCCGAGGCCGAAGCGCGCATCCAGCGCGCCCTGCGCCGCGCTTTGGGCGAACTCATGCAGCAATTCGGCGATCTGACGGGCGAGGTGCCCGAGGCGCTGGGCCAGGCCGACCAGGCGATGCGCGAGGCCATGGAGGCGTTGGGCGCCGCCCGTGACGCCCGCCCCGCCCAGCAGGAGGCCATCCGCCGCCTCCAGGAGGGCGGCCGCCAGATGGCCCAGCAGATGCAGCGGCAATTCGGCCAGGGCCAGGGGCAGGGCGAAGGCCAGGGGGATGGCGAGGGCGGGCCGGACGCCAATGGCGAATTCGGCCAGGGCCAGGACGGGCAGGGCAACGAGCTCGGCATGGGCGAGGGGCGCGACCCCCTGGGCCGCCCGCGCGACGCCGCCGGCCAGGCCGAGCATGGCAGCGACACCCGCGTGCCGGACGAGGCGGAACTGCTCCGCACGCGCCGCCTGCAGGAGGAACTCCGCCGCCGCGGCGCCGAGCGCGAGCGGCCGGTGGAGGAGCTGGACTACATCGAGCGGCTGTTGCGGCGATTCTGATCCGCCGCCCGCGCGCGTTCCAACCGCGCCATGGCGATGCCGATGCGCTTGCCGCCATAGATGATGACGCCCGCCACCACCAGCACGAAGCCCACGAAGCCGCCGATGGGCACGCCATAGGCGATCGCCGCCCAGGTCAGCCCCGCCGCGGCGGCGAACAGCGCCAGCATGGCCAGGAAGGCGCCACGGATGGCCCGCTGTTCCGCCTGCCAGAGGGGGTCGTTCGGATCCAGCATCATTCCCCCCAGATGGGGCGGTCTGCGCTCAATGGAAGGTGTGCAGCCCCACCACAGGCACGCCCAGCCCTGGCAGCAGCCCCACCACAGGGCAGCCGGCGGCCAGCCCGGCGGCGACGCCCGTGGCGCTGTCCTCCACCACCAGGCATTCCGCGGGGGCAGGCCGCAGGCGGCGGCGGCATGGGTGTAGAGGTCGGGCGCGGGCTTGGGGCGGGGCACGTCCTGGAAGCTGAAGACGCGGCCCTCGAAGAAGGGGGCGAGGCCCAGCACGGTCATCTTCATGGCCAGTTCCTCCCGCCCGGAATTGGAGCAGACGGCCATGGGCACGCCGCGCGCCGCCAACGCGGCCACGGCCTCGATGGCCCCCGGCATGGGGCGGACGCTGCGGGCGAGTTCGGCGGTGATGCGCGTGGCGACGGCCTCCGGCCAACCCGGCGGCACGAAGGGCACGCGCGCCGCGATGCGCGGCAGCATGTCGGGCAGGGAGACGCCCAGGAATTCGCGCTCGGCCGCGTGCGGCGTCAGCGCCCAGCCCAGCGCCGTGACCTCCTCCGCCACGATGGTGTTGGCGATGCTCTCGCTGTCCGCCAGCACGCCGTCGCAGTCGAAGAGGACAGCCCTGAAGAGGGGAAGCATCAGGCTGAGACAGGCATTCCGGCGGGCCTGGCCGGGGCTTCGGCGCGGGCGCGGGCATGCGGGCAATCCCCGTGCTGCTTCGGGCATTGCCGGGCGCCGGCGAAGCTGCACAAGGCGCGGCCACCATTCCGGGCGCGCAGCACCAAATCCGTCAGCGCGGTGATGAAGGCGAGGTCGCTGTTCTGCGCGGGCACGCGGAAATAGCCGGGAATGCCGAGCTTTTCGGCCTCCTCGCGGTACTCCACATCCAGCTCCACCAGGGTTTCCGAATGCTCGGAGACGAAGGCGATGGGGCAGATCAGGATGGCCGTGCGCTCATGCGCGGCGCGTTCGATCTCGTCCTCGGTGGAGGGGCCGATCCATTTCTGCGGCGTCACGCGCGACTGGTAGCAGACCACGCTGTCCAGATCGGGCATGTCGAGCTGTTCCAGCACGGCCGCGACGGTCTGTTCCACCTGCCACTGGTAGGGATCGCCCGCCTTCACGATGCTCTCGGGCAGGCCATGGGCGGAGAAGAGCACGCGCAGCGGCACGCCGAGCGGCAAGGCGTTGCGGGCATCCTCGATGGATTGGCGCACCAGCCGCGCGGTGGCGGCGGCGAAGCCCTCATCCGAATGGAAGCAGCAGAGCGTGGTGGTGGGCAGCGAAAGCCCGATCTTCGCCGCGGCCTCGTTCCAGGCGATGATGGAGCTGCCCGTGGTGGTGGTGGAGAATTGCGGGTAGAGGGGCACCAGCAGCACCTCCTCCGCTCCCCAATCCTTCACCGCGCGCGCGCATTCGTCGGACATCGGGTGCCAGTAGCGCATGCAGACGAAGGATTTGTATTCGGCCGAGGGGTCGCGCGCGGCCAGCAGCGCGTCCAGCGCCTCGCCCTGGGCGATGGTCAGTTCCAGCAGGGGCGATTTGCCGCCCAGCACGGCGTAGTTCTCCATGGCGGGCGCGGTGCGCCGCCAGGCGATCAGCTTGCCGAGCCAGGGGCGGATGAAGCCCGGCACGCGCAGGATGGCGGGGTCGGTGAAGAGGTTGACCAGGAAGGGGCGCACGCTCTCGGGGGCGTCAGGCCCCCCGAGATTGAACAAGACCACCGCCACGCGCCGCGCCATACCTGAGTTCCCCGGTTACCTGCCCCCGACATGCCCTCGATTGGCGTCGAATCAACCCGCGCGTAGCACGTCCATGAGTTGCGCGACATGCTCGGGCGGCGTGGGCGGGACGATTCCATGGCCCAGGTTGAAGATGAAGGGCCGGCCGCGCATGGCGGCCAGGATGGCGCGCGCCTCCTCCTCCAGCGCCGGCCCGCCGGCCACGACGGCCTGCGGGTCCAGATTGCCTTGCAGCGCCATCTGGGGCGGCACATGGGCGGCGGCCCATTTGGGGTCCATGCCCGTGTCCATCGCCACCGCCTGGATGGGCATGGCGGCCGCGTATTCCTGGAGCAGCGGGCCTGCGAGGCGCGGAAAACCGATCAACGGAATGTCCGGCCGCGCGGCGCGCAGCGCGGTGGCCAGCCGCACCGAGGGCTCGATCACCCAGCGACGGAAGCCGCTGGGCGAAAGCAGGCCGGCCCAGCTGTCGAACAGCATCAGCGCCTCGGCGCCCGCATCGGCCTGCGCCAGCAGGTAGGTGAGGGTGGCAGCCTCCAGCTTGGCCATCACGGCGGCGAAAAGTTCCGGGTTGCGGAAGGCCATGCGGCGGGCCTCGGCGAATTCGCCGCCGCCGCGGCCCTCCACCATGTAGCAGGCCACCGTCCAGGGGCTGCCCGCGAAGCCGATCAGGGCGGTGTCGGGGTGGTCGGCCTTCAGCCCCACGCTGACCAGGCGCACCGTCTCCATGATGGGGGCGGCGCGTTCGGCCACGCCGTCCAGGTCCAGGGCATCGAGCCCCGCCTGGTCCCGCACGGGGTCGAGCAGCGGGCCTTCCCCCTCGGCGAAGCGCAGCCCCTGCCCCATGGCCCAGGGCACCATCAGGATGTCGGAGAACAGGATGGCCGCGTCGAAGCCATAGCGCCGGATGGGCTGCAGCGTGACCTCGGCCGCCAGCTCCGGCGTGGTGCAGAGCTTGATGAAGCCGCCCGCCTGGCCCCGCACCTCGCGGTATTCGGGCAAATAGCGCCCGGCCTGGCGCATCAGCCACACGGGGGGCGGCCAGACGGCCTCGCCAGCGAGGGTCCGGAGGAAGGGCTTTGTCGTCATGCCCGAACCATCACACCAAAAGGAAAAGAGAAGAAGAGGCTGTGGTGGTTGTAGGGCCTGTGAATCACGGGGAGGCAGCCTGTCCCGGAAATATCCACAGGGTTTCGCCAGGGCTGGACAGCGCCGCGACTCGCGCACCCGCCTGCCCCCGGCGTCGCCATCCTCCGCGCGCACATCCATGGCCCCGGATTTCTCCCCTGTGCCGGCTGCTGTCCGCTTCATCCCCGCTGTGGATGTCCGGGACGCTGGCGGGGGCGGTTCATCCCCGTTATCCCCTTGCTGTCCAGGAACGGTCCACAGATCCATGCCCATCCGGAACACCAACCTGCACCTCGTCTCCGACAGCACGGGCGAGACGCTGAACAGCATCGCCCGCGCGGCGCTCGCGCGCTTCGAGCAGCCGAGCGTGATCCAGCACCGTTGGTTCCTCGTGCGCTCCCGCCTCAACCTCGACCGCGTGATCGAGGGCATCGAGCATGAGCCCGGCCCCGTGATGTTCACCCTGGTGGACCGCAGCCTGCGCCTTGCCTTGGAGGAGACCTGTTCGCGCCTGGGCATCCCGGCGCTCTCGGTGCTCGACCCCGTGATGGAGATGCTCCAGATGGAGATCGGCACCACGGCCAAGGAAAAGCGCGCGGCGCAGTATGTGATGGACGCCGACTACTTCCGCCGCATCGACGCCATGCACTATGTGCTGAGCCATGATGACGGGCAGGGCACGGCCGGCATCATGAACGCGGATGTGGTGCTGGTGGGCGTCTCGCGCTCCTCCAAGACGCCGACCTGCTTCTACCTGGCCAACCGCGGCATCAAGGCGGCCAATGTGCCGCTGGTGCCCGGCGGGCCGCTGCCGCCCGAGCTGGACACCGCGCCCTGCCCCATCGTCGGTCTGACGATTGATCCGCTCTCGCTGCTGGAAATCCGCCGGCACCGGCTGCGCATCCTGGGCGCCGAGGGCGTGCGCATGGGGGAGAACGACTATGTGGACGCCGATGCGGTGAAGGCGGAAATCCTGGCCGCGCGGCGGCTCTGCACCGCCAAGGGCTGGCCGGTGATTGATGTCACCCGCCGTTCCATCGAGGAGACGGCGGCCACCGTCATCCAGCAGATGGAGCTGTGGCATCAGCGCCAGGGCACGGCGCGCGCCTTGCAGCCGCATGACCCGGCCGCGCCGATCCTGGGCGCCAAGCGATGAGGCTGGTTCTCGCCTCGCAAAGCGCCTCGCGCCGGGCCTTGCTGACGGCCGCCGGGCTGGAGTTCGAGGCCCTGCCGGCCGCGGTGGATGAAGCCACCATCAAGGAATCCGCCCGCGCCGAGGGCATGGCGGTGGCCGAGGCCGCCACATTGCTGGCCGATGCCAAGGCCGCGCGCATCGCGCGCAAGCACCCCGATGCCGTCATCATCGGCGCCGACCAGATCCTGGTCTGCGAGGGGGAATGGTTCGACAAGCCCGAGGATGTGGAAGCCGCCCACGCGCACCTCACGCGCCTGCGGAACAAGCCGCATGAGCTGGTGACGGCCGTGGTGGTCTGGCGCGAGGGCGAGCGCGCCTGGCACCATGTGGCCCGCCCGAAGCTCGTGATGCGCGACTTCTCCGACGCCTTCCTCGACGCCTACCTGGCGCGCGAGGCGGAATTCGTCACGCAGAGCGTGGGGGCCTATCGGCTGGAGGGGCTGGGCCTCCAGCTCATGCGCGACATCAAGGGCGAGCACACGGCCATCCTCGGCCTGCCCATGCTGCCCCTGCTGGCCTATCTGCGGGACAGCGGCGTCATCCCCGCCTGAGGTTCCACAGCATCGGGCTTGGCGCCTGCAGCACGCCCGTCAATTCTCGGCGGAAGGCGGTGCGCAGGCGGAACAGGCCGGTGGGGGCGAAGGGGACCGACTCCCAGGCCGCTTCCTGCAGCTTCGCCATCGCCACCTCCTGCCCCGCGCGGTCGGGCGCGGCGAGCCAGGCCTGGACCTGTTCCTCGATCGCCGCATCCTCCGGCCAGCCGAACCAGGCCGCCGCGCCATGCGCGCGGATGATGGGGCTGAGGCCCGGGTTCGCGATGCCGGGCGAGGGGAAGTTGGTGTTGTGCAGGCTCCAGCCGCCCTGGGTGGGTGGGGCACGGTTGGCACGGCGCGCGACGATGGTGGCCCAGTCGCTTTCCACCGCCTCGATGGTGACGCCGAGGCGGCGCATGAGGTCCACGGTGAGCCTTCCCTGCTGGGTGACGGCGGGGAAGTCGCTCGGGTTGATGTGGACCAGGGTTTCACCGCGATAGCCCGCTTGGCGCAGCGCCTCGCGCGCGCGGTCCATGGCGGCGGCGTTGCGGGGCGCGGGCGGGAATTCGCGGATGCCGGGCAGGCTGCACGGGAACATGGCGTGGCATTCCTGCCAGTCGCCGGGGATGGCGACGGCCGACATGAAGTCGCTCTGCACGATCAGGTCGCGGATGGCGCGGCGCACGCGCACATCGTCGAAGGGCTTGTGCAGGTGGTTGAAGCGCAGGAAGCCCAGGAAGCCCAGCGGGTCATAGATCTGCGTGCGGGTGTTGCGGTCGCGGTCCAGCACGGGAACGAGGTCGGGCAGGGGGTATTCGATCCAGTCCACCTCGCCGGTGCGGAGTGCCGCGGCGGCGGTGCCGCCATCGGGGATCCAGACCATCTCCAGCCGGTCGAAATGCACCCGCTTGCCGCCGGAGGAGAGTTCCGCCGGCTCGTCGCGCGGGATGTAGCGCTCATTCTTCGCATAGGCCGCGAAGGCGCCGGCGTTGAACTCGCCCGGCAGGAAGCGCCAGGGGCCGGAGCCGATGATTTCCGTCACGGCGCGATCCGCGGGCGTGGCGGCGATGCGCGCGGGCATGATGAAGCACGGGATGGTCATGATCTTCGCCAGCCCGTCCAGCAGGCTGGGGAAGGGGCGGTGCAGGCGGAAGGTGATGCGCCTGTCGTCGGGGGCTGACAGTTCGGCGGTGGCCTGCATCAGCACCTGGCCGAAGCCGTCGCGCACCGCCCAGCGGCGGATGGACGCCACGCAGTCCCGCGCCAGCACCGGTTCGCCGTCATGGAAGACCAGGCCCTCGCGCAGGGTGATGGTCCAGGTGAGGCCATCGGGCGCGACCTCATGCCCCGCCGCCATCTGCGGCCGCGGGCGCAACTGCGCGTCCACGCCATAGAGCGTGTCGAAGACGCAATTGCCGTGGGTGGAGGTGATGGTGGTCAGGTTGAAGACCGGATCGAGCGAGGCGAGCGCCGCCTGCGGCATGAAGCGCAGGGTGCGGGCGCGGGCGTTCTGCGCGGCGGCGGGGGCGGCGAGGGAGGCCGCCGCGGCGGCGCCCAGGAAGTGACGCCGATTCAAGTGAGTGGGGTTCACACATTTCCTCCATACGGCGCGGCGCACGGGAGGAAACGGGGTCGCGCGGCGGGATGCCGCGCCTCGTCCACCGCTCCCTTCGCCGGTCCGAACCGGATCAGGTTCCAAGGCTCGCGGGATGCGTCCCGCCTCTCAGCCCTGCATCAGGGCTCACCCAGGTGACGGGGTGAGGTTTGCGCCCGTTGGCGGCGCGCGACAAGAGGCTTGCAGAAGTTCGACATCATACTAAATAGTCAGACATCGAACGAAAGGAGACTGTCCATGTCCTCCACCCGCCGCCATTTCCTCGCCGCCTCCGGCGCCACCCTGCTGACCCTCCAGGCCGGGATGGTTCGCAGCCAGCCCTTGGTCGGGCCGCTCGCCCCCCCTCCTTTGGCACCTTGGGCGGTGTCAGGCGCCAGCGCGCCCGACCCGCGCCTCGGCGCCATGGCCTGGGCCGTGCTGGCCCCCAACCCGCACAACCGCCAGCCCTGGGCGCTGCGCCTGGTGGGCGAGAGCGAGGCCCTGCTCTTCTGCGACCTCGACCGCCGCCTGCCCGCGACCGACCCCTTCGACCGGCAGATCGTGATCGGCCTGGGCTGCTTTCTCGAATTGTTCCGCATGGCGGCCGCGGAGCGGGGGATGGACGCTGCGCTGACGCCCTTCCCGGAAGGTGAGCCCGCCCCGCGCCTCGATGCGCGGCCCGTGGCCCGCATCACCCTGCGCCCGGGCGGCACGCGGGACCCGCTCTTCGCCGCCGTGCCGCAACGGCGCAGCGCGAAGCAGCCCTATGACGTGACGCGGCCGCTGCCCGAGGGCGCGCCGGCGCAACTCGCCGCCGCCCTGCTGGAACCCGCGCGGCTGAGCGTTGCCAGCGGCGATGTGGCCGCCATCCGCGACCTGACCTGGCGCGCCTGGCTGGTCGAAGCGAACCACCAGGCCGCCTGGGGCGAGAGCGTGGAACTCTCCCGCCTTGGCACCGAGGCGGTGACGGCGCAGCCGGACGGCATCTCGCTCTGGGGCCCGCAGATGGACGCCATGCTGGCGCGGGGCGAACTCAGCCACGCGGCCATGGCCATCGGCCAGCCGGGCCACGCCTTCGCCCTGCGGCAATACGAGGTGATGCTGGGCGCGACCAACGCCTATGCCTGGCTCACCACGCCCGGCAACAGCCGCGCGGAGCAGATCGCCACCGGGCGGGACTGGCTGCGGCTGAATTTGGCGGCGACGGCGGCGGGGCTGGCCATGCAGCCGGTCAGCCAGGCCTTGCAGGAGTTTCCCGAGATGGCCGGGCCTTCCGCGGAGATGCCGAGGGTTCTGGGCGCCACGGGCACGGTGCAGATGCTGGGGCGCCTCGGCTTCGCCACCCGCGCCGCACCCCCCACCCCCCGCTGGCCCGCGGAATCGCGTATCATCCCCGGGTGAGTGAACAGGACCCCGCCCTCTTCGCCCTGCTCAATGAGATCGGCATCATCGAGCAGCTGGCGCGGAACCGCTTCGAACGCGCGCAGCCCGACGGGCTGCGCCTGCCCCATTTCGCCGTGCTGAACCATCTGGTGCGGCTGGGCGATGGGAAGACGCCGGGGCAGCTCGCCCGCGCCTTCCAGCTGACCAAGGCCACCATGACCAACACGCTGCAAAGGCTGGAGGCGCGCGGGCTGGTGCGGCTGGAGCCCGACCCGGAGGATGCGCGGGCCAAGCGTGTCTTTCTCACCGATGCCGGCCGCGCGCGGCGCGAGGAAGCGGTCGCCTTTACCGCCGCCGACCTCACGGAGCTCGCGCGGCGGGCAGATCTGCGCGCCGCCGACCTCCTGCCGCCGCTGCGCGCCCTGCGCACCGCGCTGGACCGCGACCCCAGGCGCGGCTGAAACAGGCGCGATCATGCACGCGGAGGTAGCAAGCCCCGCCGCGCGCCTGATAGCCTGCCCCGTCGGCCCCAGGATGGGGCCGCACGGGAGAACGTCCATGACCTTGTCTCGCCCCAGTTTTTCACGGCGGGGGGCCTTGGCCCTGCCCGCCTTGCTCGGGCTGCCCGCCCTGGCCTCGGCGGCCGCCCCGCCGCTCGGCACCCAGGCGCCGGCCTGGTACCGCTTCCGCATCGGCAGTTTCGAGGCGACGGTGGTCTCCGACGGCCATCTGCCGCTCGGCAAGCCGTCGGATGGCTTTCCCACCGCGCCCCCGCAGGAGATGAGCCAGGTGCTGCAGGACGCCTTCCTGCCCTCCGAGCTGGTGGTGCTGGAACAGAACGTGCTGGTGGTGAACACCGGGAGCCAGTTGGTGCTGTTCGACACCGGGATGGGCGAGAGCATGGGCGATGCGAGCCGCATGTTCGGCCCCACCACGGGGCGCATGGCGGCGAACCTCCGCGCCGCCGGCATAGACCCCGCGCGCATCGACATGGTGGTGCTGACCCATGCCCATTGCGACCATTGCTGGGGGCTGGTGGACGCGCAGGGCGCCAAGGTCTTCCCCAACGCGCAGGTGGCCCTGCACGAGGCGGACCTGAACTTCTGGACCGATGACGCGAACAAGCGCGGCCCGGCCTTCATGGAGGTCTTCATCGAGGGCGCGAGGCGCAACCTCAACCCCTATCGCGACCGCATGGTGATGCTGCGCGACGAACAGCCCGTGCTGCCCGGCATCATCGCGCTGCACACGCCCGGCCACACGGTGGGGCACACCACCTTCGCCATCACCAGCGGCGGGCAGACGGTGGTGAACTGGGGCGATCTGGCGCACCACCACGCCATCATGCTGCGGCACCCGGGCTGGGAATTCGCCTATGACACGGACGCCGCGCAATCCGCCCGCAGCCGCACCCGGATGCTGGACCGGCTGGCGACCGACCGGCACGCGGTGCTGTCCTACCACTTCCCCTGGCCGGGCCTCGGCAACATCGCGCGGCAGGGCAATGCCTTCGCCTGGGTGGCGGCGCCGATGAACGTGACGGGGGTGGGTTAGGGCGAGTAGCGGATGGGAATGCCCGGGTCTGGTTCCGGCGCAGGGGTTGGCGCCGGTGCGTCCGGCCGCGCCGGGCGTTCCAGGCTGGGCAGCACGATCACGCGCACGCCGGCCTGCTGGTCATTGCGGCCGCGGGTGAAGCCACGGGTGCGGGCCTCGGCGCGAATGCGGTCGCGCTCCACGCCCAGGCGCGAGAGTTCCTCCGCCACGGCCCGCGCGCGGCGGGCGGCCAGGCGGCTCGCGGTCTGGGCGCCGCCCTCCTCGGCGGCGGCATAGCCCAGCACGCAGATGTTGCGGTGATGGTCCTCGCGCGCCGCTTCGGCCAGCGGGGCCAGGGCCTCGGCGGCGCCCGCGGGCAGGCGGTCCGCATTGCGGGCGAAGCGCAGGCTGGCGGTGTCGGATTCCAGCTCCTCCACGCCCACGCAGCTGAAGTCACGCGGCTGGGCAGCCACCGGCCCGGCCAGCAGCAGCAGGGCCAGCGCCAGCCGCAGCCTCATGTCGGCACCAGCAGCCCGGCCACGCGCAGGCGGGAGAGCAGGGCGGGCGCGTCCGCGGCGGGATGGGCGCCGCGCAGCTCGGCCTCGGTCACGTCGGGGCGGCCGAGCAGCCATTGCGCGGCCTCGGCCTCGGGCGGTGTCAGGGGCATGACGCCGGCGCCGGTCTTGAGCACCCATTCCGCGCCGCGCCGCACGGGCTTCGCGCCATTGGCCACCACGCGGAAGGCGCCGCCCTCCTCGGCCGTGCCGGCGCCGCCGGAGGGGGCGGCGAGGCCGCGCCAGGCCAGCAGGTCATTGCCGCCGCGCTGGAAGCGGTAATTGGCGACGAAGCCTTCCAGCACCTCCATCACCTTGGGGTCCTTGGCGAGGTCCGCGATGCGCGCGCCCAGCTGCCCGGCGCGCTGCGTCAGCGCGAACTTGGCGGCGGCCGAACCGTCCTGGCGCGGCAAGGGCTGGCGGAAGATCGGTTCGTAGAGGATGCGCTCCATCAGGATGTTCAGGATGTCCATGCCCACGGGCGCATGCGCGCCATAGGCGACATGGACGCTGCTGGGCGCCTCGGCCAGGGCGTCATGGTACCAGCCGCGCGGCAGATAGAGCAGGTCACCAGTCTTGATCGTGACCTTGGCGCGCAGCTTGCCCTTGGCCTTCTCGTGGTGCTCCTGCGGCTGGCCGCGGAAGAGGGGGTGGGCGATGGGCCATTCGGCCCGTCCTTCCCAGATGTTCCAGGCCTTCTCGCCCTCCACCTGCACGGCCCAGACGTCATGGGTGTCGTAATGGGCGTGGAAGGCCTTGTGGCTCTGCCAGGAGATGTAGACGTTCGCCTGCGCCTTCCCGAGCCCCGCGCCCTCGATCGCCTCGCTGACCGAGGCGAGGCCCGGCGTCAGGCTGTCCACGTCGTTCATGACGACCGAGGCGCCCTTGGCCACCCAGTCGCGCACCTTGGCGGCGACGGGCTGGAGAAGCTGCTGCGGGATGTCGCGGGCGGTGGCCGGGGCGCAATAGGCCTCGGCCGGGATGGAGCCGCTGTCCAGCACCAGCTTCAGGCTCTGGCTGGTCCAGATATGCGTCATGTCCAGCAGCCGGTTGATCTGCCGCCAGGACAGCACCGAGGCGAATTTCGCCGGGTCCCCGCGCAGATGCAGCGGCTGCTTGTCGTGATATTCGGCGAAGAACTGCTCCACGCTCATCGGCGCCAGCAGCTGGGCGAGGGTCATGGTCATGCGGGCAGGATAGACCATCCGCCCCGCATCGCGCCATGGCGCCACCGTGAAGGGTTGCAGCCAGGGGGGCGGCGGCCAAGATCAGGGCATTGTTACCGGCCACCCGGCCGCAAGAAGGGGCCAATCGCGCCCAGGAAGGAATGCATATGCCAGAAGCGCCGCACACCCCCGACCCGGTGCGCGAGGAGGTTTTTCGCGGCGCGCAGGCCGTGCTGGTGGGCGCACCGCGCGGTGCCGCTTCCCTGCTGCGCCCGCTCTTCGAGGGCATTCCCACCGCCGAACTGGCCGGGCGTTCGCCCGAGGCGCTGGCCGCCGCCGCCGCCTCCCTGGCCGGCCTCGCGGCGCAGCGCGCCCCGGGCGAGATCAAGCTGCGCTTCTTCCCGCCCGGCGGCGGGCGCGGGCCGCATGCGGTGGTCGAGATCGTCAATGACGACATGCCCTTTCTGGTGGACAGCGTGCTGGCCTCGTTGAACCGCTCGGGCCGCGTGGTGCGGGAATTCCTGCACCCCATCCTGGCCGTGACGCGCGACGGCGCGGGCGCCCTGCACGCCCTGGGCGAGGGCGAGGCGCGGGAAAGCCTCATGCGCGTCACCATCGCCGGCACGCCAGCCCACATGCTGCCCGGCACCGAGCCCGGAGACTGGGCGGAGGTGGAGGCCGCGCTGCGCCGCACCCTGGCCGACACCCAGCTCGCCGTGCGGGACTTCCCCGCCATGCTCTCCCTGCTGGACCAGGCGGCCGAGGAGGTGCGCGGCCATGGCGAGGCGGCGGAATTCCTCGCCTGGCTGCGCGACGAGAATTTCGTGCTGCTGGGCCATCGCCGCCTGATGCTGGACGGCGAGGGCGCGCGGATGGTGGCGGAGGAAAACCTCGGCCTGCTGCGCGACATGACGCTGCCCGTCTTCGACGCGCTGCGCGGCCTGCCCGAACTGCCCGAGGCCATCCGGACCTCGCTGCTCGGCGCGCAGGCGGTGCGGGTGGCCAAGGCCAACATGCGCTCCACCGTGCATCGCCCCCAGCACGCGGATGTGGTGGCGACGCGCATCCAGGATGCGTCGGGGCGCGTGCTGGGCGTGCGGCTCTTCGTGGGGCTGTTCGCGGCGGCCGCCTACAACCGCAACCCGCGCTCCATCCCGCTGCTGCGCGGCAAGGTGGAGCGCATCCTCGACGCCTCCGGCATCCGGCCCGACAGCCATGACGGCCGGGCGCTGCGCAACGCGCTGGACACCTGGCCGCGCGACGAGCTGTTCCAGGCGAGCGAGGAGGCGGTGCTGGAAGGGGCGCGCATCGCGCTCGACCTCGCCATCCGGCCGCGGCCGGCGCTGTTCACGCGGCGCGACCCCTTCGGCCGCTTCGTCTCCATCATCGCCTGGCTGCCGCGCGAGGGCTTCGACACGAAGCAGCGCGAGAAGGTGGGCGGCATCCTGGCCCGCGCGCATGGCGGGCGGCTTTCCGCCTTCCACATCGCGCTGGGCGATTCGCCGCTGGCGCGCATCCACTACATCGTGGGCACGGACCCCGCCCATGCGGTGGTGCCCGACCATGCCGCGCTGGAAGCCGCCGTCGCCCAGGCCGTGCGCGCCTTCCCCGACCGGCTGGCGGAGGCGCTGAGCGAGGAGCTGGGCGAGACCCGCGCCGCCACCCTGCTCGGCCGCTGGGGCGATGCCTTCCCGGCCTCCTACCGCGATAGCGTCACCGCCGCCCAGGCCCTGGCCGACCTGCACCTGGCCGAGGCCGCGCTGGCGGCGCAGCGCCCGCGCGCGGAACTGCACCATGTGCCGGGCGAAGGCCCGCGCCGGCTGACGCTGCGCCTGGCCAGCCCCGGCCATGCGCTGGCCCTGGCCGATGTGCTGCCGCTGTTCGAAAGCCTGGACCTGCGGGCCATCGAGGAACAGCCCTATCGCCTCGCGCCGCGCGGGGTGGAGGGGCTGGTGCTGCACATCTTCCAGCTCGAGGCCGGGGCGGATTGCCCGGAGGAGCGCTTCGCGCCGCTGCTGGACGCGCTCTCGGCCCTGCTGGAAGGCCAGGCGGAGACGGATGGCTTCAACCGCCTGGTGCTGCGCGCGGGCCTGTCCTGGCGGGAATGCTGGGTGTTGCGGGCGATGTTCCGCTGGCTGAAGCAGGTGGGCTTCGCCTTCTCGCAGGGCTCGGTGGAGGCGGCGCTGGTGGCGAACCCTGAGGCGGCGCGGCTGCTGCTGGAAATCTTCGCCGCGCGCTTCGACCCCGAGGCGGGACGCGACGAGGCCGCGTTGGACACAAGCTGGAACGCCCTGCTGGACGCGGTGGCGGACCCCGATTGCGACCGCATCCTGGCGCGGCTGCGGCACATGCTGGACGGCATGCTGCGGACCAATTTCTACCAGGGCAAACCCTATCTCGCCTTCAAGCTGGACAGTGCGGCGGCGGGCGACATGCCCCAGCCGCGCCCCTGGCGGGAAATCTTCGTGCACTCGCCCAGCATGGAGGGCTGCCATCTGCGCGCCGGCCCCGTCGCGCGCGGCGGCATCCGCTGGTCCGACCGGCGCGAGGATTTCCGCAGCGAGGTGCTGGACCTGATGAAGGCGCAGCGGCTGAAGAACGTCGTCATCGTGCCCACGGGTGCCAAGGGCGGCTTCGTGCTGAAGGGCGCGGTCCCGGCCGACCGGGAAGGCTTCATGGCCACCGGCATCGCCGCCTATTCCACGCTGATCCGCGGCATGCTGGACGTGACCGACAACCTGCACGGCACCGAAGTGGTGCCGCCGCCTTCCGTGGTGCGGCGCGATGGCGACGACCCCTACATCGTCGCCGCCGCCGACAAGGGCACGGCCACCTTCAGCGACATCGCGAACGGGCTTTCCGCCGAATACGGCTTCTGGCTGGGCGATGCCTTCGCGTCGGGCGGGTCGGCGGGCTACGACCACAAGGGCATGGGCATCACGGCCCGCGGCGCCTGGGTGATGGTGGAACGCCATTTCCAGGAGGCGCTGGGCCGGTCCATCCACGACGCGCCCTTCACCTGCGCCGGCGTGGGCGACATGTCGGGCGACGTCTTCGGCAACGGGCTGCTGGTCTCGCGGCAGACGAAGCTGGTGGCGGCCTTCGACCACCGGCACATCTTCCTGGACCCCGACCCCGACCCGGCGCGCAGCTTCGAGGAGCGTGAGCGGCTGTTCCGCCTGCCACGTTCCTCCTGGGCGGATTACGACACCGCGCTCATCAGCACGGGCGGCGGCGTGTTTCCGCGCGGCGCGCGGAGCATCCCGCTCTCCCTCCAGGCGCAGCGCCTGCTGGGGCTGAAGATGGACCGCGCGGAGCCCGCCCTCATCATGCAGGCCATCCTGCGGATGGAGGTGGACCTGCTCTATTTCGGTGGCATCGGCACCTATGTGAAAGCCAGCCACGAGACCCAGGCCCAGGCCGGCGACCGCGCGAATGACGCGCTGCGCGTGGATGGGCGGGAGCTGCGCGCCCGCGTGCTGGGCGAGGGCGCCAATCTCGGCATCACCCAGGCCGGCCGCATCGAGGCCGCGCATGCCGGCGTGCGGCTGAACACCGATGCGCTGGACAATTCGGCGGGCGTCAGCACCTCCGACCATGAGGTGAACATCAAGATCCTGCTGGCGGCCGCCGAGGCGGAAGGCGGCCTGACCCGCCGCAGCCGCGACGCCCTGCTGGCCGAGATGACGGATGAGGTCGCCTCCATGGTGCTGCGCGACAATGCGCTGCAATCGGTGGCCGTCTCGCTGGAGGCGCTGGCGGGCGCGGCCGCCCTGCCCGGCCAGGCCACGCTGATGGCGCGGCTGGAGGCGGAAGGGCTGCTCGACCGCCAGCAGGCCGTGCTGCCCGGCGCCGAGGCGATGGCGGCGCGCGAGGCCGAGGGCGAGGCGCTGACCCGCCCCGAGATCGCGGCCCTGCTGCCGGTGGCGAAGCTGTGGCTGACCGACGCGCTCGCGGAAAGCGCCCTGCCGGATGAGCCCGTCTTCGCGCCGCTGCTGGAGGCCTATTTCCCCACGCCGCTGCGCGCCCCGCCCTTCGCGGAATTCCTGGCCCGCCACAAGCTGCGGCGCGACCTGACGGCCACCGCGCTCGCCAACCAGGTGGCGAACCGGCTGGGCTGCGCCGCGCTCGGGCGGCTGACGGCCGAGGCCGACCCGGTGCAGGTGGTGGGCGCCGCCTGGCTCGCCAGCGAACTCTACGGCCTCGAAGCCCGCTTCGAGGAAGCCGAGGCCGCTGAACCCGGCCCGCGCCTCGACGCCCAGCGCGCCCTGCGGGACCTGCTGGAGGCGGCCACGGTCGAACTGCTGGAGGGCGGGGACATCGCGGAGCGCCTCGCCGCGCTGCGCGAGGGCGTGGGCGCGCTGATCGCCGCCGAGACCGCCCTGCCCGACGACGCCCATTGCCGTACCGACCTGCCCTCGGCACTGGCCGCCTTCGTGGCGGCCGCGCCGCGCCTGGCCTCCGCGCCCAGCATCGTGGCCCTGGCGGCGCGGACCGGCGTCACGCCCGGCGAGGCGGCCCAGTCCTGGGCCGAGGCTGGCCACCGCTTCGCCTTCGAACCCCTGCGCGAGGCGCTGCGCCGCCTGCGCATCGGCGGGCCCTTCGGCGACCGGGCGCGGGCCGCGCTGCTGGCCGATCTGCGCGCCACCCAGTCGCGGCTGGCGGCGGCCCTCCTGGCGGGGCGGAAGGTCGAGGGGCCTCAGGCGGTGGCCCTGGCGCGCGAGGCGGCGCGGCAGGCGGACCTGGCCTCGGCCACCGTGGCGGCGCGGGCCCTGGCCGCGCTGGCCTGAAGGGCGCCTTCAGGGCGTCCAGACGATCTCCTCGCCCGCCCGGGCGAGGGCGTAGTCCCAGACCCGCCGGTCGAGGCGGGTGACGCGGTCCAGCTCCGTTTGCGTCTCGGGCGGGATGGGCTCGTCCGGGACGGCGTAGAGCCCCGGCACCTCCTGGTCATGGCCATTGACGCGCGGCAGGCGCGCGGGGCCGGACCAGCCCATGCGCTCGCAGACGGCGGCGTGGAAGCTGTCCAGCGCGCCCGTGAAGCCCACCAGGTCGAAGCTGGAGAGGTTCCGGCAGGCGGTCTCGACGATCGTCTCCTCCGCCAGGGGCGCCCGGTCATTCCAGGCCCAGCGGGTGTAGAGGCCGGGCGCGCGCGCCCGGCAATCCCCCGCCAACTGCCGCGCCAGGGCGTTGTCGAAGGCTTCCAGCACCTCCAGGTGGTCGGAGCGCAGGAAGTCCCGCAGGCCCAGCTCCTGCGCCAGCCGCACGCCTTCGTTCTTTCCCGCGGCTGACGGCCAATGGCGGCGCCAATGCTGCCAGAGGGACACGACCCGGGCGCGGGGTTCCCGCAGCACCGTGACGGTCACGCGCGGCGTGGGCGTCAGCGCCAGATGCTCGAAGCGGTAATGGCCGGAGAAGAAACGGTAGCGCGCGAGCTTCTCCGCCGGCAGCAATTCCAGGCGGTTGAGGCGCATGGGGCAGATCTCGTCTGGCGCATGGTGTCGGGACAGGGCCTCATGCAGCGTGGTGCCGCCGGTTCGGGGCAGATGGAGGAAGACCAGAATGGCAGGGTGGTCGCGCAGCAGGTCCGGGGCGGTCATGCATTCTTCCGCTGGGGTGGGGGGGCACAATCGGCAGAGGCGTCGCGCCGCGTCAACTCGGAGGCTTGTGGCATGAACCGGCGCGAATGGGCCTGGGCGAGCTATGACTGGGCCAACAGCGCCTTTCCCACCGTCATCTCCACCTTCGTCATCGCGGCCTATTTCACCCAGGGCATCGCGCCCGACCCCGTGACGGGCCAGGTGATGTGGGGCTGGATGCAGGCGCTGGTGGGGCTGGGCATCGCCGTGCTGTCGCCGCTGATGGGCGCCATCGCCGATGCCGGCGGGCGCAGGCGGGCCTTGCTGGCCATGACCACGGTGCTGATGGCGGTCTTCACCGCCTCCATCTGGTTCGCTGAGCCCGCGCCGGGCTACGCGCTCTGGGCGCTGGCCTGCGTGGCGCTGGCGACGCTGGCCTTCGAGGTCGGCACCGTCTTCTACAACGCCATGCTGCCTGACGTGGCGAGCCGCGCGCGCATCGGCCGTGTCTCGGGCATTGGCTGGGGGCTGGGCTATGCGGGGGGGCTGGCCTGCCTGGTGGCCTGCCTGGTGCTGCTGGTGCAGCCGGACCCGCCCCTCCTGCCGCTCGACCGCGGCGCGGCCGAGCATGTGCGGGCCACGGCGCTGCTGGTGGCCGCCTGGATCCTGGTCTTCGCCTGGCCCGTGCTGCTCTGGGTGCCCGACCCGCCGGGGGTGCGCCGCGGCTGGGGCGCGGCCGCGCAAGCGGGGCTGGCGGAACTGCTGGCGCTGATCCGCCGCCTGCCGGCCCGCCCGCCGGTGCTGCGCTTCCTGCTGGCGCGGCTGTTCTACACCGATGGGCTGAACGTGCTGTTCGTGTTCGGCGCGGTCTTCGCGGCGGGCGTCTTCGGGATGGGGTTCGAGGAGATCCTGCTCTTCGGCATCGCGCTCAACGTCACGGGCGGCATCGGCGCGGTGGCGGGCGGCTGGGTGGAGGAGCGGATCGGGGCCAAGACCACCGTGCTGCTCTCGCTGCTGGCGCTGATGGTGGTGGGCGGTGCCATGCTGCTGGTGGAGAGCAAGGCGGTGTTCTGGGTGCTGGGCGTCAGCCTGGGGCTGTTCTTCGGGCCGGCCCAGGCCGGTTCACGCAGCCTGATGGCGCAGTTGGCGCCGCCGGCCGAGATGGCGGCGCATTTCGGGCTGTTCGCCCTGTCAGGCCGAGCCACGAGCTTCCTGGGCCCCGCCGCGCTGGCCATCGTGACCGATGCCACGGGCAGCCAGCGCTGGGGCATGGCGGTGGTGCTGGTGCTGCTGGGCGGGGGGCTGGCCCTGCTGCTGACGGTGCGCGCGCCTTCGCCGCCCGCCTGAGTCAGGGCCAGGGGCCCAGCCGGCCGGGCAGTTCCACCGCCACCACGGCCCATTGCAGCGCCAGCGGGTCCGTCAGGCGCAGCGTCAGCCGTACAGGCTGGTGCGGCGCATGGGGCGAGGCGAGGCTCACCTGCCACAGCCCGGGCGAGATAGGCCGTGCCTGCCGCATCGCCTGGCCGAAGCCCGTTCCGCCCTCGGGCGGCAGGTGATGAGCCAGGACGCGCGCCAGCCCCTCGGGCGAGGCCAGCCGGTCCGCCAGCGAGGATTTCAGCTCCTCCAGGAAGGCCGGCGGCGGGCCGCTGACATGCGTGGACGCGATCTCGGTCAGCCTTGCCTCGATGCCGGGGCGCAGCAGCGACCAGTCCACCCGTGAGGCCAGGGTGGCGGGGTCGGCGCGTTGCACCGCGACGGCGAACTGCACGGCCGAGGCGATGGGCGAGCCCAGATACAGGCAGACCAGCGCCAGCAAGGCCAGGGTCGAGCGGCGCCAACCCCAAAGGCGGCGCGGAAGCAGGCGGGAGAAGACGCGCCGGGGCCGGCGGGGCGCGGCCTGGCGCTGTGGCGGCGAGGATGGCCTGGGCGCGGGGGCTGTGGGCCGGCAAAGGGCGGCCTGGACGGCGGCGCGCCGGTCATAATCATTCCACACCTCGTCCCAAAGGCTGCGATCCGCGCGGAGATGCGCGGTCATGCCCCCATGCCCGCCCGAAGCGGGCGGCACGAAGGGGCACCCCACAAGGGGCTGGCAGGCAGATGGGCCCTGTCAGGCATCGCGTCTCTCCGGGGGAAGATCGTCTCGTCCGGTGAGATTTAGGGGGGAGATCCTGACGTATTGGTTAACGACGTCTCGATTCGGGAACGATGGCGGTGATCCAGGCCTCCATCTCCGCGAAGACGCGGCCCAGGGCGGCGGTCATGGCGGCCGCCTGGGCCAGGCCCGCCTCCTCCGGCGTACTCGCGGCCAGGGGCGCGGTGGCGGTGAAGCTGCGCTGGGCCAGCACCTGGGCATCGGCCAGGGCACCCGTTTCCCGCAGCAGCAGGGCCGCCACACCGGCGCGGGCCTGCCCCTGGGCGGGCAGGGCTTCCAGCGCGGTGAGTTCCGCTTCCAGCACCAGCGGCGTGGCCAGTCGCGTGCCGGGGGCGGCCACCGCCGAGAACCCCCCGCCGGCGATGAGCCATTGCCGCAGCGCGGCCTCGGCCAGCTCGGCGGGCGGTGCCAGCCATTCCTCGTAGAAGGCGATGTCCATGGTGCCATTGGCGGCGATGCGCCGCAGCCCACGGACCTCCTGGCCTGGGGCGGCGCGCACCGTGCGCAGCAGCAGCACCTGGCCCGTCGCGGGCGGGCGCGGCAGGCCGGCCGGGCGCTCGGGTGACAGGGCATGGCGGCGCGTGGGCACGAAGGGCCTGTCGGGCAGCACGGAGCATCCGCCGAGCCCGACCAGTCCCAGCAGGGCCCCACGGCGCGGGAGGGAGAGGGGGCGCGTCATCGCGGCGGCGGCGCCCCGAGGAGGGTCTGGGATGGCGAGCGGCGCAAGGCTTCCGTGGTCTCCCGAAGGTTGGCGGTGGTGGAGCGCAGGTCGCGCAGGATGGGGGCGAGTTCGGCCTGGAGGTCCGTGGTGGTGCCGCGCGCGGCGCGCAGCGTCGTCTGGATCTGCGTGATGGTGGCGGGCAGGCGCTGCGTGGTCTCGCGCAGGGCCGCCGTCGTTTGCGTCAGCGCGGCCAGCGTCGCGCGCAGTTCCTCGCCTTCCAGGATGCCGCGCGTGGCGGTGGTGGTGGCGCGCAATTCCTGCATGAGGCCAGGAACGTCGCTGGCGTTCACCACGTTGCGCGCCTCGCGCACCAATTCCTGCAATTCGGCCATGGCGGGGCCCACATCCACGCCCTGGGCCACGCGGCGCAAATCCGTCAGCAGCCCGTCGAGGTTGGAGACGAAGCCCACGATATCCACGTTCTCCACCTGGCGCATCACCAGTTCGAGGGTGGATTGCGCCTGCGCGACGGTGGAGGGTGTCGCGGGGATGAAGTCGAAGCGCGGAGTCCAGGGCAGAGTCGGGACCGGGGAGCGCGTGGGGTCCACGAAGTCCAGCTCGATATAGACGACGCCGGTGATGCCCTGGCTGGCCAGGCGGGCGCGCAGGCCCTGGGCCACCGCGTCCCCGATGCTGGGAATTTCGCCCACACGTTCGAGGCTGACGGCGAAGCGCACCACGACCAGCTGGAAGGCGCCGGCGAAGGGCTGCCCCTCCGCCCGCCGGTATTCGGAGGAGGCGAGGCGGATTTCCGTCACGCGGCCGATGGCGACGCCGCGGTAGCGCACGGCCGAGCCCACTTCGAGGCCCTGCACGCTCTCACGCAGATAGGTCTCGAACAGCGCGTCCTGCGAGCGGATGCGGTCGCGCGTCAGGAACAGCACGAAGCCGACCGCCAGCACGAGGCCGGTCAGGACCAGCAGGCCCACGGAGAACTGGGTGCGGCGGGACTGGGGCATGCGTCAGACCCCCGCCCGCGCCTCGCGCCGGAAGAAGGCGCGGACGGTGGGGTGCTCGCTCTCGTCGCGGAGATGCTTGGGGTTGCCCTCGGCGATGAGGCCGCGCGCCTCCTTGTCCAGCATGATGCAGCGGTCCCCTATGGCCAGGATGGATTGCAGTTCGTGGGTCACCACCACGAAGGTGGTGCCGGTCTCCCGCGCCAGCGAGAGGATCAATTCGTCAAGCCCCGCCGAGGTGATGGGGTCCAGCCCCGCGCTGGGTTCGTCCAGGAACAGGATTTCGGGGTCCAACGCCATGGCGCGGGCGATGCCGGCGCGCTTGAGCATGCCGCCCGAGATTTCGGCGGGCAGGCGATCGGCCGCGTCGGAGAGGCCCACGAGACCGAGCTTCGCCATGGCGATCATGCGCCGCGCGGCCTCGGGCAGCTTGGTGTGGGCCTCGATGGGCAGCATGACGTTCTCGGCCAGCGTCAGGCTGCCCAGCAGCGCGCCCGACTGCCACATGACGCCGATGCGGCGCAGCAGGGCGCGGCGGGGGGCGCCTTCCAGCTTGGCCATCTCCTCGCCCAGCACCGTCATGGTGCCGGCGGAGGGCGGCATGAGGCCGATGAGCAGCTTCAGCAGGGTGGATTTGCCGCAGCCCGAGCCGCCCAGGATGACGAAGACCTCGCCGCGTCGGACCTCGAAGGTCACGTTCTCGAAGACGGTGTTGGTCCCGAAGCGCATGGCGACGCCCTCGGCGGTGATGACCGTGTCGGCCTTCAGGGTGTCCTGGGCCATCACCAGCCCAGCCGGAAGAAGAGCACGGCGAAGATGCCGTCCAGCACCACCAGGGCCACGATGCCGCCCACCACGGCGGCGGTGGCGGCGTCGCCCACCGCGCGGGGGCCACGCCCGGCGGACAGCCCCGCATGGCAACCGATATAGCCGATGGCCAGCCCGAACATGGCGGCCTTGCCCAGGCCCCCCACGATGTCGCCCAGCGACATCCATTGCACCAGCTGGTTCATCACGGCGGTGGGCGGGAAGCCCAGCAGCGCCATGACGAAACCCATGCCGATCAGCCCCGTCACATCCATCACCAGCGCCAGCACGGGCATCACCAGCATGGCCGCCAGCACGCGCGGCAGCACCAGCCAGGCCATGGGGTCGAGGCCCATGGTCCGCAGCGCGTCCACCTCCTCATTCACCCGCATGGTGCCGAGTTCGGCCGCATAGGCCGAGCCGGTGCGCCCGGCCAGGATGACGCCGGCCAGCAGCGGCCCCAATTCGCGCGTGAGCGAGATGCCGACCAGCTGCGGGATGAAGATTTCCGCGCCGAATTGCCGCATGGGGATGGAGGACTGGAAGGCGAGGATCACGCCGATCAGCACGCCCAGCAGGATGCACAGGCCGAAGGCACGGGTGCCGGCCTCGTCCAGGTGGCGCAGCACCTCCACCCAGCGCAGCCGCCAGGGGCGGGGCGCCAGGGCGGCGGCGGTCATGGTGGTCTCGCCCAGGAAGGTCAGGCGGGTGCGCAGGTTGCGGACCATGCCCAGCACGGCCCCGCCGAGGCTCGTGATGGGCCGGAAGGGAGGCGCGGGCTTGGCGGGGCGGGGTTCGCCCAGGCCGGAGCGGAAGCGACGCAGCACGCCGGCGGCGGAGGCGTCCTCGGGCTCACGCCACTCGGCCTCCTTGCCCGCCACGGAGACCAGGAGCGCGGCCCCCGCGGAGTCGAGCGCCGTTACGCCGCTCGCGTCCAGCAAGATGCGGGATTGGCCATGGCTGGCCTTATGCGCCTCATTCCAGAGGCGCGCGGCTTCCGTGGCGCTGAGGCTTCCGGTGAAGCGGAGCCTGGTGGCGCCGCCCGTGCTGTCGGCCTCGAAACTCATTCGCAGGTGCAAATGGGGCGTGGAGGGCGCCGGATCAAGCTTTAGGGCCCATGAGGGCATGCATCAGCACGGCCGTGGCGGCGGCCACGTTCAAGCTTTCCACCAGCCCACTGCCCGCGAGGGTGATGCGCGCCTCGCAACAGGCCAGCACCTCGGGCGAGGGCCCGCTTTCCTCATTGCCCAGCACGAGGGCGATGGGCTTGCCGCGCGGCAGCGCATGGGGGGGCTGGCCACCCGCCGCCACGGCCGCCGTGACCAGGAACTGGCCGGAGAGGCGGCGGAGCAGGCTGGGCAGGTGCTCGGCGCGGAAGACGGCCATGTGCTCCAGCCCGCCCTCCGAGGTGCGGTAGGCGGCATCCGACAGGTCCGCCTGGCGCGGATCATCGGAGAGGATCATGGCCTTGGCGCCGAAAAAGGCCGCGCCGCGCGCGATGGCGCCCAGATTGTGCGGGTTGCCGATGCCGTCCAGCACCGGCAGCACCGACCCGGCAAAGAGGATGGGCGGCGGTGGGTTGGGCATGGGCAGCGCCCGGCGCGGCTCGGCCAGGGCGACGATGCCGCCATGGTGCTCGGTGCCCGCGATGCGCGTCAGCTCGTCGTCCAGCACCTCTCGGTAGGCCTTGTGATGGCGCGCGAGGTAGCGGCAGAGCGGGCCGGCCACGGGACGGCGTTCGGCCAGGTAGTGCAGGCGGATGACCGCCTCCGGCCGGCGCAGGAACAGGGCGCGCACGGCGTTCACCCCACAGATGCGGGCGGGTTCCGGGCGGCGGGGGCGGGGCGCCTCGCCCCAGCCCTCAGGAATTTGCGAGGGCATGGAGTTGATCCAGCACGGGCTGGGGCACGGCGAGGCCCTGGGTGACGGCGTTGGCGCGCAGGATTTCGCGCCGGGCGCCGGGGAGGCGCACGCCCTCATCCCCCAGCATGGCGGTGATGAGGGCCTCCACCCGGTCCAGATAGGCGGCATGGCCGGCCAGCGCGCCCGGGTCCACCGCCAGCAGGGCGTGGCCGAGGCGCGGCGGGTTGGAGGAAGGGGCGAAGAAGCTGTCGGCCTCGAAGCCGAAGGCGGCGGCGCCCAGCGAGACGCAGAGCAATTCCACCACCAGGGCCAGCGCCGCGCCCTTCGTGCCGCCCATGGCCAGCATGGCGCCGTCCAGCGCGGCCTTGGCGTCGGTGGTGGGGTTGCCCTCGGCGTCCAGCGCCCAGCCCTCGGGGATGGGGCGACCCTCCTTGGCGGCGACCATGATCTTGCCGCGCGCGACCTCGGACAGCGCCAGATCCACCAGCAGAGGCGGCCCCTTGCGGCGGGGGAAGGCGGCGGCCACGGGGTTCGTGCCCAGCAGCGGTCGCCGCCCGCCCGGCACCGGCATGGCGTAGGGCGAATTGGTGAAGGCCAGCGCCACCAGGCCGCGCTCGGCCAGCCGCCGCACGGGCAGCGACATGGCGCCCGCATGGTGGCTGTTGGTGACGGTGACGAAGCTGACGCCATGGGCGATGGCGCGGGCGGCCGCTTCGGCCTCGGCCAGGGCCAGCGCGGGGTAGGCCAACCCGTTGCCGGCATCCACCAGGGCCGCGCCGCCGCGTTCGGCCGTCACGCGCGGGGTGGCGTCGCCCTTGGCGCGGCCCTCGCGCAGATAGCCCGCATACATGGCCACGCGCGAGAGGCCGTGCCCGCCCTGCCCCTCGGCCTCGGCGGCGACGAGGGCGGCGGCGGTGAGGCGGGCCATCTCGGGGTTCGCCCCCGCGGCGGAGAGCGCGCGGGCGGCGAGGGTCTCGGCTTCGCCGAGGCTCAGGCGTGGCTGGTCATTCATGCGCCCTGTTCAAGCGCGGATGGGCCGCCACGTCCACTTGCGAAGCGTATCGGGCGCGGTCAGGCATCCACGCGGATATTCGCCTCGCGCACCAGCTGGGCCCAGCGGTCCACCTCCTGGGCCATGAAGCTCTTGGAGCGGTCGGGGTCCCAGCCCAGCACGTCGAAGCCGCCTTCCTCGGCGCGGCGGCGCGTGTCGGCGTGCTGGATGGCGAGCTGGGTGGCGCGGCTGATCTCCGCGAAGACGGGCGCGGGGACGGCGGCGTTGGTCAGCACCGCGGTCCAGTTGGTCATGGTCAGGCCGGGCGCGCCGGCCTCGGCCACGGTGGGCACGTCGGGGATGAGGCGGTGGCGTTCCGTGCCCGTGGTGGCCAGGGCGCGCAGGCGGCCGCCCTGGATCTGGCCCAGGCATTCGGGAAGGTTGGAGACGATCAGGTCCAGATTGCCGCCAGCCAGGTCCGTCACCGAGGGCGCGCCGCCGCGATAGGGCACATGGGTGATGTTGCCGCCCGCGCGCGAGGCCTGGCGGAACAGCTCCAGCCCCAGATGCGGCGGCGAGCCATTGCCGGAGGAGCCGCCATTCATGGGCCGGCCGCGAGCCTGTTCCATCAGCTCGGCCAGGGTGCGGGCGGGGTTGTTGGCGTTCACCACCACCACCAGCGGCAGCGAGCCCAGCACCGAGACCGGCACGAAGTCACGCATCAAATTGTAGGGCGCGTTGGGGAAGAGCGAGACATTGACCGTGTGGGTCATGGTGATGGCCAGCAGGGTGTGGCCATCGGGCGGCGACTTGGCGGCGGCGTCGGCGCCGATCAGCGCGTTGCCGCCGGCGCGGTTCTCGACCACCACCGGGCGGTTCCAGGTGTCGGAGAGGCGCTGGGCCACGAGGCGCGCCATGATGTCCGTCAGCCCGGCCGGCGGGAAGGGCACGATGTAGCGGACATTGCGGTCGGGGAAGGCCTGGGACTGGGCCTGGGCGGCAAAGGGCAGGGCAGCGAGCGGCAGCGCCGACAGCGCCGCGCGGCGGGTCAGGGACATGAATTCCTCCATTCACGGCGCTTGCTGCGCCGCATTGCCGCTGAGCATGGCAGGGGGGGACGGGGGCGCCAAGCCCAAAGACTTCCCGCCGGCGCGGCGCGGGTGGAGGATGGCGGCCGGAGGATGACCCATGACCGTGCCCTTTCCCCTGCCAGACGCCAGCCCCGCCGAACTCGGCCTCGACCCGGGGCGGCTGGAGGCGCTTTGCGCCCGCATCGAGGCCGACATCGCGGCCGGCCACCATTCCGGCGCGCAGCTGGCCATCGCGCGGCATGGGCGGCTGGCGCTGCACCGCAGCTTTGGTGAGGCGCGCCCGGGGGTGAAGGCGACGGCGGAGACGCTGTGGCTGCTCTATTCCAACACCAAGGTGCTGACGGCGGCCGCGCTGTGGCTGCTGGCCGAGCGGGGCGCGTTGCGCCTGAGCGATACCGTGGCCGAGCACCTGCCGGGCTTCGAGACGGGCGGCAAGGGCGGCATCACCTTCATCGAGCTGCTGACGCACCAGGCGGGCTTCCCCAGCGCCGAGGTGCCGGCCGAGGCCTGGGAGGACCCGGCGAAGCTGCGCCAGGTGGTGTGCGATTTCAGCCTGGAATGGGCGCCGGGCAGCCTGGTGCGCTACCATCCGGCCTCGGCCCACTGGGTCGCGGCGGCGGTCATCCGCGCCGTGACGGGCGAGGACCACCGCGTCTTCCTGCGCCGGAACATCATCGAACCGCTGCGGCTGGAGCGGGAGCTGTTCGTGGGCCTGCCCGAGGCGGAGGTGCCGCGCGTGGCCGACATGCGTGACGTGGATGGAAGCGTCCGGATGCCGGAAGGCAGCCTGGCGCACCGCGCCGCTGGTATTCCAGGCGGCGGCGGCTATGGCACGGCGCGGGCCATGGCGGCCTTCTACCAGGCGCTGCTGGGCGGGGGCGCCCTGGCGGGGCGGCGCATCCTGTCACCGCGGACCATCGAATACGCGGTGCGGAACTACACGGGCGACCGGCCGGACGAATACAACGGCATGCCCATGCACCGGGGCCTGGGGCCGCATCTGCGCGGCACGACGCCGGCCATCCGTGGGCTGGGGGCCATCGCGCACCCTTCCACCTTCGGCCATGGCGGCGTGGGGTCGTCCTATTGCTGGGCGGACCCGGCCTCGGGCGTCAGCTTCGCCTTCCTGTCCAACACGCGGCAGAGCGAGGAATTCCACGGGCCGCGCATGGACACGCTCAGCACCATGGCCCACGCGGCCATCATTTCGTGAGGAGGCGGACGATGCCGTCGAGCTGGTCCAGATCCTTGTAGGACAGGACCACCTGCCCCCCGCGCGGCCCGTGCTTGATGGCGACCTTGAGGCCCAGATGCGCGGTGATCTTCTGCTCGATCGCGCGGGTGTCGGCGTCGGAGCGGGGGGCGCGCGGGGCGGGGGGCAGGTTGCGGCTGGCGGCCAGCGCCTCAGCCTGGCGGACGTTCAGGCCACGGTCCACCACCTGCAAGGCAAGGCCCACCGGGTCCTTGGCGGTGAGCAGGGCACGGGCGTGGCCGGCGGTGAGTGCGCCCTCGCGCAGCAATTCGCGCACACGATCGGGCAGTTGCAGCAGGCGCAGCGTGTTGGCGATGTGCGGGCGGCTCTTGCCCACGGCGCGGGCCAGGGCGTCCTGCGTCAGGCCGAATTGCTCGACGAGGCGGCCATAGCCTTCGGCCTCCTCCAGCGCGTTCAAATCCTGGCGCTGGAGGTTTTCGACGAGGCCGGCGGCCATGGCCTCGCGGTCGGAGAGGTCGCGCACCAGGGCGGGCACTTCGTGCAGGCCCGCGGCCTGGGCGGCGCGCCAGCGGCGCTCGCCGCCGATGATCTCGAAGCGCTGGCCACGGCTGGATTTCAGCGGGCGCACCAGGATGGGTTGCAGCACGCCATGCTCGCGGATGGAGCCGGCGAGTTCGGCCAGCGCCGCTTCGTCCATGGCCTCGCGCGGCTGGAAGGCACCGGGTTCGATGGACGCAACAGGGAGGTGGCGCAGGCCTGGGGTGTTGGCCCCGGTGCTGGCAGCCGCGGCATCGCCCAGCAGGGCCGAGAGGCCACGGCCCAAAGCGGGGGGCTTGCTCATGCGGTGGCCTCCTGGCGGAGCCGCGCGCGATGGCGGCGGAGGAATTCGGCGGCAAGGCGGGTGTAGGCGTCGGCCCCGGGCGAGCGGGGGTCGTAGAGCGTCACGGGCAGGCCGTGCGACGGCGCCTCGGAGACGCGGACGTTGCGGGGGATGACCGTCTCATAGACCTGCTGCTTGAAGAAGCCGCGGACGTCATTCTCCACCGCCTCGGAGAGGTTGTTGCGGCGGTCCAGCATGGTGAGCACGATGCCTTCCAGGCGCAGCACGGGGTTGAAGCCGCCGCGCACCCGTTCCAGCGTCTGCATGATCTGGGACATGCCCTCCAGCGCGTAGAACTCGGCCTGGAGGGGGACCATGACGGCCTCGGCCGCCACCAGCGCGTTCAGGGTGAGAAGGCCGAGCGAGGGCGGGCAGTCCAGCAGCACCCAGTCCACGCCGCGCAGCCGTTCGGCGCCGGCCTCGATCGCGGTCTTCAGGCGGGATTCACGGCGGGAAAGGTCGGCCAACTCCAGCTCGGCACCGGCCAAATCCTGGTCGGCGGGCACGAGATGGAGGTTCTTCACGGCGGTGGGGCGAATGACCTCGGCCAGGGGGCGGCCATCGATCAGCAGGGCGTAGCTGCCCGCGCCACGATCCGCGCGCGCGACGCCAAGCCCGGTGGAGGCATTGCCCTGCGGGTCGAGGTCGATCAGCAGCACCTTCTGCCGCGCGGCGAGGGCCGCGGCCAGGTTCACGGCGGTCGTGGTTTTGCCCACGCCACCCTTCTGGTTGGCGAGGGCAAGGATGCGCGGCGGCGGGGTGTCAGACGACTTCAGGGCGAATCTCGCTCAGCCGGAAAATGGTGGCAGCAGCGTCCGTCCGGCTCGCGAACCGCTCGACTTGCATAAACCAATGCGGCGCGGCGGCCGTCAACTCCGCTTCGGCGGTTCTGCCCTTCGGAAAGACCGCGACGCCACCTGGGGCCAGCAGGCGCGCGGCATGCGGCAGCAGATCCGTCAGGGGCGCGAGGGCGCGGGCGGTGAGGACGGCGAGTGGCGGCAATTGCGCGGCCTCGATGCGGCGCGGGTGGACGCGCACATGGGGCAGGCCAAGCTGGCGCGTCGCTTCCATCAGAAAGGCGGATTTGCGCCGGTCCGATTCGACGAGGTGCGTTTCCTGCGCGCGTGCTATGGCGATCACGAGGCCTGGCAGCCCGCCGCCGGAGCCAAGGTCCGCCAGCGGGCCATCGGGCAGCAGCGGAAGAAGCTGCCAGCCATCGAGGATGTGGCGCTGCCACAGCACCTCCTCCGGTGCGTTCGCCACGAGGTTGATGCGGCTGTTCCATTCCAACAGCAGGCGCAGATAGGCGCGCAGCCTGGCCTCTGTTTCACGTGAAACAGGGTGATCCGGGGGCGGGTCAGGCTGTTTCACGTGAAACACGCATTTGGCGCCGGAGGTGGACGGCGAGGGCGGCGAGGGCGGCGGGCGTTACGCCAGGAAGCCGCCCGGCGCTGCCCAGGGTGGCGGGGCGGGCGCGGTGCAGACGGTCCCGCATTTCGTTGGAGAGGCCGGCGATGGCGGCGAAGTCAATGTCGGGCGGGATGGTCAGGGCCTCCTCCCGTTCCAGCATTGCGCGCTCCGCCGCGTGGCGGTCGAGGTAGGGGGCGTAGAGGGCTTCCGCTTCGAGATAGGTGCGGACCCGCGGCGACAGCTCCGCCAGCCACGGGAAAAGGGCCTCGATCGCGGCGCTCCCGGCGGCGGGCAGCGCCAGCACGTCGAACAGGCTGCGCCAACGGCCGTCCTGGTTGATGGCGATGCCGGCCGCCAGATACTGGGCCGGCGTCGCGCCTTCCGCGCGGGCGCGGGCCAGGGCATCCTCCGCCGCCCGCGCGAAGGCCTGGTGCGCGGCGGCGCGGGCCGGGCCGACGCAGCCCCAGGCCAGGCCATGGGAGGTCAGACGCATCCCCGCATTGTCCGCCCGCAGGCTGAGCCGGTATTCGGAGCGCGCAGTGAGCATACGGTAGGGTTCGCTGACGCCGTGCAGGGTCAGGTCGTCCACGAGCACGCCCAGATAGGCCTCGGCCCGCGTCAGGGTCGCCGGCGTCTCCCCGCCGCCCGCCCGATGTGCCGCGTTCACGCCCGCGAGCAGCCCCTGAGCTGCGGCCTCCTCATAGCCCGTGGTGCCGTTGATCTGCCCGGCCAGGAAGAGGCGTGGCAAGGCGCGGCACTCCAGCGTGGGCCACAGCGCGCGAGGGTCCACATGGTCGTATTCGATGGCATAGCCGGGGCGCAGGATGGTGGCGCGCTCCAGCCCTGGAATGGACGCCACCAGCGCGGCCTGGACCTCCTCAGGCAGGCTGGTCGAGATGCCGTTGGGATAGACGGTGGGGTCATCCAGCCCCTCGGGTTCCAGGAAGATCTGGTGCCGCGGCTTGTCCGCGAAGCGCACCACCTTGTCCTCGACCGAGGGGCAGTAGCGTGGCCCCACCCCCTCGATCCGCCCGCCATAGACGGCCGAGAGGTGCAGGCTGCCGCGAATGATCTCATGCGTGCGGGCGGTGGTGTGGGTGATGCCGCATTCCACCTGACGGTTGGTGATGCGCTCCGTCATCCAGGAAAGCGGCTCCGGCGCCGCGTCGCCCGGCTGAGATTCCAGCGCGGCCCAGTCGATGGTACGGCCATCCAGGCGGGGCGGCGTGCCTGTCTTGAGGCGCGCCAGGGGCAGGCCCAGGCGTTCCAGGGCCAGGGCCAGCCCCACCGCCGGCGCCTCGTCCACGCGCCCGGCGGGGATGCGCCTCTCGCCGATATGGATCATGCCGCGCAGGAAGGTGCCGGTCGTGATGACCAGCGCGCCGCAGCCGATGCGGCGGCCGGAAGCAGTCAGCACGCCAGTCAGTGCGCCATCTTCCAGCAGCAGGTCTTCCGCCGGATCACCGAGCACGGTCAGCCCGGGCGTCTCGGCCAGCAGCGCGGCCACCGCCTGCCGATAGAGCTTGCGGTCCGCCTGGGCGCGCGGCCCGCGCACGGCCGGGCCCTTGCTGCGGTTCAGCAATTTGAAGTGGATGCCGGCGGCGTCGGCGGCGCGGCCCATGATGCCGTCCAGCGCGTCCACCTCGCGCACCAGATGGCCCTTGCCGATGCCGCCGATGGCGGGGTTGCAGGACATCTCGCCCAGGCGGGCCGGGTCATGGGTCAGCAGCAGGGTGCGCGCGCCGCAGCGCGAAGCGGCCGCCGCCGCCTCGCAGCCGGCATGGCCGCCGCCCACCACCACCACGTCGAAGCGCATGTCGAACATGCGGGGGCTATAGCACCGCTACTTGCCGATGCAGAACTCGCCGAACACCAGGTCCAGCACCTGCTCCACATCCACCCGCCCCGTCAGCCGCGACAGGCCGCGCAGCGCGCCGCGCAGCGCTTCCGCGCGCAGCTCGGGCATGGGGGCGGAGGGCAGGCGGTCGAGCCATTCCACCGTCTCGCCCAGGGCGGCGCGGTGGCGGGGGCGGGTCAGGCCGGCGTCGTCGGAGAGCCCGGCCCGCGCCCGCACGGCCGCCTCCAGCGCCGCGCGCAGCGCGGGCAGGCCGTCACCCGTGCGGGCGGAGACGGCCAGGGCGCCGGCCATGGGCCTGCCCGGCAGGTCTGATTTGGTGGCCACGAGCAGCGCCTCGGGGCCTTGCAGCGCCAGGGTGGCGGCATCCGGCGCGGCATCCGCCGCGAAGGCCAGCAGGCGCAGATCGGCCGCCTCGGCCCGGGCCAGGGCGCGACGCACCCCTTCGGCCTCGATCTCGTCCGCCGTCTCGCGCAGCCCGGCCGTGTCCGCCAGCGTCACCGGCACGCCGCCCAGTTCGAGGCGCACCTCCACCACATCGCGCGTGGTGCCGGCGCGGGCGGAGACGATGGCGGCCTCGCGCTCCGCCAGCGCGTTCAGCAACGAGGATTTTCCGGCGTTCGGCGCGCCCAGGATGGCCACGGCCACGCCCTCGCGCAGGCGTTCGGCGCGCGGCGCCTCGGCCAGCAGGGCCGCCATCTCCGCGCGCAGGGCCAGGGCATCGGCCGTCACCTGGGCGTCCAGGTCGGAGGGCAGGTCCTCTTCCTCGAACTCGATGAAGGCCTCCTGCCGCGCCAGCAGCCGTGTCAGCCGCGCGGCCCACTCCGCATGACGCGCGGCCAGTCCGCCCTCGGCCTGGCGCAAGGCTTGGCGCCGCTGTGCCTCGGTCTCGGCGGCGATCAGGTCCGCGATGCCCTCCGCCGCCGTCAGGTCCAGCTTGCCGTTCAGGAAGGCACGGCGCGTGAATTCGCCGGGCTCGGCCGGGTGCAGGCCCAGCGCCACCAGCGCCTCCGCCACCGCCGCCACCACGGCGGGGCCGCCATGCAGGTGCAACTCCGCGCTGTCCTCGCCGGTGTAGGAGGCGGGGCCGGGGAACCACAGCACCAATGCTTGGTCCAGCACCACGCCGCCATGCCGCAGCCGCCGCAGGCTGGCCATGCGCGGCGTCGGCCGCCCGCCGGCCAGGGCTTCCAGCGCCGCGCCCGCGCCAGGCCCCGAGACGCGCATCACCGCCACCGCCGCCCGTCCCGCCCCGGAGGCGAGGGCGAAGATCGTCCTCACGACTTCGGCGGCGGCACGTCCTTCTCGGTCAGCATCAGCCGCGTGGCGCGGCCGCCCGCTACGAGATGCGCCGAGAGGATCTCATCCACATCCGCTTCCGTTTGCGGGCGATACCAGACGCCTTCGGGATAGATGACGACGGCCGGGCCGAATTCGCAGCGGTCCAGGCAGCCCGCCATGTTCACGCGCACGCGCTTCAGGCTCAGTTCCTTCGCCCGCGCCTTCATGTAGTCGCGCAGCCGCTCGCTGCCCGCGGCCGCGCAGCTGCCGCGCCGATGCCCCTCCGCGCGGCGGTTGCAGCAGACGAAGACATGCGCGTCGAAGTAGAGCGGGGGGTCGGCCTCGGCCATGGCAAGCTCCTGCATTCTCCATGCATGTAGCGGCGCCATGGCCCTGCGCCCAGGGGCTTGAAAACCCCCGCTTGACGCGCGCCCCCGCGGGGTGCTGCATCCCTCCGTCACTGCAATCTTGGGAAACATGCCTCAGCTCTCGCTGATGACACCGCTGGGTGAACTCACCCTCTCGGAGGAGGACGGCGCCCTTGTCGCCCTCGACTGGGGGCGGGGGCGGGACCAGTCGGCGACACCGCTGCTGCGCGAGGCGAGGGACCAGTTGCAGGATTATTTCGACGGGCGCCGCCTGCACTTCCAGCTTCCGCTGGCGCCGCACGGCACCCCCTACCAGCGCCGGGTCTGGGCCGCGCTCACCCGCATTCCGCCCGGCGAGACGCGCAGCTATGCCGACATCGCGCGCGAACTGGCCTCCGTGGCCCGCGCGGTGGGCCAGGCCAATGGCGCGAACCCCATCCCCATCCTGATCCCCTGCCACCGCGTCGTGGCGGCGGGCGGGAAGCTGGGGGGCTATTCCGGCCTCGACGGCCCCAACACCAAGCGCTTCCTCCTCGACCATGAGGCGCGCCATCTCAATCCAGGAGCTTCCGCCCCGTGAACCACAGCATCCGCATCCATGAGCATGGCGGCCCCGAGCAACTGGTGTGGGAGGAAGTGCCGCTCCCCGCGCCCAAGCCCGGCGAGGCGCTGGTCCGCCACAAGGCCGTGGGCCTGAACTTCATTGACGTTTATTTCCGCACCGGCCTCTACAAGCTGCCCAGCCTGCCGGCCACCATCGGCATGGAGGGCGCGGGCGTCGTCGAGGCCATCGGCGAGGGTGTGACCGAAGTCGCCGTCGGCGACCGCGTGGCCTATGCCTCCGGCCCCGTCGGCGCCTATGCCGAGGCCCGCACCATCAAGGCCGACCGCCTGGTGAAGATGCCGGACGCCATCGGCTTCGAGGACGCGGCGGCCATGATGCTCCAGGGCATGACGGCGCAATACCTGCTGCGCACCACCTACCGCGTGAAGGCCGGCGAGACGATCCTGGTGCACGCGGCGGCCGGTGGCGTGGGCCTCATCATGTGCCAATGGGCGAAGCACCTGGGCGCCACCGTCATCGGCACCGTCAGCACGGAGGCGAAGGCTGAGCTCGCCCGCGCGCATGGCGCCGACCACGTCGTGCTGACGAGCGAGGACCTTCCCTCCGCGGTGAAGAAGATCACCGGCGGCGCGATGGTGCCCGTGGTCTATGACAGCGTGGGCCGCGACACCTTCATGCCCTCGCTCGACTGCCTGGCGCCGCTGGGCTTCATGGTCAGCTACGGCAATGCCTCGGGCCCCGTGCCGCCGTTTGATATCGGCGTGCTGGCCGCCAAGGGCTCGCTCTACCTCACGCGCCCCACGCTCGCCTCCTACACCGCCAAGCGCGAGGATCTGGTGGCGGTGGCGAACGACCTGTTCGACGTCGTCGCCAAGGGCGCGGTGAAGATGAATGTGAACCAGCGCTACCCTCTGAAGGACGCCGCGCAGGCGCACAGGGACCTGGAGGCGCGCAAGACCACGGGCAGCACCGTCCTGCTGCCCTGAAGCGAGCCTGAAGCGCTGGTGGCCCCGTCAGGCTTCGGAGCGCTTCGCGGCGCGCCGCAGCACCGCGCAGAGCCGCGAAAAGCTCAGCCAGAAGGCGCCATGGCCCGGCGCGTCATCGGCGCGGCCATTCACCAGCGGCTCACCCCGCCGGAGCAGGCCCAGCCGTGATTCGACGCGGCCGCGCATGTTCTCCAGGAAGGCATCGGTCGCGGAGAGATATTGCTCCAGCACCTCCGCCGTGATCTCGATCTCGGCGTTGGAGCGGCCGGCCGTGGTGAAGCGCTTCAGGGCGCGCGTCTCGGCCAGCAGGGTCAGGTGCAGCTTGTGCAGCTCGGTCAGGTGGCGGGTCAGGCGCATCCGGGCCTCCCGCACCTCCTCCGCCGTGGCGTCGCCGGTCATGCTGTCCTCCATTTCCGGGCGAGCGTGCGGCACCAGGCTTAACGGACGCTTATGATCCTCCCAGGAACGCCACCATGCTCATTGTCTTCAGCGGCCTGCCGGGAACGGGCAAGACCACGATCTCGCGGGAGGTCGCGCGCCGCCGCCAGGCGATGCATCTGCGCATTGACGTGATCGAGCAGGCCATCCGCAACGCCGGAGTGCTGGCGGGCGAGGTCGGCACCGCGGGCTACGCTGTTGCCAATGCCCTGGCCGAGGCCAACCTCGCCGCCGGCCTCACAGTGGTGGCGGATTGCGTGAACCCGGTTCGGGAAAGCCGAGAAGCTTGGCAGGCGGTGGCCGCACGAACGGGCGTTCCGCTGGTGCAGGTGCTGGTGGTCTGTTCCGACGCGGCGGAACACCGCCGCAGGGTCGAGGAACGGGTGTCGGACCTGCCGGGCCTCGTCCCGCCGGATTGGGCCGCGGTGACGCGGCGCCGGTTCGAGGCTTGGGACGGGCCGCATCTTCGCCTCGAGACGGCCTGGCTCAGCCCTGGAGAGGCTGTCGCGCGTGTTGAAGCCCATCTTGACGCCATGCGGGGGTGACCGCCGTGGCGGGGCGGCCGCGCTACCGGATCACCTCGAAATATCCAGTCTCCTCGTCCATCCGCCCATGCTCCTCCGTGCGGAAATCATAGCGCGAGACGATGCCCAGCACCCTTCCCTCTTCCACCACCGGCAGGTGACGGAAGCCGCCATCATTCATCAGGCGCAGCGCCTCGATGGCGCGGTCCTGCGCGCGGAGCGTGGTGGGCGCCTTGGTCATCACCTGGCCGAGCGCGGTGCGGGCCGGGTCCATCTCGCGCGCCAGGCAGAGCACGGCGTCACGCCCCGTGAAGATGCCGGCCAGCTTGCCATGCTCCACCACCAGCACCGCCCCCACGCGGCGGCGGTGCATGGCGATGCAGGCTTCCTGCACGGTGGCGCCCGGTGGCATGGCCAGCGGGTCCTGGTGGCGGACCATCTCCGCCATGGTGCGCGTCTTCATGTCTTGGCCCTCCCGAATGGCTGTGTCCGGGAGGATAACATGACAGGCGCGTGAAGGTTCTTGCGTTGCCGCAAGACCTCCACCGCTTTTCAATTCCAGCGCATGAAGCGCTGGGGCCGCTCAGAGCGCGGCGAGAACCGCCTCGGCGCTGCTGACCTCGAAGGCGCCCGGCGCCTCCACGGCCACATGCGTCACCACGCCGTTCTTCGCCACCAGCACGAAGCGCTGTGCGCGAACGCCCAGGCCGCGGGCCGTCAGGTCGAATTCGAGGCCCATCGCCTTGGTGAAGGCGGCGCTGCCATCGGCCAGCATGGTCACGTTCTCGCCCACGCCCTGGTCCTTGCCCCAGGCGCCCATGACGAAGACGTCGTTCACCGCCATGCAGGCCACGGTGTCCACGCCCTTGCCCTTGATGGCGGCGATGTTGGTCACGAAGCCCGGGAGATGCTTGGCCGAGCAGGTGGGGGTGAAGGCACCCGGCACGCCGAACAGGACCACGGTCTTGCCGCCGAAGAGCTCCTCAGTGGTCACTTCCTTGGGGCCTTCGGCGCTCGCCATCATCAGCTTGGCCGAGGGGATGCTGTCACCGACCTTGATCGTCATGGGGGATTTCCTCCTGTGCGGAATGGTCCGTGTAGAACAGAACCGGCGCCAAGAGAATGCGGCGCCGCCCGCGGCTTGCAGCCGGCTCCCCCGCACGCCATCTCTGTGGCATGGCACAACAGGACCCCTTCGACCCCCTGGACTCCGTTGGCGGCGACACCCTCTCCGGGCAGCTGCTCATCGCGATGCCCTCCATGCGCGACAGCCGCTTCGCCCGCAGCGTGATCTGCATCTGCGCCCATTCGCCCGAGGGGGCCATGGGCCTCATCCTCAACCGGCCCATCCAGAAGCTCAGCTTCGACGCGCTGCTGCGCCAGGTGGGGGTGGAGGCGGTGCCGCCGCAGCGCGACATCCGCCTGCTGAATGGCGGCCCGGTGGATGAGGGGCGCGGCTTCGTGCTGCACACGAATGAATGGCGCGAGGAGGGCTCGCTGCCCGTCGAGGGCGGCTTCGCCATTACCGCGAATGTGGACATCCTGAAGGCGATTGCCGAGGGCAGCGGCCCGCGCCAATGCGTGCTGGCGCTGGGCTATGCCGGCTGGGGCCCTGGGCAGCTCGACGCCGAGATCGCGGAAAATGCCTGGCTCATCGCGCCCCCGGACGAGGCGCTGCTGTTCGACACCGAGCTCAAGACCAAGTGGGACCGCGCCATGTCCAAGCTGCGCGTGGATCCCAGCCGCATCGTGGGCGCGGCGGGGCACGCCTGACCGCGTCTGCTGGCGGGGAGCGCCCCTACCAGCGCAGGCTGCGCAGCGCCCCCAACGGGCGCACGCCCTCTTCCTCGGCCACGCGCGCCAGGACCTCCGGCGAGGGGTCATCGCCATGGGCATTGGCCGTGAGGCCCGTCATGGCCCAGAGGCTGTCCATCCCCGCCGCGGCGGCGCCGGCCAGGTCGGTGTGCGGCGTGTCGCCCACCGCCAGCACGCGGGCGCGGTCGGTCATCTCCAGCGCCTCCATGACGGGGCCGTAGACGGCGGGGTCGGGCTTGCCCACTTCGAAGACATCGCCGCCCCAGCCCAGGTAGATGTCGGCCAGCGCGCCCGCGCAGATCAGCTTGTCCGTGCCCACCATCACCGCGCGGTCGGGGTTCACGCAGACCATGGGCAGCTTGGCCGCGAAGCAGCGTTCCAGGGCGGGGCGATAGGCCTCGACCGAGTGCGAGCCGCGATCGGGGTCGGGGCCGGTGTTCAGCAGGAAATCGGCTTCCTCGGGTGTCGCGACCAGCTCGGCCGCGCCGTCCTCGGCCACCGAGAGGTCGCGCTCCGGCCCGATGTGGAAGCCGCGCGGGCCGAACTTGCGGAACCAGCCCTCAGGGCGTTCCTTCAGCCAGCGCCAGGAGACCTCGCCCGAGGAGATGATGCCGTCATAGAGCCCCCGCTCCAGCCCCATCTTGTCCAGCATGCCCTGGATGAACCAGGCGCGGCGCGGGGCGTTGGTCAGGAAGACGATGCGCTTGCCGCGCTGCCGCAGCATGGCCAGGCATTCCGGCACGCCGGGATACAGCGCGCGCCCGTCATGCACCACGCCCCATAGGTCGAAGACATAGCCGTCATAGCGGTCGGCCAGGGGTTCCAGGCCTTCGTAGATCTTGATCGTCACGCATCCACTCCCACGGCATCGGCCACGCGCGCGAAACCGTCGCGCGCCAGCAGCCCCGCCAATTCCCGCTTGATCCGTCCCACCAGGGCAGGGCCCCCATAGGCGAAGCCGGTGTAGAGCTGCACCAGGGTCGCCCCCGCGCGGATCTTCGCATAGGCCTGTTCGCCGCTGGCCACCCCGCCCGCGCCGACCAGCACGAGCCGCTCGCCCGCGATGCGGCGCACGGCGCGCAGCACCTCCGTGGAGCGCTGGAACAGCGGCGCGCCGGACAGCCCGCCCGCCTCGCCCTTCGCCGCGCCCCGCAGCGTCTCCGGCCGCGCGATGGTGGTGTTGGAGATGATGAGCCCCGCGACACCCGCCGTCACGCAGACCTCGATGATCGGCCCCAGCGCGTCATCGGCAAGATCCGGCGCCAGCTTCACCAGCACGGGCTTGCCCAGCGTCGGCGGCGCCACGGCGGCGAGGATGGAAGCGAGCCGCGCCTCCCCCTGCAGATCCCGCAGGCCGGGCGTGTTGGGCGAGGAGATGTTGATGGTGACATAGTCCGCCAGCGGCGCCACGGCGCGGCAGAGGGCGGGGTAGTCGCGCTCCGGGTCCGCGCCCTCCTTGTTCACGCCCACATTGGCGCCGAGCAGGCCGGGCAGCGGGCGCGGCAGGGCGCGCAGGCGCTCCAGATAGGCGTCCAGCCCGCCATTGTTGAAGCCCATGCGGTTGATGACGGCCTGGTCTTCCGCCAGGCGGAACAGGCGCGGGCGCGGGTTGCCCGCCTGGGGGCGCGGGGTGACGGTGCCGGCCTCCACGAAGCCGAAACCCAGGCGCAGCAGCGGCAGCACCGCCACCGCATCCTTGTCGAAGCCGGCCGCGAGCCCGATCGGGTTGCGGAAATCAAGGCCCAGCGCCCGCACCGCCAGCGACGGCGCATCGGGCGTGGAATCCTGGCCCGCCAGCCCCGCCGCCAGCCCGCGCAGGGCAATGCCATGGGCGGTCTCGGCATCGAGCAGCCGGAGCGCGGGGTCAGGGCGGAGGCGAGGGCGGGTGTCATGTCGCGGGGCAGATACCCCAGTTCCGTGCGTTGACACAGGGGCAGGCGGGCCGGACATGCTGTGGGCCACACGGCAGGAAGGAACGGGATGTGAAGGGGCCGGTCATGCTCATGACCGGGATCGCGATGTTCGGCGTGCTCGACGCCAACAGCAAGATCCTGTCGGCGGAGTACAGCGCGGCCCAGGCCATCTTCCTGCGCCATGTCACCCTGCTGGTGCTGCTGCTGGGGCTGCGCGCGATGTGGCGCGAGGCGGGCGGGTCGCTGACCACGCGCCACCCCATGCTGCACGGGCTGCGGGCGGTGGCCATGCTGTTCTCGGGCCTGCTGTTCTTCCTGGCCTTCCGGCATCTGCCCCTGGCGCTGGGGTATCTGGTCTTCTTCACCGCCCCCTTCCTGACGCTGGTCATGGCGGCGCTTTTCCTGCGCGAGGAGGTGCCGCGCGCCGCCTGGATCTGGTCCGGCGTGGGGTTCGGCGGCGTCATCATCGCGCTGGTGCCGCAGATCGGCGGCGGGGCAAGCCTGCTCGGGCTGGGCTACGCGCTGCTGGGCACGATCTGCTATGCCACCAACATCACCATCAACCGCGGGCTGCGCGCCGAGGCCGGCCTCGCGCGGCTGATCTTCTGGCCCTCGCTGCTCGGGCTGCTGGCCATGGCGCCCTTCGCCTATTCCACCTGGGTGCCGCCCGATGTCGAGGGCTGGGCGCGGCTGACGGTGAATGGCGTGATCGCGGGTTCGGCCACGCTGCTGCTGGCGCTGGCCTTCCGCCATGCCTCGCCGGCGCGGTTGGCGCCCTTCGAGTTCATCGCCCTGCCCTGGTCCGTGGTGCTGGACTATGTGGTGTTCGGCAACACGCCGGGGCTGGCGGTCATCCTGGGCGGGGCCGTGGTGGTGCTCGCCTGCCTGATGAGCGAACGCGCGGTGATCGCGGCCGCGCGAAGGCCATCACGTCAGGGCACATCTTCCGGGAAGGCGTGAACACCGTCCGCGCCCAACGGCACGTGCACCGCGCGCCGCACGGCGGACAGCGGCAGGGCGGCATAGAGATGCGGGAACAGGCCGGGGCGGGAGCTGCCCGAGGCCGGCTCCCAGCGCAGCGCCTCGCCCAGGGGCGCGCATTCAGCCTCGATCATCCAGAGATCCGCCTCGCCGGCGCGGTGCTTGGCGGCGGTGGCACGCAACTGCGCCGCTGTGGAGAAATGCAGAAAGCCGTCGCGGCGGTCATCGGCGCTGCCGCGGTATTCGCCCAGGGCCTGCGCCGCGCGCCAGTCGTCGCCGCGGATGAGGGTGTAGATGAAGCGTTCCATGTGGGGCGCGTAGCTCAATCCGCTTCCAGGTAGAAGCACAGCCCGCCCGTCGCCAGGCGCGGCACGCGGCCCATGGCCCAGCGCGGAAGCCGTTCCTCGGCATGCCACAGCACCGCGCCGCCCGTCGCGTCCGGCAGGGTGCCGGCCATGGCGCGGCGGGCGATGCGGCGGCAGACGGCCAGGGCCGGGTCCGCCTCGGGCTGGGCCAGGAAGCGGGCATGGTCCGGGTGGCGCGGGTGGCGCGTGGGGAACTGGAAGGGCGCGCGCAGCACCGCCAGCAGGGCGCGGGCGGTGCTGGAGGGGTGCTCACCCCCCGCATAGCGCGCGGCGGCCTCCGGGCAGGCCAGGGCAAGCCGTGCGCGGGTCAGCGCCAGGGCGGCCAGCGCCTCGATGGCGCGCGCCGGACGCCCGCCGGCCTCGGCGTAGAGGATGCGGGCCAGCAGCGCCTCGGCGGCCTCGGTCGCGGTCATGGCGGCGGGGGCGGCGCTCATCGGCCGAAGCCCCCGTCGCGGCGCAGGTCCTCCAGCTTTTCCTCGATGCGCAGCAATTGTTCGCTCAGCCGCTGGTCCACGTCGCGGATGAGGGAGAGGGGCACATAGGTGCGCGCCACCTCCAGCTTGAAATCGGTCAGTTCCTGGCGGGTGCGGGCCAGGCCGTCCATCTCGCGCCGGTCGCCATGCTCGATCCGCTGGTCCAGGTCGCGCTTGATGCCCAGGACCAGCCAGAGCAGCAGGATGGAGACCGGCGCCTCGGCCAGGCGAAGCAGCATGTGCGGCTCCAGTTCGAGGATGTTCATGACATCTCCTTGCGGTGGGCGCGGGGCCGCCCCACAACGGGGCGGACCCCGGAGAGGGGGTATGGAGGGGCGATGTGGAACGAGCCGTATCTCGAGACCTGCTGCCGCTCGGCCCTGCACCGGCTGACGCTGGTGCGGCAGCATGGCCGCCCGCCCGGCCTGGCGGACGAGCCCTGCCTGCGGCGGCTTTCCACGATGGGGCTGGCCGAGCTGGGGCCTGACGGGCGCTTCGCGATCACGCCCGCGGGGCGGGAGCGCCATGCGAGTGAGATCCTGAAGAAGGCGCCGGCTTAGTTTGAGCGGCTGATTCACCGCTCCGGCGTTCCCGCCTTCGCGGATCAGGCGCTAACCCCGCCAACTCGGCCCGCGCGGCTGCGGCGGCAGGGCCGGCATCCGGACCGGTTCGGCCAGGATGGCGCCGGCCACGGCGTCCAGCGCGTCGTCGCGCGCCCCCTTCGCGTCGGGGCGCCATTCCGCCATCTCGCGCGCGAAGGCGGAGGTCATCACGCCTTCATGCGCATAGAGGCGCCGGGCCGCCAGCAGCGGGTCGAAGGCGGCCAGGATGCGCTCCGCCTTGGGGCGGTGGCTGGCATGTTCCAGCACCTGGCAGGCGGCCCCGGCGCGCGCCATCTCGCGCTTGAGCAGGGCGGGCAGGAAGCGGCCCAGCCCGTTGGTCTCGACGCGCACCACGGGCAGGTGCAGGTCCCGCGCGAGGGCGGCCACCTGGCGGCATTGCTGCGTGGCGGGGTCGTCGGCGGCGTCGGCGCGCTGCGTGATCCACTCCACGCGGTGGATGAAGTGGTGGTTCTCCCCATCCATGTAGGTGGCGGCGAGCACGGAGCCATCGCCGCCCTTCTCGCGCCCGAAGGCGGGGTCCCAGAAGCCGCCGCCCGAGACCATGCGCCGCCCGAGCAGCCAGAGCTGCGGGCGGCCCTGCGCCTCGACATATTCCGTCTGCTCCGCGTAGCGCAGCAGCAGCGCGGGATCGAGCCGCGCGGCCGCGGCGGGCACGGGTTGCAGCAGCATCTGCCGGGCGAAGTGCATGGGGCCGACGCGCCGGCGGATGGCGGCGATGGCGGGCTCCGAGAAACGCTCGGGCCAGGCGCTGCGGCCCTCGGCGTCCAGGATGGGCACCTCCAGCCGCGCATAACCGCGCAGGAAGTCGTCGCCGGGGCGGTAGAGGCTCTCCTCCGTGTGCGGCGTGCCGACGTAGAGGATGGCGCCGCCCGGTGTCAGGATGAACTCCGTCTCCGCCAGGCGCTCGCGCAGTTCGTGGCGCTTGCCGGGCGTGTCGCAATTGCCCGGCACCTCCACGTCGTCGCAGATGATGAGGTCCGCGCGCGCGCCGGTGATGTTGCCCTGCAGCCCCTGCGCGAACATCGAGGGGTCGCGCAGCGCCGAACGGCGGGCCACGGTGAAGCGGTCGGTCGCCCAGGCCTCGCCATCCTCCGGCAGCAGCGGACGGCAGAGCGGGTGGCGCTCCAGCACGCGGCGCACATGCGCCACCATGCGCGCGGCGAGCGACTGTTCGGCCGCCAGCACCATGATCCGCAGCTCCGGATTGCGATACAGCGACCAGGCGCAGAGCAGCCCCACCAGCGTGGACTTCCCGCAGCCACGGAAGGCCATCAGCAGCATGCGGTTCGACGGCCGGTCCTCCAGCCAAAGCAGGATGCGGCGGTGCAGGGCGGGCGTCCTCAGCTCCTGGGCGCGGTTCCACATCCAGGTGAATTCCAGCAGGTCAGCCGGCTTCTCCATCGCGTGCAGTGTCCTCCCCCGTGTCACTGTCCTGGTCCATCTGGTGGCGGGCTTCGTGCAGCAGGTTCTCGGTGTCGGCCTCCGTCGTCTCGGCGGGTGTGTCGGCGAGCTTGATGATCTGCTCGATATGCGACAGCGCGGTCTTGGCGGCGGCGTGGCGCGCGGCGAAGGATTTGGCGTCCTCGGGTTCGTCCGGGCGGGGCGAGCGAAGGAAATTGAGGTAGTCCGCCGTCACCTCGGCCACCGCATCCTCCAGCCGCACCGGCATGGAGGGCTTGCGACGACGCCTCACGATTTCACCGCGCGCACCCGCACCGTGCCCGCATTCAGCGTGACGCTGCCGCCGGAGCGGTTCCACATGGTCACCGTCACCACATCCTGCGCGCCGATCTGCGCGAGGAAGACGATGGCAGAGGTAGAGAGGCTGTAGGCCGCCTGCGCGAAATCCCCGGGCCGCGCGCCCGGCACCGGCACGTTCACCTGCGCCGTGCTGCCGGCGGCGAGGGTGACGCCTTCATAGCCCTGTTCCGCGCGCAGCTCCCGCGCGCCGTGCGGCAGGCCGGGCAGGCCGTAGAGCAGCGCCGGTGCCTGCGACGGGTCGCAGGCCAGGCGCATGGCGCGCACCTCGTAGTCCACCCCGATGCGCGCGACGCCGATGATGGCATAGCCAACGGAGGGTTGGAGCCGCACGACCTGCAGCCGCGTCAAATTCGCATCGTTCATGTCGGCCGAGCCCTGCCACCAGCGCGCGGTGGCGTTCCACGCGAGCGATTGGCCGGAGGCGCGCACCAAAGGCCCGTTGACGTCGGTCAGCAGATTCATGGACGCGTCGAAGCACTGGATGACGAGGCGCGGGTTGTCACCGTCCACCGCCAGTGCGAATTCCTTCGTGCGCCGCGCATCCACGACGAAGCCCAGGCCGCGCCCGCCTTGCAGCGTGACACCCTCCGCCCCCAGCGCATAGGCGTCGAGGCCCGGGAAGGCGAACTGCGCCAGCGTGGTGGGCGTGCCGCCGACATTGGAGGAGAGGCAGGCCAGGCGGTCGAAGCCCGTCTGCGTGGCCGTCCAGCGGAAGGCGGCGGCGCGCAGGCTGGGCACCGAGGCGACCTCGCGCGTGAATTCCCGGTGCGCGGCCGCCTGGTGCAGCGCGCGCACCACGCCGCCCACGCGTGTCGCGCCCGGCGCGTAGTCGATGTCCAGCTGGTAGGCCTGGCTGGCCCAGGCCACCTCGTAGACATGGTCCTGCGCGGAACTGGTGTGGCGGCCCGCGAAGGGCGAGCAGCCCTCCATCCGCATCCCATAGGCGAGCACGGCGCGGCTGCTGACGGTGGAGAGGAAGGGCACGCCCAGGATGGGCCGGTTCGCGGCCTGGAGCTCGAAGTTCGGGCCGAAGAACACATGCCGGTTGTGCGCGACATAGGCGCCCGGCTCCGCCGAGAAGCGCACGCCGAAGCGGTCCTTGTCCGGATAGAGCGAGGAGGCGATGGCGAAGTGCCCGCCGAAATAGCGCACCGAGGTGTTCCACGCCGCGGCCGTGACGGTGTGCGCGTCCAGCCCGATCTTGTTGTTCACGATGCGCCCGAGGAAGAGCTGGCTGTCCTCGAAGCCGCGTTCCACCCCCTGGGTGCGGATGCCGATGGTGAAGCCTTCCACCAGGCGCACCTCCACCGTGCTGGCGTCGAGGTTGCGCAGCAGGATGCCGATGTCGCCCTCGTTCTCCCAGTCGCTGATGGTGGCGCGCAGCACGCGCAGCCCCTCGTAGAGCTTGGTGGCGTTGCGCGTGGCCGCGCCGTCGCCCAGCGTCAGCGCCGGCTGACCGGAGGGCCCGGCATAGATGATGCTGCCCTGCATGGTCAGGCCCACGGCGGGGCCAGGCAGCACCAGCGGCATGGTGGTGCGGAAGCTGCCCTCGCCGATGACGAGGTGGCGCGAGGCCGCGGCGGCCGCGTTCATCGCCGCCTGCAATGCGGGGCCGTCATCGGTCACGCCATCGCCCGTCGCGCCGAAGTCGCGCGCGGAGAGCGTCTCGGCCAGCTTGTCCTCCACGCTGCGCGGCACGGCCTGCGGGAAGACGGCCGAGATGGTGCCGGTGCGCGGAAAGGCGGTGACATTGCCCAGCGCGTCGAAGCCCAGCAGGCGCTCGGCGCGCGCGGCACGGGGCGGCAGGACGAGACCCGTCGGCGTCTCATCCAAGGCCACGCGCAGGCCGGAGCCCACCTCGTCGCGCACCTCCTGCAGGCCGGCCACCTGGCGGTCCAGCTCGTCATTGAGCGTGACCGCGCGCAGCAGCCCGTTGGGCTGGAAGTCCGTCGTGCGCTCGATGGCGATGCGCCGGACGAGGGCGATGCGCGTGCCCGTGACGGGCGGGGTGGCGAAGACCACCGTGCCGCCCTCGGAGGCACCCGCGCCCTGCACGGCGAAACCGGAGGCGAGCTGGATGCCGTCGGCCAGCACACGGAGGTTCTGCGCGGCGAAGATGGGGAAGGGGTAGGTGAAGGCGGTCTGCACCCCATCCGCCACGTAATGCACGCGCGGCGCGATGTCGCCGATGCGGATATGCTCTGACATGACGTGGCTCCTCAATCGAGCAGGCTGCGGACGGAATTCCCGAAGCTGGGCAATGCGCGCAGCAGCGAGGAGACCGTGGTCAACGAGCCATCGGGGTTGAGCAGGGACGCGCGGCCCGAGGCGAGCCGCGCGCGGAAGAGTTCATCGCTGTCCCGCTGGCCGGCGGCGGCATCGGCGCGCAGCCCCGCCTGCACGGCGGCGGCGGAACCGTCATCCGCCGACAATCCGCCGGCGGCGAGGCGCGCGCGGGTGGAGGCCAGGGTGCGCGCCAGCCTCTCGCCGCGCAGCCTGGCCTCGGCCTGCTGCTGGAGCTGAAGCTGTTCCTGGCGTGCGGCCTCGGCCTGCTGCTGGATCTCCACCTGCGCGCGCTGCTGGGCGCGCGACTGGGCCGCCTGCTGCTGCTGCGCGTAGACGCCGAAGCCGGTCGAGGCGAGGGTCGCGAGGGGGGCTAGGGCGGCCATCAGGCGTTCGTCCTCATGTCGGTGGTGACGGAGAGCAGGGTGAAGGCCAGCGGCGCATCGCCCGTGATGCGCCACAGCGGCCGCAGCGCGTCGCGCGACCAGCCGAGTGCGGCGATGCGTGCATCGCCCGTGAAACGCGGCGGCGGCGCATCGAGCAGCGGCGTGTCGAAGCGACGGAATGGCACGGGCTTGGGCCCGCGCCCGAGGTCGAGCTGGAGCGATTGCGTGTCCAGAAGCCGGAAGCCCACACCCACCAGCCGCAGCGGGATGGCGGCGCCGATGGCGTTGCCGAGGTCGGGCGGCAGCGGCTCCACCTCATGCGCGTAGCGCAGGCCGATCTGCACCGAGGCGGCGCCAGGGTTGATGGTGACGGCGCCACCCGAGACCAGCGCGTCCTCGCGCGGGGCGCCTTCGGCCAGCACGCCGGCCACCTGGCCGGAGAGATGGCCAAGTCCCGTCCAGACCGTCAGCGGCACGTTGCTCACGCCTTCCAGCGCGGCATCCAGCATCAGCGCGTTGTCGAAGCGCTCCAGGCGCAGCGTGCCGTCGCGCTCCACCAGGCAGAAGACGCGGCCTTCAACTTCGGCCACGGCGCGGAAGGCACCTTGCGTCTCCTGCCGCGTCCAGGCCGTCACCTGCTCCGCGCGGAACAGGGTGAGCGTGGCGAGCGAGCCATCCTCCATCGCCACATGCAGCAGGCGGTGCGCCTGGTCATAGGCCATGGCGACGGGCTGCTGGATGAGGTGCGCGGCCACCAGCGCGAGGTCATTCGCCTGATAGGCCTGCTGCACGTCGGTATAGGCGAATTCGTGGATGGCGCGGCCGCTGCGCGCGGCGAAGATGGTGCTGCCATCCACATCGACCGGCTGGATGATGCGCGTGGCGCTGCTGCCGATGCGCGTCTGCCGGTTGAGCTGGATGGAGGAGGGCGTCAGCGGATCACCCGTCACCATCCATTCGCCGCCCGTGGTGAAGACCTGCAGGTGGCGGCCCGAGAAGACGGCGCGGATGGCGTTCACCTGGTCGGAGACCAAGCCGAATTCGATGCCCTCGTCGTCCAGGCCGCCGCCGCGGTCGAAGTTGAAGATCTGCCCGGAGCGCGAGAGCCACAGCCGGTTCGGCAGGTCCCGCGAGCCGCCGATGACCAGCCGGTCCTGGTGGAAGCAGCAGGTGACGGGCCAGCCGCGCACGGGGCTGAAGGCCGCTTCCTCCCAATCGGCGCTGGCATTGGTGTCGGGCAGCGCCTCGGCCGGGTTCCACGTGACCTGCGAGGGGTTGGGCACCGCCACGACCGTGCCCGCCTGGCCACGGAAGCGCAGCGTGGTGCCGAGATGCCCCGCCTCGAAGACCGGCGCCGAGGCGGAGAGCGTGACCAGCCCCGAGACGGCGCTCGGCGCCAGGGTGATGCCCGGCGGCGCGAAGCGGAAGCCCGGAATGGCCACCCACTCCCAGCCTGACACGAGCCAGCTGGTGTGGCTGGTGCGCGTGACGCGCTGCGGCGGCATGTCGGGGTGGCAGACCAGCAGCGTGTCGGCCGATTGCGTGAAGCCGAGCTGCGGCAGCATCGCCCCGGTCCAGGGGCCCGTGCCCTGCGCGACCATCACGTCGCCGAGATAGACCTGGAATTCCTGGTGCAGCAGCACCAGCAGATAGGCCTGCTCCGTGTTGAACTCGAAGGCGACAAGGCGGGCGGGGCCGGGCAGTGTCGCCACATGGCGCAGCCCGGGGCGGCGCGTGATGCCGCCGGTGGGCTGGATGAAGACGTTACGCAGGCGCTTGGCGCCATTGGCATAGGCGCGCAGATCGGCGCGGCCCAGCATCTCGGGCGAGAGCTCGCCCGCGGTGAAGTTGGTCTTGACCTGTCGCAGCTCGGCCATCGTGTCACCCCCGCGCCTGGATCAGCGGGAAGCCCTGGATGGCGCGCGGCGTGGCCTGCTGGCTGTCGGCGCGGCGGGCCTGGCGCAGCTCCGTCTCGGCCTGGCCGAACAGCATCTGGGCGCGCGTGGTGCTCTCGGTCAGCGGGATGCAGAACTCCGCCGAGAGGCGGGCCACCAGGGCGGCGGCGAAGAATCCGGGGAAGGCGCTCTCCGCGGGGCGGAAGATGTAGGTCAGCGTCACCTGCTCGGCGTCGCAATGCAGGCGGTCTTCCAGCAGGCGGTATTCGAGGCCCCGCCCGCTGCCCGGCGCCCCGGCCGAGAGCGCGCGCAGGAAGCCCGTGGGGAGCTGGAAGGCATACCGGAAATCCGCCGTGGGCGTGGCCGAGAGGCGCGGCAGGGTGGATTGGCCGGTGGCGAAGCTCCAGGGATGGGAGGAGAGCAGCGCGTCGCGCACGCCCTCATAGAGGCCGGCCGCGACCTCGGCCTCGCCCGTGCCTTCGTCGAAGCTGGCGATGGTCTGCGCGCCCAGGCGCAGCAGGGCGCGCGAGCAGAGTTCGAGGGCGGTCAGCGCCATCGCGTGTCACTCCGTTGACGTGGGGGGGTGCCGCCGGCCCGTGCGGGGCCGGCAGCGATTCAGCCTTGGATCAGGCGACTTCGCGGCAGCGCATGCGCACCACGCCGCTGTCGTCCACCAGCACGGCGCCCTGGCTCATCATGCTGTTCACGAAATGCGCGGCACGGTCGCCATGCCAGGTCACGTCGGTGACGATCTCCTGCGCCGAGGCGTGGGCCACGCTGGTGCGGTGGTAGAAGTAGCAGAAGCGCAGCTCACCCACCTGGGTCAGGCCGCTGTGCGGGATCCAGGTGGCGCCCAGCCAGCGTTTGGCCTGGCTGCCCTTCCAGGGCAGGTCGTCCTCGCCCACGAAGGCGGAGTTGGCGAATTCGCTGATGGTCAGCAGCTCGCTCCACTGCTTCCAGCCGACGATGGCATAGCGCTGGCCGTCATCGGGCACATCGGCCTCGCCCATCATCTCGAAGGCCAGCAGGATCTTGCTGCGCGTCAGCCCGTCATTGTCCGTCTGGCCGGACTGCGTGCCGACGGCCTCCTGCGTGGCGCTGTCCAGCGCCGAGATGATCAGCTCATCCGTCTTGCGGCCGAGCGCATAGGCGCCGGCATTGGCCAGCACCTGCAGCTCATTGATGTTGGTCTTGAGGTCGTCGAGCTTGTCGATCCACTCGCCCGCATAGTGGTCCTGCAGGAAGCACTCGACGGCGGAGTAGGTGAGGTTCATCACCGGCACCACGCCGTTGCGCGACTTGGACGTGGCGACGCCGCGGCCCACGCGCTGGAACACCGTGCTGGCGCCCTTCACGTTGGACTTGCTGCGCACGGTGGGGCGCAGCTTGCTGCCCTGGCGCTGGTAGGCCTCATGCACCTCGGCCTCGAACTGCTTGATGAAGGCCTGGTCGATGGACTGGGTCACAGGGTTTCTCCTGTCGGGAATGGCGGGAAGGGCGTGGCGCGTGTTGGCCTCGGGGGGCACGCGGGCACGCCCGCGCCACGCGCGTCCGCCGGGATTCCGGGCACACGTTCTGCGCGGCGAAAGGGGTGCGCCCGCCGCGGCGCATGGGCGCGCGGCGGGCGCGGGCCGCCCGCGCTCACCCCATGAGGGGAGCTGCGGGCGGCCAAGGGCGGGGCGGTGCCGGGGGGGGTCAGCCCCGTGGGGGGCGGCACGCGGCCCCGCCGTTCCGGCGTCGTGAATCAGCCGCCCACCAGGCGGCGGAAGCCCTCGGAGACGCGCTTCACGATCTCCGGCTCGCGCGAGCGCCAGTAGCGCGGGTCGCGCATCATCCGGCGCAGCTCGCCCTCATCCTCGGCGGCGGGCGGCTCGGCGTCGCGGGCCATCTGCGGCTCCTTGCCCTGCATCATGCGCTCCAGCGCCATGACACCCTCCTCGGTGGTGGAGAGCGCCTCGAAGACCGGCGCGGGGAGGTTGGCGCGGCCCCAGGCGGAAAGCTGCGCGGCCACGCGGCGGAAGCGCTCCGGGCCGCCATAGCGCGCGTGCAGCTTCTCCAGCTGGCGCTGCGCCTCGAACTGCTGCGCGGCCTCGGCGATCAGCGGCAGCAGGCGTTCGGCCGCCAGGTCATAGACCAGCTGCACCTGCGCGCGGGAGAAGCCCGCCTCATAGAGGCGCCGGTTCACCTCGATATCGGGCGAGGTGAGTTCGTGGCGGATCTGGATCTCGTAGAGGTCCGGCGCGTCGGGGATGTCATGCACCTCGCGCCAGCGGCGAATGTCCTCTGGGTCCGCATCGGGGCCGGGGGGGCGAGGCGCTGGGACAGGCGGCGCTCCAGTTCGCGGTAGCTCTTCAGCAGCGCGTCCACGCGCAGCTCGCCGCGCTCGGGGTCCCAGAATTTCTCGGGGATTTCGTCCGGGCGGGACCTGGTGCCCGAGGAGGGGGCGCCCGAGGAGGGGGCATTGGCGGCGGGGGCCGAGATGGCGGCGTCCAGCAGGCTGTCTTGCATGGCGGGCTTCACTCCACGGGGGTCGGGATGAGGATTTCGGCGGGGGCGCCCAGCGTGCGCGCCAGCCAGCGCGCGGCGGCGGCGGCGTCCACCTGCTCGCGCGCCTCATTGCCCATCTTCGAGATGGCCTCGAGGAAGAGCAGCGTGTTCGCCGCATCGGCGCGGCCCTGCACGCGGGCCAGCGGGCTTTCATAGCGCAGCGCCACGCGGCCATTGTCGAGCAGCACGGGCGGCACCTCGCCGCGTCGCGCCAGGATGGAGAGGCAGCGCGCCACCAGCGGCGTCAGCAATTCCGACTGCAGGCGGCCATAGGTGGCGCCGAGCAGGCGGGAGGTCTCGGCGCTGCGTTCCAGCACCTCGGTCGCCGTCATGCGGGCATCGCGCGGGTTGCCAAGGCGGTCCACCAGCAAGGCCTGGCGGATGCGGGCCCGCAGGTCGTTCAGCATGAGCTGCGACACGTCGAAATTGCCGGGTGCGGCGAGCGGCGTGAGGCCCGCACTGCCCGGCGCGCGCGGGATGATGGCGCCGGGCACCAACTGCACGGTGGCGGGGTTCAGCACCCCGTCATCCTCCGCCTGCCAGATGCCCGTGACGGCGATGGAGGCGTTCTTCAGCACCAGTTCCACCACGCGGTTGGCGGTGCGGATGTCGGGCAGCGCCTTCACCACGGGGCCGCGGCCATAGACCTCGCCTGGCGCCTTGAGCCAGCGGAAGGCGATGTAGGGCGGATCGCTGAAGCCGCCCTGGGCCAGCAGCGTGGCGTCGCTGCCCGTGCCGGGGTCCAGCACGGCGGCGTAGCGGTGGCCGAAGCGATCGGGCCACACCGCCTCCACGACGCGCAGCGGCGGGTGGCTCTCGCCATCCTTGATGCGTTCCAGCGCGGGGGGCAGTTCCGCGAAGGGGAAGCGGCGGCGGATTTCGGCGAGCGTCAGCGCGCTTTCGCGATAGACGCGGTCGAGCCGGCCGGAGGGACCCTCCTCCAGCACCGCGTGGCGCACCGGCACGGCGGTGAAGCGCAGGGCCGAGGTCTCGCCCGGGGGCGCTTCCTCCACCAGCAGCACGCCGGTGCCGGTGATGACCAGGTCGAGGAAGGCCTGGTGCATCTCGACCGCGAAGTTGGAGCGGTCGAGATGCGATTGCAGCACGGCGGCCGTGCCTTCCAGCGCATAGGCGGCGGCCTGGCCGGCGGGGGTGTCGGCCATATCGCGCGCGGGGGCGAGGCCGAACCAGCGCGACCAGGGCGGCGTCAGCTCCGCCAGCAGCGAGGCCGCGAGCTGTTCCGTCGCGTCGGCGGCGGTGGCGTCATAGAGGGCGGTGGCCTCATGCGGCTTGGGCAGCACATGGGCGTAGGCATCGGTCCAGATGGCTTCCAGGGTGCGGCGCTGGTTCTGCGCCTCACGCTGGCGGTCGAGGATGTCGCGGGGGGTCATGGCTGTCACTCGCCCAGCAGGGATTTGCGCGTGACCGCGAGCGGCAGCGGCGCCAACACCCCGCGGGCGGAGGTGGCGATGGTGCCCGACAATCCCTGCCGTGCGCGCTGCCGTGCCTCGATGCGCGCCTGCTCGGCCGCGGCGTCGGCGATGGCGGGGCTGACCGGCTCCGGGGCGGGCGGGGGCGTGGGCGCGGGCACCACGATGGGCCTTGGGGCACGGAACAAGCCTCCCATGCGCGCGGTTCTCCTGTCGGTCTGGGGTGGGACGCTCCCGACCACCCGCGCGAAAAAGAACGGCGGGCCATCCGGGGGGATGGCCCGCCGCAAGGCGGGGGAGGAGGGAGGGATGCCCGCGGACGCAATTCGCCCGTTGGCCTGGTCTCTCTAGCGGGCCGAAATGTCGTTCGTCAAGTATTTTTTCCTATTTTGATCGCGAGACGAAAGCGCCCGATACAACCCATAGGGGGTCCAGGCGAAGGGCGCATGTGGTCCCAGCACGGCCCGGCACACCGAGACGCAGTTCAGCGGCAGGGGCCCGCGGACGGGCCCGAGCGTGGTGTCATCGAGCGGAAACGGCCCCACCGGAACCATCCCGGCGCGACGATAGAAGGCTGGTGCGTCAAAGCCGGACGGCACGTCCAGACGTGCCAGCAAGAGCCGCCCGGTCAGCGCCTCCAGCACCATCCAGCCCTGCGCGTCCTCGATGGCCGCGAAGCAGTGGCGAAAGCCCGGCCGCAGCCAGCGTTGCCAGGCATGGTCGGCGCGGCCGGCGAAGATGATCCAGGCGCGCTGCTGGATGTGGCGCCGATGCGCGGGCTTCACGGGCGGAGCGGCGCGAAGGGCAGCACCTCCGCCGCCTCCTCCAGGCGCGGCGTGCCGGCCACGATCCCTTTGAGGCGCAATGGGAATTCCAGTCGCGACAGGGCTTCGCGCCAGAGCCGCGCATCGCCGCGCTCATTCGCGTGGCGGGGGCTGGGGGGCATGCCGCGCTCGCCCCAGATGCGGAGGATGCGCGCGTGGCACAGCTCGATGCGTCGCTGGCGATAGAGGCGGTCCAGGCATTTCACCACATCATCCGGGTCACAGGGCCGCAGCGCCGCGCCCTTGCCGGCGCTGATGCGCGCGCCGTCGCGCCGCGCGGTCAAGGCGGCCATGGTCCAGAACCAGGCCTCCTCCGCGGAGCGGAAGGGCTCGGCCTTGGCGAGGCTGGCGAAAACGGGGGAATGCCCTGGACGGGGGGAAGCGGACATCAGCGACACATCCTTCTTGGAGGGAGGCTTGGGGAAGCGTGCATTGCCGGCGGGCGTGCACACTCACGGTTGTGACTCACCTCCCTAGCAGAAAGCAAGATTTTCCTATTGCATCCGGACCAGCGACCTAACATGTTTTGCATATGCGACACGATGACATCTGGCGGGCGCTCGATTCGCTCGCCGCCGAGAACGGGCTCTCGCCCTCGGGGCTCGCGCGTCGCGCAGGGCTCGACCCGACGGCCTTCAACCCCTCCAAGCGGGTGGGGCCGGATGGGCGGGCCCGATGGCCCTCCACGGAAAGCATCGCCAAGGTGCTGGCCGCCACGGGGGCAGGAATAGAGGCCTTCTCCAGCCTCGTCTCCGGCAGCGCCACCCTGCCCAGCCAGTCACGCGGGGGGCGGGGCGTGGTGCGCCGCGTGCCGCTGATCGGCCTCGCCCAGGCGGGCAGCGAGGGCTATTTCGACGATGGCGGCTTCCCGGTGGGCGGCAGCTGGGACGAGATCAGCCTGCCCGAGATCGGCGACCCCAACGCCTATGCGCTGGAGATCTCGGGCGATTCCATGTCCCCGGTGTTCCGCGACGGGGATGTGGTCATCGTCTCGCCCGCGGCCCCCATCCGGCGTGGCGACCGCGTGGTGCTGCGAACCCGCGCGGGTGAGGTGATGGCGAAGGAACTGCGCCGCCAAAGCGCCAAGCGCATCGAGGTGGCAAGCCTGAATCCCGCCCACCCCGATTACAGCTTCGACCTGCAGGACGTGGCCTGGATGCACCGCATCCTCTGGAGCAGCCAGTAGCCGGCAGGCGCGCCATTCAGGCGGCCTGCACCACCTCCAGATCGCGCTGCGCATCGCAGGCCAGGTAGCGGCCGGGACGCTTGGCATCGGGCAAGGTTTGCAGGCCCGTATCCGCGTAGACGCGCAGATTCTCGGGGCCGATGTCCACGAAGGCCGGGCGCGCGCCATTCCGCTCGCACAGATCACGGAAGCGCCAGATGGCGGAGACGGCATCCCGCGCCTCGCCCGCCGGGTCTCCATGCGCGATCCAGACGGGGCCATGCCGGCTGAAGGCGAGACCCGCGCGCTCGGCCTCGCCCCAGAGCACCGCATCGGCGGTGGCGGGCGGGCGGGCGCCGAAGGTGGCGAGGCGTTGCCGTGCCTCGGTGCTCCAGGCCAGCGCTTCGATCCGCGCCGGGCGCAGAAGCTGCACCATGCCGGCCAGCAGCAGCACGGCGGTGATCCCGACCGTGAAGCGCAGCTGCGGTGTGGCGTCTTCCATCAGGACGATCTGCCACCAGCTCTCACCCTGGAGCTGGCCGGCATTGGCCAGCAGCGCCAAGGTGAGGCCGCAGATGGATGTGGCGGCCAGCGGCAGCAGGATTTCGTTGGACAGCGGCTCCCGCCGCAGCCGACTGCCGCGATAGAAGGCCGAGCGCATGGTGGCGAGCAGCACGGCCACCACCAGGAAGATGCCCCAGGTCCACCAGGCCTCCTCGCGCAGCCAGCCGATCAGCGCGCCGTTCAGCAGCAGGATCAGCCCGCCCCACCAGGCGATGGCCAGCCGCCGCGCCAGGCCGAAGGCCATGACGATCAGCAGCGAGCCCACGACCGAGGCCGCGAATTGCGACGCCACCGCCGCCTCATACCCCGCCCATTCCTTCAGCACCGTGACCGAGAGCGGCAGGCCGCCCATGAAGATCAGCAGCGCGCCGCAGATCGCGACCAGCCCCGTCAGCGCCGGCACCTCCAGCGGCATGGCGCCGCGGCCGATGGCGCCGAAGCGCGACAGCCAGTCGCTGCGCTGCGTCACCTCGAAGCCCGCGAAGAGCCCGCCCGCGATGAAGAGGGGCACGATGTAGTAGTAGAGGCGGAACACCAGCAGCGCCCCCACCACCTCGGCCGCGCCCATATAGGGCGCGAGGCCCAGCAGGATGGCGCCGTCGAAGACGCCGAGGCCCCCTGGCACATTGGCCGCGATGCCCGCCGCATAGGCCGCGAGGTAGATGCCCACGAAGAGCAGGAAGGTGAGGCCCGGGGCGTCGGGCAGCAGCACGTAGAAGATGGCGGCCGTCACCGCCACGTCCACCGTGGCCAGCGCCGTCTGCACCATGGCCATGCGCACGCCCGGCAGGTCCACCCTATGGCCGAAGACGCGGATGGTGCGGCGGAACTTGCTCAGCAGCACATAGCCCAGCACCAAGGCGAAGAGCGGCACGGAGAGCAGTTGCAAGCCCCAGCGCGGCATGTGCTCGCCCGCCCAGGGCAGCACCTCCGGCTCGAACAGCAGCACCATGCCGCCCAGCGCCATGCCGCCCAGCCCGAAGGTGAGCGAGGTAAATCCGATGATCTTGCCGATCTCGATGGGCGAATAGCCCCAGGCCGAATAGAGCCGATAGCGCACCGCGGCCCCGGACACCGCCGCGAAGCCGATATTGTGCGCGAGCGAATAGCCGCAGAAGGAAGCCAGCAGCGCCCGAGGCCAGGAGGAGGGTCGCCCCGCATAGCGTGCCCCCAGCCAGTCATAGACGGTCAGCACGCCATAGGCCGCGACTGTCAGCCCCGCCGCGGCCAGCAGGCCGGACATGGGCAGCGCCGCCAGCGCGGCGCGCACATCCGCCATCGAGAGGTTGCGGAATTCGCGCTGCACCACCCAGATGGCGCCCACCAGCACCACCAGCCCGAAGACGGTGGCGCCATGGCGGCGCACGAAGGGCCACAAGGTCTTCACGGCAGGCGGGTCAAGCGGGCGCGGCCTCACGGGCCAGGGCCGTCTCGATCAGGGCGCAGGTCTCGTCCACGCCCATGATGGCGACGGTGCCGCCGAAGCGCGGTCCCTCGCTCTTGCCCAGAAGCACCTCGTAGAGCGCCTGGAACCAGGCGCGGCCGACGCCGAGCGAGCCGTCCTTCTTGTTCACCACCGCGAAGGGCTCACGCCTGCCCGCGTCATAGACGGCGTTCTGGATGGCGGCCTCCCGCTCCGGCCCGGCGGGCAGGGCGTCGAACTCGGCGCGCCGCTCGCGCAGCAGGCGGACCAGTTCGCGCATCGCCACGGCCTCCTCGGGCGTGGCGGGGCGGAAGTGGCGCTTCGGCGCCACCCAGTCGCGCCAATAGGCGCAGGCGTTGCGGACCAGGCGGTCCAGCATGGGCTCATGCTCCGGCGCGGCGTCCGGATAGTATTTGCGGATGAAGGCCCAGAGCCGCGCGGGGTCGTCGGTGTTGGCGATGCCCGCCAGGTTCAGCAGCGTGGCGTAGGAGATGGGCGGCAGTTTTTCGTTGGGCGCCACGCCGCCATGGATGTGCCAGGCGGGGTTCGCGGGGTCGCGTTCGGCGCGCAGCTTCTCCATGCCCGCCATCCAGTCATCCACGGCGCGGGGAATCACTTCCTTGTGCAGGCGCTTGGCACTTCCGGGCGAGCCGAACATGAAGAAGGCGAGGCTCTCAGGCGGGCCGTATTCCAGCCATTGCTCGATGGTCAGGCCATTGCCCTTGCTCTTGCTGATCTTCTGGCCGTTCTCGTCGTTGAACAGCTCGTAGGTGAAGGTGACGGGCGGCTCACCGCCCAGCACGCGGCAGATGGCCGAACTCAGCCGCACGCTGTCGATCAGGTCCTTGCCGGACATCTCGTAGTCCACCCCCAGCGCGTACCAGCGCAGCGCCCAGTCGGCCTTCCACTGCGCCTTGCAGGCGCCGCCGGTGACGGGCGTCTCGAAGCGTTCGCCGCTGTCGGGGTCGGTCCAGACGATGGTGCCCGCTTCGGGCCGCGTTTCTTCCACGGGCACCTGCATGACGATGCTGGTGCGGGGATGGATGGGCAGGAAGGGCGAATAGGTGGCGCGGCGTTCCGCGCCCAGCGTGGGCAGGATCACCTGCCGGACTTCCTCATGCAGGGAGAGCATCCGCAGCAGCGCCGCGTCGAAGCGGCCCGAGGCGTAGTAGTCGGTGGAGGAGGCGAACTCGTATGCGAAGCCGAAGGCGTCCAGGAAGGCGCGCAGCCTTGCGTTGTTGTGCGCGCCAAAGCTGGGGTGGGTGCCGAAGGGGTCGGGGATGCGCGTCAGCGGCTGGCCGAGATGCTTCGCCAGCATCTCCTTGTTGGGAACATTGTCCGGCACCTTCCGCAGCCCGTCCATGTCGTCGCTGAAGGCGATGAGGCGGGTGGGCAGGCCGGTCATGGCCTCGAAGGCACGGCGGACCCAGGTGGTGCGGGCCACCTCGCCGAAGGTGCCGATATGGGGCAGGCCGGAGGGGCCATAGCCCGTCTCCAGCAGCGCCTCACGTTTGCCGGCGGCGGCCAGGCGGTCGGCGAGCTTCGCCGCCTCCTCGAAGGGCCAGGCGCGGACGGAACGAAGGGCAGGGTCGGACATGGGCCTTGGGATGGCAGGGGGCGCGGCGCCGGTCAATGCGGAAGGGGCGGGCTTTGCACAATCCCGCGCCACCTTGCCGAGCAGGGGCGCAGACAGCGCATATCACGTGGCGATGCTCCCTGCCCGCCCCCTTGGCGCGGCGGCGCCTCCCGGCGGAAACAGATGGGCTGGAGGTGCCCCCATGCCGGAATTCGACCCCGAAGCCTATGCCCGCCAGGCCGCGGCCGCGGTGGGGCTGCCGCTGCACGAGAAGCACCTGCCCGGGGTGGTGATGAACCTCGCCCTGGCGGCGCGCATGGCGGGGCTGGTGGCGCAGATGCCCCTGACCCCGGCTGATGAGGCCGCGCCGGTCTTCAACGCTGGCCGGACCCCGCCCAAGTGAGCGCGGCCGCCCTCGCCGCCGAGATCCGCGCCGGCCGGCGCCGCGCGGCGGAGGTGGTGGAGGCGCATCTGGCCGACATCGCCGCCCGCGACGCGCGCTTCAACGCCTTCACGGAAGTCACCGCCGCCCGCGCCCGCGCCGAGGCCGAAGCGGTGGATGCGGCCGTGGCGGCGGGGCGCGACCCCGGCCCCCTGGCCGGCGTTCCGGTCGCGGTGAAGAACCTGTTCGACCTCGAGGGCGTGGTGACGCTGGCCGGCGCCAAGATCGAGCGCGACAGCCCCCCCGCCCGCGCCGACGCCTTCCTGGTGCGGAAGCTGCGCGAAGCGGGCGCCGTGATGCTCGGCGCGCTGAACATGGACGAATACGCCTATGGCTTCACCACCGAGAACGCCCATTTCGGCCCCTGCCACAATCCGCACGACCTGGCGCGCATCGCCGGCGGCTCCTCGGGCGGGAGTGCTGCGGCGGTGGCGGCGGGGCTGGTGCCGATCACATTGGGCAGCGACACCAATGGCTCCATCCGGGTGCCTTCCTCGCTCTGCGGCATCTGGGGGCTGAAACCCACCTATGGGCGGCTGTCGCGCCGGGGCGCCTTCCTGTTCGTGGGCGCGCTGGACCATCTGGGGCCCTTTGCCCGCGACGTGGCGGACCTCGCCCTGGCCTACAACGCCCTGCAGGGCGACGACGCGGAGGACCACGCCCAGGCCTGGCGTGGTGTCGAGCCCGTGTCGCTGGAAGGCGCCGCCGACCTCCGCATCGGCCTCCTCGACGACCACTTCGCCCGCAACGGCCACGCCGAGGCCTTCGCGGCGGTGGAGGCGGTGGCCCGCGCGCTGGGCGCCACCCACCGCGTGACGCTGCCCGATGCCGCGATCGGCCGGGCGGCCGCCTTCCTCATCACCATGGCGGAGGGGGCGAATTTGCATCTGCCCAACCTCCGCACCCGGCCCGATGATTTCGACCCCGGCACGCGCGACCGCTTCCTGGCCGGCGCGCTGCTCCCCGCCACCTGGGTGCAGCAGGCGCAGCGCGCGCGGGCGGCCTATCGGGCGAAGGCGTTGGCGCTGTTCGAGGAGTTCGACGTGCTGATCGCCCCCTCCACCCCCTATGTGGCGCCCCCCATCGGCCAGGAGATGATCGAGGTGGACGGCCAGATGATCCCGGTGCGGCCCAATCTCGGCGTCTACACCCAGCCCATCTCCTGCATCGGCCTGCCGGTCATCGCGGCGCCGGTCGCTGGCGTGCCCACGCCGGGCAACCTGCCCATCGGCGTGCAGTTGATCGGCGCCCCCTGGGCCGAGGACAAGCTGTTCCGCCTGGCCGCGCATCTGGAACGCATCGGCGCCTGCCGCGCCCCCAATCCGAGGGACACCCATGCCTGAAATCAACAACCCCGAGACCCTGGCCGAGCTGACGGCCGCCTTCCGCCGCTACGAGGTGGCGCTGACCACCAATGACGTGGCCGTGCTGGACGAACTCTTCTGGGTCAGCCCCCACACCGTCCGCTACGGGCCAACCGAGAACCTGCACGGCCATGCCGAGATCGCGGCCTTCCGCGCCGCCCGCCCCGGCCCCTTCGGCCGCGAGCTGCTGCGGACGGTGCTGACCACCTATGGGCGCGACTTCGGCACCGCCAACACGACCTTCCGCCGCGAGGGCAGCAACCAGGTCGGCCGCCAGTCGCAAAGCTGGGTGCGGATGCCGGAGGGTTGGCGCGTGGTCGCCGCCCATGTCTCGCTGCTGCCGCCCGGCGTGGGGTGATGAGCGCGGGGGAAGTGTAACGAACCCTGGCATTGGCCGTGGGTGGCGCCCAAATCCCGTCCGCAAGGAATTGGGAGAAGCATATGGGCAGGAAAGGCATCGTGGCCTGCGCCGTGGCCGCCTTCGGGCTGGGGGCTTGCGCCATCCCGCCCCCCAGCGGGCCGAGCATCACGGCGCTGCCGCCCGCGGGGAAGGATTTCGCGCAGTTCCAGCGCGAGGATTTCGCCTGCCAGCAGACCGCCTTCCACGCCATCGGCGGCGGCGGGCCGCAGGTGGCGGCGAACCAGGCGGCGGTGGGTTCGGCCGTGGTCGGCACGGCGCTGGGCGCCACGGCGGGCGCGCTGCTGGGCGCGGCCAGCGGCAATGCTGGCGCGGGCGCGGCGGTGGGCGCGGGGGTGGGGCTTCTGGGCGGCTCGGCCGTCGGCGCCAGCCAGGCCCAGGCGGGCGGCATGGGCCTGCAACGGCGCTATGATGTGGTCTACGCCCAATGCATGGCGGCCGCCGGCAACACCATCCAGGAGCCGCGCGCCGTGGTCACGGTGGTCGAGCCCGTGCCCTACTACTATGGCCCCCCGCGGTGGCGCGGCTATTACGGCTATGGCGGTGGCGTGTGGGTGTGGTGAGGAAGCCTTGCTGACCGGCTGATCCACTGCCCCGGATCAGCCGCTAACCCTGGCCAGCCGCATGACGAAGAACCCGTCCATCCCGCCCTCCGGCCCCTGATCGGGCCGGGTGCGCAGCGCGCCTTGGGGCGTGAGGCAGCCCTCCAGCCCGGGCAATTCCTCGCGGCGGATGGGGTCCAGGCGCATCCCCTCGGGCAGGGCGGCCAGATGCGCCTCGCCCTCCTCGGCCTGGAGCGAGCAGGTGGCGAACACCATCCGCCCGCCCGGCCGCAGCATCCGCGCGGCGGCGTGCAGCAGGCGGCGCTGTTCCTGCGCCAGCTTCGCCACATCCTTGGGGCGGCGCAGATGCGGCAGGTCGGGATGGCGGCGTATGGTGCCGGTGGCGGTGCAGGGGGCGTCCAGCAGCACGGCGTCCAGCGGTGCCGCGGGCTGCCAGCGGGCGGCGTCCTCGCAGACCAGTTCGGGGGCGATGCGAAGCCGCAGCATGTTCTCGCGCAGGCGCCCCATGCGGGCGCTGTCGCGCTCCACCGCCACCACGCGGGCGCCGGTCAGGGCCAGTTGCGCCGTCTTGCCGCCGGGGGCGGCGCAGAGATCGGCCACATATTCGCCCTCGCGCGCGGCCAGCAGCCGGGCCGGCAGGGCGGCCGCCAGGTCCTGCGCCCAGAAATCGCCCTCCGCGAAGCCGGGCAGTTCGGTGATGCGCGTGCCGGCGGGCAGGCGGGCGGTGCCGGTGGGCAGCAGGGTGGCGCCCTCGGGCGCGGCGGCGCCGGGGCGCAGGCTGAGGTCGAGCGGCGCCTCCTCCCGATGCGCGGCGGCGATGGCGCGCACCGCCTCGCCATGGGCGGCGTGCCAGCCGGCCCAGAGCCAGGGGGGCGTGTCCAGCCTTTCGGCGTCCAGCCCCTCCAGCGCGGCGGGCCCGGCCTCGGCCAGGCGGCGCAGCACGGCGTTGACCAGTCCGGCCAGCGGGCGCGGGGCCAGCGACACCGCCGAGGCCACAGCCGCATGCGGCGGCGTGCCCAGCAGCAGCAGTTCAGCGGCACCGATGCGCAGCGCGCGCAGAGCGGGGGCCGGGGGCGCGCGGCGCAGCCAGGGCTCCATGGCTGCGTCCAGGCTGCCCAGGCGGCGCAGCACGGCGGCGGCGATGCGGTGACCGGCGGCCTTGTCGCGCGGGTCCATGGGGGGCACGCCGTCCAGCGCCTCCTCCAGGGGGCGCTGGGCCTCCAGGACGGTTTCCAGCAGATGGGCGGCGGCGCGGCGGGCGGGTGAAGCGGACATCGGCCGGTTTATGGCCGCCCTGCCCCGCCCGTGCTAGAGCATGATGCGTTGAGGCGGAATCGCCGAAAACGCTGAATCATCCTCTCAGAAAGGTAGGCCAGGCGGCGTGAGCACAAGCGAACGCCGCATGGCCTGGACGCCGAGCCCATGGTGGACCTGATCACGGAATGGGTATCGGCGGCGGGCTATGCCGGCGTGCTGGCGCTCATGTTCCTGGAGAACCTGTTTCCGCCCCTGCCCTCGGAACTCATCATGCCCTTCGCGGGCTTCGCCGCCGCGCGCGGGGAATTGTCGCTGACCGGCGTCGTCATCGCGGGCGTGGCCGGCACCGTACTGGGGAATGCGCTCTGGTTCGAGCTGGCCCGCGCCTTCGGCGCCGAACGCGCCAAGCGCTTCTGCGAGCGCTTCGGCCGCTATGCCGGGGTGACGCGCGAGGATTTGGATGCCGCCGAATCCGCGCTGCGCCGCTGGGGGCCCATGGCGGTCTTCATCGGGCGGATGATGCCGGGCATCCGCACCCTGATCTCCGTCCCCGCCGGGCTGATCGAGATGCCGCGCCCGGTCTTCTACGCCTGGACGCTGGCCGGCACCTTCCTCTGGGTCGGTGGCCTGGCCTTGCTGGGCTACATGCTGGAGGACGCCTACACCCGCATCGAGGAAAGCATCGGCGGGGCAGGGAAAATCTTCGTGGGCGTGGGCGCGCTGCTGCTGGTGTTCTACGGCTACAGGGCCTGGAAGCGCCGGCGCCGCTGAAGGGCGACGGCCACCGTCAGCCCCGCCAGCGTCCCGATCAGCCCCGCGGCACTCAGCGCGAAATCCAGCCCCAGCGCGGCCGGCAGCGGCCCGGCCAGCAGCACGCCCGCCGCCCCCAGCCCGGCGCCCAGCGCGGCCCCGCCCCAGACCTGCACGGCGTAGCGGTCGGTCATCAGCCGCAGGGCGGCGGCGGGGCAGACCAGCAGCGCGATGACGAGGATGCTCCCCACCGCCTCGAAGGCGGCGACCGCGGCGGCGGCGATCATCAGGTTCAGCAGGATTTCCCAGCGCCCCACGCGCAGCCCCAGGCTGCGGGCGAAATCCGGGTCGAAGCAGAGCAGCTTCAAGGGCCGCCAGAAACCCGCCACGAAGAGGCAGGCCGCCAGCGCCACGCCGGCCAGCAGGCCCAGTTGCCGTGGCAGGCCGGTCAGCGCCACCGGGTCCAGCAACGAGGCCAACCCCGCTGCCTCCAGCCAGACCAGCGTTTCCAGCTGGCCGAACAGCACGCAATCAATGTCGAGGTCGGCGTTGCGGGCGCCCGTCACCTCCAGCAGCACAAGGCCCAGGGCGAAGAAGCCGGTGAAGACCAGGCCCGTGGCCGCTCCCGCCTCCAGCCGTGCCGCGCGCCGGATCCAGGTGATGGCGAGGGTGGCCAGCAGCGCCGCCCCCAGCGCGCCCAGCAGCATGGGCCAGGCGCTGCGCAGCCCGGTCAGCGCGAAGCCGACCACGATGCCGGGCAGCACGGCGTGGGAGAGGGCATCGCCCAGCAGGCTCTCCCGCCGCAGCACCAGGAAGCTGCCCAGGAGGCCGCAGGTGCCCCCGGCCAGCATGGCGGCCAGCAGCGCCGCGAAGTCGAGGCGGAGGAAATCCGTCATGCGCGCCGCAGCCGCGAAAAACCCAGGGCGCCCGCAAACAACACCAGCCCCCCAGCACCACCGCCGCCCCGGTCGGGATGCTGGCGAAGCGGGTGGAGACTAGCGCGCCCCCCGCCCCCGCGATGGCGCCGAACAGCGCGGCCAAGGCCAGCATGCCCGGCAGGCGCGCCGCCAGCAGCCGGGCGGCGGCGGCCGGCACCACCAGCAGCGCCACCACCAGCACCAGCCCCACCGCCGGCAGGCCGGCCACGCAGACCGCCAGCAGCAGGCCCAGCAAGGTGAGATCGAGCGCCCGCACGGGCAGGCCCTGGGCGCGGGCGAAGGCTTCGTCGAAGCAAAGGGCGCGCAGCGGCTGGAACAGCGCCACGGCCACGGCCACGCAGCCCAGCGCCAGGGCACCGGCCAGCATGGCGTCGCTTTCGGTCAGGGTCGCGGCCTGGCCCAGGATGAAGCTGGACAGCCCGGCCTGGGCCACGCCCGGCAAGGTCTGGGCGATGGAAAGCCCCACCGTGCCCAGCGCGTAGAAGGAAGAGAGCACCACCGCGATGGCCGCATCCGGCCGGATGCGGACCGAATCCGTCAGCCGCCGCAGCGCGAGCAGCCCCAGCCACCCGGTCAGCGCCGCGCCCAGCAGCAGGGGCGCCAGCGCCCGGCTCTCGCCGCCCAGCAGCGAGACGATCATCGCCGCCAGCACCACCCCCGGCAGGGCGGAATGGCCAATGGCATCCGCCAGCAAAGCGCGGCCGCGCAGCAGGGCGAAGCTGCCCACCACGCCCGCCGCCACCCCAAGTGCGGCGCAGCCCAGCAGCACGACCAGCGTGTTGTGTCCGATCACGCCGCCGCCTCGGTGGGGGCGCGGCCGGGCAGGCCGCCGAAGGCGCGGGCGATGGCGGGTTCGGTGAAGGCCTCGGCCACGGGGCCGGCGCTGACCACCCGCCCGGCCAGGATCAGCACCTGGTCGAAATGCGCCTGCACCAGGGAAAGGTCATGATGCACCATCAGCACCGACTTCCCGGCCCGCACCAGCCCATGCAGCACGGCGAGGATGGTCTGCTCCGTCACCACGTCCACGGCGGCGAGCGGTTCGTCCATCAGGAAGAGGTCCGCCTCCTGCGCCAGGGCCCGGGCCAGGAACACCCGCTGCTGCTGCCCGCCCGAAAGCCGGCCGATCTGCCGGTCGGCGAAATCCGCCATGCCGACGGCGGCGAGCGCGGCGCGGGCGGCCTCGCGCTCGGCGCGCGGCAGGCGGCCGAACCAGCGGGTGCGCGGCAGCCGCGCCATGGCCACCACGTCCAGCGCACTGGCCGGGAAATCCCAGTCCACGCTGGCGCGCTGCGGCAGGTAGGCGAGGCGCGGCCGCGCCTGCTCCAGCGGCAGGCCGAAGAAGCGCACCTGGCCCTCGGCGGCCGGGATCAGCCCCAGCGCGGCCTTGAGCAGGGTGGATTTTCCCGCGCCATTGGGGCCGAGGATGGCCGTCAGGCCTGGGGCCGCCGTCCAGTTCACGCCGGTCAGCGCGGGCCGCTCGCCATAGCGGACGGTCAGGCCGGTGATGTCGAGTGGCGGGGCGCTCACAGCCGGTTGTTCAGGCCGCGTGGCGGCGGATTGCCCCCCAGCGCGCGCGCGATGGTGGTGATGTTGTGGTCCATCATGCCCTCATAGGTGCCGGTATAGGTGCCTGGGCGTCCCATCGAGTCGGAATACAAAACGCCGCCCATGGCAAGACGCTGCCCGCGCGCGCCCGCGCCCTCGATCAGCGCGCGCACGGCGCGGTCCGGCACGGAGCTTTCGGCGAAGACGGCGGGGATGCGGCGTTCCACGATCAGGCGGACCATGGCCTCGATGTTGGCGAGGCTGGCCTCCGCCTCGGTAGAGAGACCCTGGATGCTCTCGACCTCCAGCTCGTAGCGGGCGCCGAAATAGGCGAAGGCGTCATGCGCCGTCAGCAGCACGCGGGAGGCGGCGGGGATGGGGGCCAGCGCCTCGCGCGCATAGGCGTCGAGGCGGGCGAGCCGCAGCCGCGTGGCCTCGACACCGCGGCTGAAATCCTCGCCGGGGCGCAGCCGCGCCAGGGTGCGGGCCACGGCGGGCGCGCATTCGGCCCAGAGCGTCGGGTCCATCCAGACATGCGGGTCCGCGGCGTCGGGGTAATCGTCATTGGGACGGAGGCGCTCACGGGGCAGGGTCTCGGCCACGGCCAGGATGGGGCGGCCCTGGCTCGCGGCGCGTTCCAGCACCTCGGTCATGCGGCCTTCCAGGCGGTGGCCGTTGTAGAAGACGGCATCGGCCCGCAGCAGCCGGGCCACGTCGTTGCGCGTGGGGCGGAAGAGATGCGGGTCCACGCCCTCGCCGATCAAGGTTTCGATGTTGAAGCCCTCGCCCGCCACGCCGCGCACCAGGTCGGCCACCATTCCGGTGGTGGCGAGCAGGGTGGGCCGGGGGCCGCGCTGGGCCAGGGCGGGGCTGGCGAGCAGCGTGCCGGCGGCAAGCAGCGCCCTGCGCCCAATAGCTGCATAGCTGTTCATGTCTTCATTTATCCGTTTAAAATCAATCCATTAGTGATGCATGTTGCGTCGGCGCGCGGAAACGTCAAGGTTGATGTGGCGTTGGAGGCGCGGTTGGCATGAAGGCAAGGCTGCGCATCAACGAGGATGAGGTCGTTGAACTCGCGGAAATGTTCCGCCTGATGAGCGACCCCACGCGCCTCAAGATCATCCTCGCCTGCCTGGACGAGCCGGCCTCGGTGGGCGCCATGGCGGACCGGCTGGAAATCTCGGCCAGCCTGGTCTCGCACCACCTGCGCCTGCTGCGCGCGGCGCGGCTTTTGCAGGCGGACCGGCGCGGGCGGATGGTGTTCTACGTGGTGGGCGACCCGCATATCCGCTCGATGCTGACCGACATGGCGGACCATGTGGCCGAAGAGGTCGAAGGCGAGATCGAGCCGGGCTGATGGAAACCGCGCGCGAGCGGCCCATAAGCGCACGCTGACCCTTGCCGCGCCCTGGACCGGAGACTATGGTCCGGCCGCCCTGCCGGGTGTGGGACCTTCGGGAAAGATGCCGCGGGCAGGCGCGCAAAAAGGCGGCCATGGGGCTGCCGGACAGCGCCCCCAGCAGGGTCTGTCTCCAGGTTCGAGGGCAAGGTGCGGCGCGTGATTGGGCGTATCGGACGAATCATCATGATGGCGGCGGTGCTTCTGGCAGGCGCCGGAACCGCATTCGCGCAGACGGCCCCGGCGATGGAGCCCATGGTCGGCGCGCCGGTGCCCTGGGCCATGGGGCTGCAGGCCTCGGGCGGGCCCATCAAGGACGCCATCGGGAGCTTCAACACGCTGGTGTTCAACATCATCGTGGCGATCACGATCTTCGTGGCGCTGCTGCTGGCCTGGTGCATCTGGCGCTACAACGCCAAGCGCAACCCGGTGCCGTCGCAGACCAGCCACCACACCGGCCTGGAAATCGCCTGGACGGTGATTCCGGTGCTGATCCTGGTGGTCATCGCCATCCCGTCCTTCCGGCTGATCTACTACCAGGACCGCGCGCGCGATGCCGACTTCACGATCAACGTGACCGGCCACCAGTGGTACTGGAACTATCGCATGCCGGACCACGGCAACTTCGCCTTCGACAGCCGCCCCGTCTTCGACGAGGACCTGACGCCGGGCCAGTTCCGCAATCTGGAAGTGGATGAGCCGCTGCTGATCCCGGTGGGCGCCACGGTGCGCGTGCTGACGCAGGGTGCGGACGTGATCCACAGCTTCTTCATCCCGTCGCTGGGCGTGCAGCGCTACAACATCCCGGGCCGCACGCTCGAGACCTGGATGCGCGCCGACCGTCCCGGCACCTTCTATGGCCAGTGCAACCAGATCTGCGGCACGAACCATTGGTTCATGCCGATTGTGATCCGCGCCGTGCCCCAGGAGGAGTTCAACGCCTGGGCCGAGGCCGCGCGCACGCGCTTCGCCCACACCATCCCGGGGACCAACGCGCCGGCCCTTGCGGCGCCCGCGACCAACCCCATCCGTACCGCAGCGGCCCAGCAGTGACCGCAGGCTGAGAAAGAGAAAGGCGACCGGACAATGGCATATGCTGCGGACGCGCATGGTCATGACGACCACAAGCCGAACTTTGTGAATCGCTGGCTGTTCAGCACGAACCACAAGGATATCGGCACCCTCTACATCATCTTCTCGCTCTTCGCCGCGCTGGTCGGCGTGGGGCTGTCCTTCCTGATGCGTCTCGAACTGCAGGCGCCCGGCCTGCAGATCTTCGCCGATGGGCAGATGTGGAACGCCTATGTGTCGGCCCACGGGCTGATCATGGTGTTCTTCGTGATCATGCCGGCGCTGATCGGCGGCTTCGGCAACTGGTTCGTGCCCATCATGATCGGCGCGCCGGACATGGCCTTCCCGCGCCTGAACAACATCAGCTTCTGGCTGCTGGTGCCGGCCTTCCTGCTGCTGGGCGGCAGCCTCTTCGTGGGCGGCGGCGCCGGCGCGGGCTGGACCATCTACCCGCCCCTGTCGGACAGCACCTACCAGCCTGGCCCGGCCATGGACATGGCGCTGTTCGCGCTGCACCTGGCGGGCGCCAGCTCCATCCTGGGCGCGGCCAACTTCATCACGACCATCTTCAACATGCGCGCCCCGGGCATGACGCTGCACAAGATGCCGCTCTTCGTGTGGTCCATGCTGGTGACGGCCTTCCTGCTGCTGCTGGCCGTGCCCGTGCTGGGCGGCGCCATCACCATGCTGATCACGGACCGCAACTTCGGCACGGCCTTCTTCGACCCGGCCGGCGGCGGTGACCCGGTGCTGTTCCAGCACCTGTTCTGGTTCTTCGGCCACCCCGAAGTGTACATCATGATCCTGCCGGCCTTCGGCATCGTCAGCCACGTCATCTCCACCTTCAGCCGCAAGCCGGTCTTCGGTTATCTCGGCATGGCCTACGCCATGGTCGCGATCGGCGTGGTGGGCTTCGTGGTGTGGGCGCACCACATGTACACCTCGGGCATCGACGTGGACACGCGCGCCTACTTCATGGCCGCGACCATGGTCATCGCCGTGCCGACGGGCATCAAGATCTTCTCCTGGATCGCCACCATGTGGGGCGGCTCCATCAAGATGGACACGCCGATGCTCTTCTCGGTGGGCTTCATCTTCCTGTTCACCGTGGGTGGCGTGACGGGCGTGGTGCTCGCCAATGCCGGCATCACGCAGATCCTGCACAACACCTATTACGTGGTGGCGCACTTCCACTACGTGCTGAGCCTGGGTGCGGTGTTCGGCATCTATGCCGGCATCTACTACTGGATTGGCAAGATGAGCGGCCGCCAGTACCCCGAGCGCCTGGGCAAGATCCACTTCTGGCTGACCTTCGTGGGCGTGAACCTGACCTTCTTCCCCATGCACTTCCTGGGCAACCAGGGCATGCCGCGGCGCTACCCGGATTATCCGGATGCCATGACGGGGTGGAACATGGTCGCCTCGGTGGGCTCCTACATCGCGATCGCGAGCTTCCTGTTCTTCTTCTACGTCATGTGGGTCACGCTGCGCCGTGGCGAGCAGGCGGCGCCCAACTACTGGGGCGAGGGTGCCACCACCCTGGAATGGCAGGTCAGCAGCCCGCCGCCCTTCCACACGTTTGACGAACTGCCCCGCATCCGCTGAGCGGGGGAACTGAAACCGGGACCCCGCCATGAGCGATGCGACCATGAGCCGAACGGGGGGGCGAAAGCCCCCCTCGCCATATCAGCGCCCGCCGCCGACGGCCTCATGGGGTCCGAGGTGCGGGACTGGATCACGCTGCTCAAGCCGCGCGTGCTCTCGCTGGTGGTCTATTCGGGCGTGGCGGGGCTGCTGGTGGCGCCGGGCGTGGGCGAAATGCCGCTGGTGCTGGCGCTGACGGCCATCCTCTGCATCACCATCGCCGCCGGCGCGGCGGGTGCCATCAACATGTGGTATGACCGCGACATTGACGCGGTGATGCGGCGCACGCAGAAGCGGCCCATCCCCTCGGGCCGCATCAGCGCCGATGGCGCGCTGGCCTATGGCGTGCTGCTGGCGGTGGGTTCGGTGGCGCTGATGGGGCTGGCCACCAATTGGCTGGCGGCCGCGGTGCTGGCGGGCTCCATCCTCTTCTATGTCGTCATCTACACCATGTGGCTGAAGCGCCGCACGCCGCAGAACATCGTCATCGGCGGCGCGGCGGGCGCCTTCCCGCCGCTCATCGGCTGGGTGGCGGTGACGGGCAGCGTCGAGGCGCTGCCACTGGTGCTCTTCGCCATCATCTTCATGTGGACGCCGCCGCATTTCTGGGCGCTGTCCCTCTGGGCGCACCAGGATTATCAGCGCGCGGGCGTGCCCATGCTGCCGGTGGTCTCCGGTGCGCGGGAGACGCGCAAGCAGGTCGTGATCTACACCGTGCTGCTGGTGCCGCTGACGCTGGTGCCCTGGCTGATGGGCTTCAACTCCTGGGCCTATGGCCTGGTGGCGGCGCTGCTGGGCGCCAATTTCCTGCGCCACGCCTGGGCCGTCTGGCGCGACGCGCAGGATGCCCAGGGTGTCTCGCAGACGCAGGACATGCCGGCCAAGCGCTGCTTCAAATACAGCATCTCCTACCTGTTCCTGTTGCTCGGCGCCCTGGTGGTGGACCGGCTGTGGCTGGTGGCATGACCGCCCCGCTCGACCGCCCCATGACCAAGGAGGAGCGCGCGGTGTTCGACCGCCGCCGCCGCGCGCGGAACTGGGCCATCCTGGCGGCCCTGATGGGGCTGGTGGTGCTGTTCTTCTTCATCTCGACCGCAAGGCTGCTGCGCTGATGCGAATCGAACGCCCCGACCCCGCCACCCTCGCGCGGAAGAACAAGCGCCTGGCCCTGGCCTCCTTCGGCTTCGTGGCCTTCATGGTGGGCGTCTCCTTCGCCGCCGTGCCGCTGTATGACCTGTTCTGCCGGGTCACGGGCTTCGGCGGCACGCCCATGATCGGCCAGGCGGCCCCCGCCGCCCCGGGCGAGGCCACCATCACGGTGCGCTTCAACGCCAACACACAGCCCAACCTGCCCTGGCAGTTCAACGCCGAGACGCGCGCCATGACGCTGCGCGTGGGCGAGGAGGGGCTGGCCTTCTACACCGCCCGCAACACCGCGGATCGGCCCGTCACCGGCATCTCGACCTACAATGTCACGCCGGAGATCGTGGGCCGCTACTTCCACAAGACCGCCTGCTTCTGCTTCGAGGAACAGACCCTCGAGCCCGGCCAGCGGGCGGACATGCCGCTGACCTTCTGGGTGGATCCGCGCATCGCCGAGGACCCCGCGACGCGCGACATCCGCACCATCACGGTCAACTACACCTTCTTCCGCAGCCTGCATGACGCCGAGCGCGCCGGGGCCCTGGCGAATGCCGGCCCGCATGTCGGGCCGCGCACCACCACCACCCGCTGAAGCCCGGCCGCGGACTTGATCTTCCGCGGCTTTTCCGGGATTGATGCGGACCATCCAGCGCGGGAACAAACCCGCCGAACGGGTCAGGATTGAGCGATGGCAAGCACCGGCCAGGGCGGCAGCCCTTACAAGCACCCCTACCACCTGGTGGACCCCTCGCCGTGGCCGCTGCTGGCGGCCTTCGCGGCCGGCCTGCTCGTCACCGGCATCATCCTCCAGGCCCATTACGGCATGATCTGGCCCCTGGTGCTGGGTGCGGCCGGCACGCTGGTCTGCATGTTCGGCTGGTGGCGCGACGTCATCAAGGAAAGCATGACGCCGGGCATGCACACCGCTGTGGTGCGGCTGGGCATGCGCTACGGCATGATCCTGTTCATCGCCTCCGAGGTGATGTTCTTCGTGGCCTTCTTCTGGGCCTATTTCCACTTCGCGCTCTATCCGGAGCACGTCTCGGGCGCCACGCAGGCCATCTGGCCGCCCCAGGGCATCCGGACCTTCGACCCGTTCCACCTGCCCTTCCTCAACACCATGATCCTGCTGCTCTCGGGCTGCACGGTGACCTGGGCGCACCACGCGCTGCTGCACAATGACCGCAAGGGGCTGATCGTCGGCCTCGCGCTGACGGTGCTGCTGGGCATGATCTTCACCGGGCTGCAGGCCTGGGAATACGCGGTGGCCCCCTTCCCCTTCCGTGATGGCGGCGTCTACCCCTCCACCTTCTACCTCGCCACCGGGTTCCATGGCTTCCACGTGATCGTGGGCACCATCTTCCTGGCGGTCTGCCTGTTCCGCGCCATCGCCGGCCACTTCACGCCGGAGAAGCATTTCGGCTTCGAGGCGGCCGCCTGGTACTGGCACTTCGTGGACGTGGTGTGGCTGTTCCTCTTCGTCTCCATCTACTGGTGGGGCGCGGGCGAGATCGCCCCGCATTGATCCGCGCTTCGCGCACAATCCGGACGGCGCGCCCTCACCGGCGCGCCGTTTTCCGTTCATGAGCGGGCGTCGCTGGCAGAGGTTGATCCTGCCCTCCTTCCTCGCCCTGCCGGTGCTGGCCCTGCTGCTGGGGCTGGGGAGCTGGCAGGTGCAGCGCCTGGCCTGGAAGAACGGGCTGCTGGCGGAACTCGCCGCCGCCCAGGCCGCGGCACCCATCTCGGCCCCCCTGGCGCCGGAGCCCTTCGCCCATATCACCGCCACCGGCCGCTTCCGCCCGGGCGCCGAGGCGCTGCTGGGCCTGGAGGTCCGCGGCCCCGTGCTGGGCGGCAGCCTGATCGCGGTGCTGGACCGCGAGGGCGCGCCGCCGCTGCTGGTGGAACGTGGCTGGGTGCCCATGGAGGGCGGCGCCATCGAGCGCCCCGAGGGCGAGGTCACCGTCACCGGCTTCGCGCGCCCCAGCGAGCGCCGCAGCCCCTTCGCCGCCGCCGATGACGTGGCGGGCCGTCGCTTCCTCACCTTCGACGCTCCCGCCATCGCCGCCGCGCTGGGCGTGCCGGAGGCGCCGCCCTACGCCCTGACCGTCATTCGCCCGGGCGCCCCGCGCGGGCCCTCGGGTTTCGGCGCCGCGCCGCCGCCCTCGCGCGGGCCCCTGCCCGACGCCGCCACGGGCTTCCCCGCCCCCAACAACCCCCATCTGGGTTATGCGCTGACCTGGTTCGGGCTGGCCGCGGCCTGGGTCGCCATTTTCGCCCTCTGGGCCTTCCGTCGCATGAGGTCCCCATGAACGCCGCCTATCAGCGCCTGACCGCCCGCGCCGCCCGTCTCGCCGCCCTGGGCGAGGCGCAGTCCATCCTCCATTGGGATGCCAGCACCATGATGCCGCGTGGCGGCGGCGCGGCGCGGGGCGAGCAGCTGGCCGCCCTGGCCGGCCTTGGCCACGAGATGATGACGGCGCCCGAAGTGGCCGAGGACCTTGCCGCCGCCGAGGCTGAGGGCGAATGGGACAGCGCCAACCTCGCTTTGATGCGCCGCGCCCATCGCCGCGCCACCGCCCTGCCCACCGCCCTGGTCGAGGCCACCACCCGCGCCAATGCCGCCTGCGAGAAGGTCTGGCGCGACGCCAAGGCGACCTCCGACTTCGCCCTGGTCCGCCCCTTCCTGGAGGAGGTGCTGCGCCTCCAGCGCGAAACCGCCCAGGCCTACGCCGCCGCCACCGGCCTCAGCCCCTATGACGCGCTGATGGAGGGCTACCAGCCCGGCGTGACGGCCGCCGAGGTGGAGCCCGTCTTCACCGCCTACGAGGCCTGGCTGCGCGAGGCCCTGCCGCGCGCGGAAGAGATCCAGGCCCGGCGCGGCGCGCCCATCCCGCTGCCGGGCCCCTTTCCCGTCGCGGCCCAGCGCGAACTCTGCCGGCGCCTCTCCCTGCGTGTGGGGCTGGAGGCCGAGCATTCGCGCCTCGACGAAAGCCTCCACCCCTTCTGCGGCGGCACGCCCACCGATGTCCGCATCACCACCTTCTACAGCGAGAAGGACCCCGCCAAGGCGCTGCTGGGCGTGCTGCACGAGACGGGCCATGCCCTCTACGAACGCGGCCTGCCCGCCGCCCATGCCCGCCAGCCCGTGGGCGAGAGCGCCGGCATGGCGGCCCATGAATCGCAAAGCCTGATCGTGGAGATGCAGGCCTGCCGCTCCGACGCCTTCCTGGCCTTCCTGGGGCGGGAGTTGCACAAGGTCTTCGGCGGCGATGCCGCGCCCTATGCGGCGGGCAACCTGGCGAAGCTGTGGCGGCGCGTCTCCCGCGGCTTCATCCGCGTGGATGCGGATGAGATGACCTACCCGGCCCATGTCATCCTGCGCTTCCGGCTGGAACGCGCCATGATCGGCGGCGACCTGGCCGTGGCGGACCTGCCCGGCGCCTGGGCCGAGGGGCTGCAATCCCTGCTGGGCATCACCCCGCCCGACGATTCGCGCGGCTGCCTGCAGGACATCCATTGGCATGACGGCGCCTTCGGCTATTTCCCGAGCTACACCCTGGGCGCCATGGCGGCCGCGCAGCTCATGAAGGCGGCGCGCAAGGCCGAGCCGGGGCTGGATGTGGCGTTGGAGCAGGGCGACCTGTCACCCCTGCTGCGCTTCCTGCGGGCCAATGTGCATGCCCATGGCGCGCGCCTGGGCTTCCAGGACCTGCTGCGGGCCGCCACGGGCAAGCCGCTCGACCCCGCCGATTTCACCGAACACCTGACGTCCCGCTACCTGTAGCGGGCGGGGGGCGGTCAGCCCTCGTTGCGGACTTCCACCAGGGTGAAGAGCGCGATGGGGGGGCAGGCCTCCATCCGTTCGATCTGCGTCTCCGGCGTGAAGATGTCGGAGAGCTTGAAGTCCGGGTGCCAGCCCAGGATGCGCGCCAGCGGGGAGGTGGTGCGCTCCAGCCACCAGCGGAACCCGTCATCGGCGGCGAAGTGGTTCACGAAGAGCAGCTGCCCGCCGGGCCGCACCACGCGCGACATCTCGGCGAACAGCTTCTTCGCGTCCGGCACCACCGAGGCCGTGTACATGGCCACCGCGATGTCGAAGCTGTCATCGGCGAAGGCCATGGACTCCGCGTCCATCTCCATCAACCCATGGACGGCGGAGAGCTTCTCCTCCGCCACGCGCTTCTGCGCCTTCAGCAGCATGTCGCGCGAGAGGTCGATGCCGACCACCTCCAGCTCCGGCTTGTAGTGCGGCAGGGCGAGGCCCGTGCCCACGCCGACTTCCAGCACCCGCCGCCCCGCCGTCTGGGACAGGCGGTTGACGGCGGCGACGGCGCGTCGGCGGCCAGGCGCGGAGACGCCACCGAACACCACGTCATAGATGCCGGCCCATCGGCGATAGGCATCGCGGACGGAAGCGGCATCAAGCGCGGCGCGGGGGTGGGCGCGATCGCCTTCGGACATTCCCAAGCTGGACATCGTGGCGCGGGCGCCTTCTGGTGGAATGGGGGGTTAACCCGCCCCGTGCCACAGCGCAAGGCAGAGATGACGGCCACGTTTCATTCTTGGGAAGGTTTCCAGACGGGCTCAGGCATCGTCCAGAGCACGGGGTCGCGCATGGCGGCGGCGATCCGGGCCGCCAGGGCCTCCATCATGGCCTTCCCCTTCTCGGCCGTGGCGGCGCGCGGGTCGCCGCGCACACCGGTGCGCGGGGCGCGTTCGGCGAAGGAATAGAAGCGCGAGAAGCCGGGCGGGGCCTGCACGCCCTCATTGTTGGCGCCGGCCGCTTCCTCCAGCCGGTCCATCCGCACCTGGGCGGGGTCCAGCGCCATCCACAGCGCCGTCTCGCCCTCACAGGCGTGCATGATGCGCGGCTGGGTGGTGAGGATGGCGGCGATCTCGGCCGGCGCCGCCTGGGGCCAGGTGGTGGTGACCACGGGCATGCCGAATTCATGCGCCAGTTCCCGCACCGAGACGCCCAGCGGTTCGATATTGCCGCCATGGCCGTTCAGGATCAGCAGCCGCTGGAAGCCCTGGGCCTTCAGGCTGCGGACCACGCAGCGCAGCACGGCGTGGAAGGTGGGATAATCGAGCGTGATGGTCCCGCCGAAGGGCAGATGGTGTTCGGAAAGCCCGGTCCAGAGCGGCGGCAGCACCAACGCGGGCACATCCGTCGCACTCTCGGCCGCCGCGACCGCGACCTGGTGCGCGATGAAGCTGTCCGTCCAGACGGGCAGATGCGGCCCGTGCTGCTCCAGGCTGCCGATGGGCAGGATGGGCAGCGCACCCTCCGCCGCGCGGGCCTTCAGTTCGGGGCCGGTGAGCTTCTCCCAGCGGACTTCCATGGCGTGCCTCCTCTTGCGATCCGGCCGCAAGCTGACATGTCCGGGCGTGATGATCGAGCCAGCGTCATGATCGAAGTGGTCTGGTTCAAGCGGGATCTGCGCGTGGCGGACCACGCGGCGCTGGCCGCCGCGCGCGGGCCGGTGTTGCCGCTGTATGTGGTGGAGCCGGCCTATTGGCGCGGCGAGGATGCCTCCCCCCGGCAATGGCGCTTTACGCGCGAGGCTCTGCATGACCTGCGCGCCGCGCTGGCCGGAATCGGCGTGCCGCTGGTGGTTCGGGTGGGCGATGTGGTGGAGGTGCTGGCCGACCTCCATGCCCGCCACGGCATCCGCGCCCTGCACAGCCATGAGGAGACGGGCAACCTCTGGACCTATGCGCGCGACCGCGCCGTGGGCCGCTTCTGCCGCGCCCATGGCATTCCCTGGACCGAGCACCGGCAATTCGCCGTCTTCCGCCGCCTGCAGGACCGTGACCGCTGGGCCGCCCGCGCCGCCGCGCACCATGCGGCGCCGCTGATTCCCGTGCCGCAAGGGCTGGTTCCGGTGCCGGAGGTGGCGGAGGGCGCCATCCCCGACCAGCCCCGCGCCTGGAACCCCGAGGACGGGCTGCTCCGCCCACAGCCCGCCGGGCGCGCCGCCGCCTGGTCCCTGTTGGAAAGCTTCCTCGCCGGGCGCGGAGCGGATTACCGGCGCGGCATGTCCTCCCCCCGCACGGCCCCGCGCGCCTGTTCGCGCCTGTCGCCGCATCTGGCCATGGGCAGCGTCTCGATGCGGGAGGCGATGCAGCGCCTCGCCACCGCCCAGGCGGAACTGGCCGCCATGGACCCGCGCGAACGCCCCATCCCGTTGGGCGCCGCGCAATCCCTGGCGTCGCGGCTGCACTGGCATTGCCATTTCATCCAGAAGCTGGAGAGCGAGCCCGAACTCGAACGCCGTGCCGCCCACCCCGCCGCCGAGGCCGCCCGCCGCCCCACCGCCCCGGACGACCCCCTCCTGCTGGCCTGGGCCGAGGGCCGCACCGGCCTGCCCTTCCTCGATGCCTGCATGCGCAGCCTGATCGCCACCGGCTGGCTAAATTTCCGGATGCGCGCGATGGTCCAGGCCGTCGCCAGCTACCATCTGAACCTGGACTGGGCGGCGAGCGGCGCGCGGCTGGCCCGCCTCTTCACGGATTACGAGCCGGGCATCCATTGGCCCCAGGTGCAGATGCAGTCCGGCGCCACGGGCATCAACACGCCACGCATCTACAACCCCGTGAAGCAGGGGCTGGACCAGGACCCGGAGGCGGAATTCATCGCCCGCTGGGTGCCGGAGGTGGCGCATCTGCCGCCCGCCCTGCGCCACATGCCCTGGAAGCTGGACGCGCCGCCGCAGGGCTACCCCCCGCCGGTGGTGGACGTCACCGCCGCCATGCGCGCGGCGCGCGAGCGGCTGACGTCCCTGCGCGCCACCGCGGGCTTCGACGCCGCCGCCCGCCGCGTCTACGCGAAGCATGGCAGCCGCGCGCGCCGCTTCGGCCAGGACGACCCCGCCAGCGAACGCGCCAAATTCGCAGCCCGCACCGCCAAGGCCGCGCGGCAATTGCGCCTGGATGTGTGAGGGCTGGTTTTTCTGGACCCTTCTGCCCATTTGAGCATAAACATTGCTCAAAGGAGTTGCGCCATGTCCCACGCCAGCTACGCCGCGATCTATGACGCGCCCGTCACGGCGCGCATCGGCCGCATCCGCGCGGGCGTGCCGGCGACCACGGCCAAGGAATGGCTCGACCTGCCGGAGCTGGGCCGCAACGCCACCCTCAAGGCGCTGGACCTCGCCATCGCCACCTTCAACCGCAAGGTGAAGGAGCGCGGCACCCTCTCCCCCGCCGAGAGCGAGCGCGTGCTGGGCCTGGCCCGGCTGGTGGGCCAGGTGGAATCCATGGTGCTGGAAGCCGGCGCGCCCGAGGGCTTCGACGCCCGCGCCTGGCTGGCGCGCTGGCTGCAGGAGCCGCTGCCCGCGCTCGGCCATGCCCGCCCGCTGGATTTCCTCAACACCATGGAGGGGCAGCGCCTGGTTTCCGACACCCTCGCGAAGGCCATCAGCGGCGCCTACGCGTGAGTGTCACCGCCTGGCGCATCGCCAGCGACACGCGGGGCTGGGCGGCGGATGACCTTTCGGGCGCCGGGGCCGAGGCCACGGGTGGCCGGTGGAACCCGCCGGGGCAGGCGGTGGTCTATGCGTCCATGAGCCGGGCGCTGGCCTGCCTGGAGACGGTGGTGCACCTGAACGCGGGCGGGCTGCCGCTGAACCGCTATCTGGTGGAACTGACCATTCCCGACGCGCTGTGGAAGGCCGCGCGGCGCGAGACGCCGGAAAGCCTGCCCGTGGGCTGGGATGCGGAGCCCGCCAGCGCCACCAGTGAGCGCCTGGGCGGGGAATGGCTGGCCGGCGGGGCGAGCGCGCTGCTGCTGGTGCCCTCGGTGGTCGTGCCGGAGGAGTGGAACCTGCTGCTGAACCCGCGCCATGCCGGGGCGGCGGGGGTGCGCGCGCGGAAGGTGCGGAAGTGGCTGTATGACCCGCGTCTGCGAAGGGCTTGAGTGGGCGCGGTTGCTCCGGTATCCATGTGCCCCAGGCGCGGGCGTAGTTCAGAGGTAGAACGTCAGCTTCCCAAGCTGAATGTCGTGGGTTCGATTCCCATCGCCCGCTCCAACCTACTGGCCGGCTTCACCCCTCCGCCATCGCCACCGCCTCGCCCAAATCCACGCTCAACAGCCGCGACACCCCGCGCTCCTGCATCGTCACGCCGAACAGCCGGTGCATCCGCGCCATGGTCAGCGCGTGGTGGGTGATGATGAGGAAGCGCGTCCCCCCCGCCACCCGCGTCTCGCCATCCGCCGCGTCGCCATCCACCTCGGGCGGGCGGGACATCACGTCCAGCAAATCGCACAGCCGCTCCACATTCGCGTCGTCCAGCGGCGCATCCACCTCGTCCAGCACGCAGACGGGCGCGGGGTGGCAGCGGAACACGGCGAAGATCAAGGAAAGCGCCGTCAGCGCCTGCTCCCCGCCCGACAGCAGCGACAGCGCGGACAGCTTCTTACCCGGCGGCTCCGCATAGATCTCGAGGCCGCCTTCCAGCGGGTCCTCGCTGCCCACCAGCGCCAGATGCGCCCGCCCGCCGCCGAACAGCCGCGTGAACAGCGCGCGGAACTCCCGGTCCACCTGGTCGAAGGTGGCGCGCAGCCGCTCCCGCGCCTCGCGGTTCAGATGGCCGATCGATCCGCGCAGCTTCGCGATGGCGGCGCCGATCTCCTCCCGCTCGCGCAGCAGGGTGGCGATGCGGGTCTCCAGCTCCTCCAACTCCACCTCGGCGCGGAGGTTCACCGGCCCCATCTCCTCCCGTTCGCGCGCCAGGCGCTCGGCCTTGCGGCGGGCGCGGTCCTCGGCAGCGTCGGAGAGGTCCTCGGGAGGCTCGGGCAAGGCGGGCTCCTCGCCCAGCCGTTCGGTGATGCGCTCGGCCAGCGCGGCACCGGCGCGCAAAGCGGCCTCGCGCGCCGCCTCGGCCCGCAGTGCGGCCTCGCGCGCGGAAGCCAGCGCGGCATCGGCCGCGCGCCGCGTCTCCTCCGCTGTGCGGGCGCGGGTGGAGGCCGTCTCCAGCGCCGCCACCGCCGCCGCATGGGCGGATTCGGCGGCGGTGAGGCGCATGGCGGCCTCCTCCGTCAGCCGCGCCGCCTCTTCGGGGCGGCGGGCCAGCGCCTCGCGCCGCGCGGAGGCCTCGGCCACGCGGGCGGTCAGGGCCTCGCGGCGGGTGGTGGCCTCGGACAGGCGCTGCGCCCAGGCGGCGCGTTCGGCCAGCGCGGCTTCGCGCCTCGCGGCCAAGCCTTCGCGTTCGGCCCGCAGCCCGGCCGCGCGGCCCCGCGCCTCCGCCTCACGGCCGCGCACCTCCGACAGCGCCAGCCGCGCCGTCTCCACCGCCGCGCGCGCCTCAGCCAGATCCGGCAGGACGGCGCGGGCGGCGCGGGCGGTGGCGAGCGCGGCCTCCGCCTCGGCCAGTTCCGCGCCCAGCCGTTCCTCCTGTGGGGCCAGCGCGGCGAGCTGCGCGGCGGCGGCGGCCTGGCGTTCGGTCAGGCGCTGCAATTCGGTGCGGCGGCTGGCCAATTCGCCTTCGGCAGCCGCGCGGGCGCGGCGGGCGGCCTGTTCGGCGGCCTCGGCGCGGGTGGCGGCGGCGGCTTCCTCCGCGGCGCCGCGCGGGGCGGGCAGGGCGGCCAGCGCGGCTTCGGCCTCGCGCAGGGCGGCTTCGGCTTCGTCGCGCTCGGCCTTGGCCCGGCCGGCCTGGGCGGCGGTTTCCGCGAGGCGGCGTTCGGCGGCGTCGAGGTTGGCGGCCAGGCGGGCGGCGCGGGTCTCGGCCTCGCGCGCCTGGGCCTCGGCGACATTTCGGGCGCGGCGGGCGGTTTCCTCGGCGGATTGCGCGGCGCGGTCGGCGGCGACAGCCTCGGCGCGGGCCGTTTCGGCGGCGCGGGCCAGGGGCGCGGCATCGGCCAGCTTCGCCTCGGCCTGGCGCAGCCGGGCCAGCGCCTGGAGCCGCGCGGCCCCGGCCTGGGCCCCACCCGGCGCCAGCACATACCCATCCCAGCGCCACAACGCCCCGCCGCGCGAGACCAGGGCCTGGCCCGGGCGCAGCGCCGTCTGGTGTGGCGCGCCATCCTCCGCCAGCCCGATCTGCGACAGCGCACGGGCCAGTTCCGGCGGTGCCTCGACCAGCGAGGCGAGGGAGGTGATCCCGGCCGGCAGCGGCGGCGCCTCGGCCAGCGGCGGCAGCGCGCGCCAGAAGCGGCTGCGCCCGCTGCCGCGCCCACCCTCCAGGCCTTCGCCCAGCGCGGCGCCCAGCGCGGCTTCCAGCCCGGCCGGCACGCGCAGGGTCCGGGCGATGGGGTTGGCCTCGGCGGCATCGCCCGTGGCGGCCTCCAGCCCCTGCAACTCGGCCTTCAGGCGGGATTCGGCGGCCAGCGCGGCGGTTTCGGCGGCGCGCGCCTCGGTGGCGCGGCGGGTGGCGGCCTCGCGGGCGGGCAGGGCTTGGGCCAGGGTGGCCTCGGCGTCGCGCAGCTTCGCGGCGGCGGCATCGGCGGCCTCGCGCGCCTGGGCGGCCTCGGCCGCATCGGGGCGGGCGGCGGCGAGGCGCGCCTGCTCCCCCCTGGCCGCCTCGTCTCGCCCGCGGGCGGATTGGGCGCGGCTGGCGGCGGCGGCGCGGGCGCGTTCGGCGGCGGCGCGCTCGATCTCGGCGGCGCGGGCGGCGCGGCTCGCTTCGGCGGCCTGTTCGGCGGCGTGGCGGCGGGCGCGTTCGGCGGCGTCCAGCGCGGCGCGGGCCTCGGCCAAGGCGGTTTCGGCGGCGGACAGCGCCTCGGCGGCGGCGGCGCGGACGGGTTCAGGGACGGATTGCGCCTCGGCGGCCTTCCGCTGGGCCTCCAGTTGGGCGCGCTGCTCCTGCAGGCGCCGCGCCCGCTGCTCCGCGAAGTTCAGTTCGGAGGCGAGCTGGTTGGCCCGCGCAGCCAGTTGCGCCGCCGCCTCCGTCGCCTCCTGCAGGCGGGCCTCGGTGGTGGCGACCTCGGCGGCGAAGGCGTCCGCACCCGCTTCCGCCTCCGCGATGCGGGCGGGCAACTGCCCCTCGGCGCCGGCCAGCCCCGCGGCCTCGCGCCCGGCGCGCGTCTCTGCGGCCCGGGCGTCCTCTTCCAGCTTTTCCGCATCGGCCACGTCGGCGCGAAGCTGGGCGAGGTTCGCCTCCGCCTCGCGCAGCGCCTCGGCCGCACGGGCGGATTCGGCGGCGAGGTTTTCGGCCTCCACGCGTCGGCGTTCCAGCAGCGTGCGGGTCAGGCCTTCCTCGGCGCGGGGCGCCTCGACGGCGGCGGAAAGCGTCTCGGCGGCGCGGGTCGCCTGGGCGGCCTCGGCCTCGGCCCGGCGCAGGGCATCGCCGCGCTCCTCCAGCGCGGCGCTGGCCTGCTGGATTGCGGCCTCGGCGCGGGCGACAAGAAGGGCGAACCAATCCCCCTCCGCATCGCGCACCAGCCCGGACAAGTTGCGGTAGCGCGCCGCCTGCCGCGCCTGTTTCTTCAGGGATTCCTGCTGGGTGGTCAGGCTGCCCAACAGATCCTCGCTGCGGGCGAGGTTGTTCTCCGCCTGCCGCAGCTTCAATTCCGCCTCGTGCCGGCGGGCGCGCAGGCCGGCGATGCCCGCGGCCTCCTCCAGCACCGAGCGCCGTTCCTCCGGCTTGGCGCCGATCAGCAGCGCCACCCGCCCCTGGCTGACCATGCCGGAGGCACGCGGGCCGGAGGCGAGGTCCGCGAACATCGTGTTCACGTCCCGCGCCCGCACCTCACGCCCATTGATGCGGTAGGAACTGCCCGAGCCACGCTCGATGCGGCGGATCACCTCCAGCTCGGCCGCGCGGTCCATGGGCGGCGGGGCGACACCCAGCGCATCCTCCAGCCGCAGCACCACTTCCGCGAGGTTGCGGGCGGGGCGGGTCGCGGTGCCGGCGAAGATGACGTCGTCCATCTCGCCGCCGCGCAAGGACCGCGCATTGCTCTCGCCCATGGCCCAGCGCAGCGCCTCGACCACGTTGGACTTGCCGCAGCCATTGGGGCCCACGATGCCCGTCAGCCCGGGCAGGACGGGGACCTGCACGGGCTCGGCGAAGCTCTTGAACCCGGCGATGGAGATGCCGGTGAGGGTGGCGGAGAGGCGGCGCCGCCCCTCCTCCACCGCTTCCGGCTCGGCCGCTTCAGGCGTGGTCTCGCTCACGTGCGCGGGGCGCTGCGGACCTGCCGTTCGAACTCCGCGAAGGACAGCCCGCCCGTGTGCAGCCGCCCGTTGAAGGTGAAGCTGGGCGTGGCGCGGATCTGGTATTGCTGCTCCGCCGCCAGGCGCTGGGACAGGATGCCGCGATGGAAGTCCTGGTCCGCGGCGACGGCGTTGAAGGCCTCGCGGTCCATGCCGGCCAGGGCGGCGACGCGCGCCAGCTCCTCCGCCTGGCGGCCCTGGGCGAAGGCCCAGCGGGACTGGGTCTGGAAAAGGGCCGTCAGGAAGGCCTCATACCGCTCGGCCGGCATGGCGCGGGCCACGGCCGAGGCCAGCAGGGCGATGCCGTCCAGCGGGAAGTCACGCCAGACCATGCGGACCTGCCCCGTCTCGACCAGCTGGCGGCGCGCCTGGGGCCAGACGTCGTTGTGGAAATTCGCGCAATGCCCGCAGGTGAGGGAGAAGAATTCCTGCACCACCACGGGGGCGTTGGCCTGGCCCGTGCTGCGCTCGGCGAGGCGCGGGTCGGTGGGGGCGGGGGTTTGGGCGAAGGCGGGCGTGGCGAGGACGCCGCCGCCCAGCACGCCCAGATGACGACGCGAAATCCGCATGGAACCAGGTCTCCTGATGCTTTGGGCGGAGTTTACCCGCCGCCGCGCCGGGGCACAAAGCGTCGGCGCGGGGTGAGACAGAATGCTACATTAACCCTCGACGACCGGCCCCCGCAGCCGGACGGCACTGGGCGGCCGGCGGTAGGCGGCCGCGAAGGCGGCGTTGAAGCGCCGCAGGCTGCCGAACCCCGCTTGCGCCGCGATGTCCGTCATGGGCAGCGCCGTGGTGTCGAGCAATCGCTGCGCGCGGCGGAGCCGGGCCGTGCGGGCGGCCTGCGTGGGCGAAGCGCCGACATGGCGGGCGAACAATCGGGCGAGGTGCCGCCCGCCCACGCCGAGGCGGGTGGCGAGCGCCCCCACCGTGGCGCCCTCGCCATCCAGCGCCCCCTGCTCGATCAGCCGCAGGGCGCGTGCGACCGTCGTGGCCGAGCCGTTCCAGGCCGCGCAGAAGGGCGCCGTCTCGGGACGGCAGCGGAGGCAGGGGCGGTAGCCTGCGGCCTCGGCCGCCGCCGCGGAGGCCGCGAAACGCACATTCTTTCGCAGAGGCAGGCGCACCGGGCAGACGGGCCGGCAGTAGACGCCGGTCGTCCGCACCAGGATGAAGAACCGCCCATCATAGGCCGGGTCGCGCGCCAGCCAGGCGCGCTCGCATTCGGCGTCGTCGAGGGGGAGGACGGAGTCCGTTTCCGGCGAGCGGGTGGGCACGGCGTGACGCTATCCCACACCGCATGCGCGATGTGAACGCAAAACCGATGGGCCCCGCGGAGTGGGGCTTGCTTCTCGGCCTCTCCATCCTCTGGGGCGGGTCGTTCTTCTTCGCCAAGATCGCGGTCGCCGAGCTGCCGCCGCTTACCCTCGTCCTGGGCCGTGTCGCCCTGGCCGCGCTCGCGCTGCATGTCGTGGTGCTTCTGTCGGGGCGGCGCATGCCCCTCACGCGGGAGGCGCTGCTCGCCTTTGCCGTCATGGGGGTGCTGAACAACCTCATCCCCTTCGCGCTCATCTTCTGGGGGCAGACGCGCATCGCCAGTGGCGTCGCCTCCATCCTCAACGCCACCACCCCGCTGTTCACCATCGTCGTCGCCCACCTCCTCACGCGTGACGAGAAGGCGAGCGGGGGGCGGCTCGCGGGTGTGCTGCTCGGCATTGCCGGCGTTGCCGTGATGATCGGTCCCGGTGCGGTGGGATCACTCGGCCGGGATGGGGCGGCGTGGGGTGAGCTGGCGGTGCTTGGGGCCGCGCTCTCCTACGCCTTCGCCGGCGTGTGGGGACGCCGCTTCCGCACCCTGGGCCTGGATCCGCTCGTCGCGGCTTGCGGTCAGCTCTCAGCCAGCACGCTGCTGGCCCTGCCGGTCGTCCTGCTTGTGGACGCGCCCTGGACGCTGCCGGCCCCGGGCGGAGCCACCTGGACGGCGCTGCTGGCCCTCGCCCTTGCCAGCACGGCGCTTGCCTACGTCCTCTTCTTCCGCGTGCTGGCGGTGGCGGGGGCGACCAGCATTTCCCTGGTGACCTTCCTTATTCCGGTCAGCGCGATTCTTCTCGGCTCCCTGTTCCTGGGCGAGCGGCTGGAGGGGCCGCATCTCGCGGGCATGGCGCTGATTGGCCTTGGCCTTGCCGCCATTGACGGCCGGCCTTGGCGGCTGCTGCGGGCAAGGTGGACGGGACCGCCCACCTGACCTGGGCTCGGCGGCGCCCGCTCGTCACCCTTTGGCAAAGACACCCTGCGCCATGCGCTCCAGCGCCGCGCGCAACTCGCCCTCCGGCAGGGCGTCGAGCCGCGCGGCGGTGTCGTGGGGCAGTTCGGCCGGCGGGGGCACGGGTTTGCGGACGGGCAGGGCGCGCGGGGCGCGCTGGCGGAAGGACAGGCGGCTGACCGCCACCCGGCCCAGATGGGCGTTCACCCGGTCCATCACCACCGGCCCCAACAGGCTGAGCTCCATGGCCGCCGGCCCGGTGCAGGCCAACGTCAGCGTGCCCGCGGACAGCTTCAGCGGCTCGGCCATCGCGGCCAGCTCGGGCCCCATGATGGCCGGCCAGTCGGCGATGATCTGCGCGGCGGCCGCGCTGCGGCGGCGGAAGGCCGGGCGCGCCAGGCGCGGGATCAGCGCCCCCAGCTCATGCGGGCCGCGCCAGGCGGGGGCCGGGCTGGACAGCGGCGCCGGCGCCCCCTCCTTCTTCGTCATGATGAAAGCCTCCGCCCAGGACCTGCTGGATTGGTATGACCGTGGTGCCCGCCGCCTGCCCTGGCGCGGCACGGCCGACCCTTACCGCATTTGGATCAGCGAGGTCATGCTGCAACAGACCACGGTGGCCGCGGTGGGGCCACGCTATGCCCGCTTCCTGGCGCGCTTCCCCGATGTGGCGGCGCTGGCCCGGGCGGAATGGGCGGAGCTGGCGGAGGAATGGGCGGGCCTGGGCTATTACGCCCGCGCCCGCAACCTGCACGCGGCGGCGCGCGCCATCATGGCGGGCGGGACGCCCGATACGGTGGAGGGCTGGCGCGCCCTGCCCGGCATCGGCCCCTACACGGCGGCCGCCATCGGCGCGATCGCGCTGGGCGCGCCCGTGGTGCCGATGGATGGCAATGTGGAGCGCGTGGTGGCCCGGCTGCATGCGGTGGAGGCGCCGCTGCCGGGCGCGCGGGCGGAGCTGGCGCGGCTGGGCCAGCTTTTCACCGCCCAGCCGGCCATGCGCGCCCGGCCGGGCGATTTCGCCCAGGCCCTGTTCGACCTGGGCGCCACCATCTGCACCCCCCGCAATCCCGCCTGCGCGCTCTGCCCTTGGCGCGAGGCCTGCCGGGGCTTCGCGCTGGGTCTCGCATCCAGCCTGCCGCGCAAGGCGCCGAAAGCCGCGCGGACGGAACTGCATGGCGTGCACTTCGCGCTGCTGGACGGGGAAGGCCGCCTGCTGCTGCAACGCCGGCCGGAAAGCGGGCTTCTGGGCGGCATGCTGGCCCTGCCCGGCACGCCCTGGCGCGCCACCCCCTGGACCGCCGAGGAAGCCTCGCCGCACGTCCCCCTGGCCGGGGTGAACTGGCGCCCCCTGCCGGGCGAGGCGCGCCATGGCTTCACCCACCGCGACCTGACCATGACGCTCTGGGCCGCCCGCGCGTCCCGCCTGCCGGAAGGCGCCGAGAGCCTGCCGCTGGAGGAGGCCCCCCGCCACCTGCCCAGCGCCATGAAAAAGCTGCTGGCGCTGTTGGGCCCGGGATTCACGGCCCCTTAACCGCCCGGCGGCAGGATGCCCGCGCGGCAGAAGGCCGCGGACGGGGATCATCTTGGCCAAGCGCGGCAAGGACAAGGGCGGCACGATCGTCATCAAGAAGATCGAGGAAGGCGGCCATGGACACCATGGCGGCGCCTGGAAGGTCGCCTACGCCGATTTCGTGACCGCCATGATGGCCTTCTTTCTGCTGATGTGGCTGCTGAACGCGACCACCGAGGAACAGCGCCGCGGCCTCGCGGATTTCTTCAACCCCTCCAATGCCCTGGCCACCGGGCAATCGGGCATCGGCCAACCCTTCGGCGGCATGACGCCGCACAGCGTGGGCCAGATGACCGCCGATACGGGCTCCGTCCGCATCGAGCGCGGGCCCCGCCCCACCCAGTCCGACGCCGATGAGGACCAGGAGGAGGTCATCCCTCCCATCGCCGACCAGTCCAACCCCAACGCCCCGCCCGGCGAGGAGAACAGCGCGCCCCCACGCCGCGTGGCGGAGGGCGAGGCCGGGCGGATCGAGGGCACGGCCGAACCCGGCGCCGGCCCCATCACCGAACTGGGCACGCCCGGCAGCGACCGCGCGATGGGCGAGGCCGCCGCCGCCGCGCGCGAACGCCAGATCGCCGCCGTGGAGGCCGAGCAGGTGACGCTGGAGGAGGCCGCCGACGCCCTGCGCGCCGCCTTCACCGCCGACCCGGCGCTGGCGGAGCTGGCGCGGCAGATGCTGGTCGAGATCGTGCCCGAGGGGCTGCGAATCCAGATGCTGGAGAGCGACGGCACGCCCATGTTCGGCACCGGCGGCGCCGTGCCCAATGAGCGTACGCGCCGCGCCATCCGGGCCGTGGCGGAAGCGGTGGCGGGCCTGCCCAACCCGCTGACCGTGACGGGCCACACCGACAGCACGCCCTTCCGCGGCGGCACCCGCACCAACTGGGACCTTTCGGCGGACCGCGCCAACGCCACGCGCCGCCTGCTGACGGAGGGCGGCGTGGCCGAGACGCGGCTGCGCGGCGTGATCGGCATGGCCGACCGCGAGCCCCTGCTCCCCGAGGACCCCCGTGCGGCGGGCAACCGCCGCGTGTCCATCACCCTCCTGCGCCAGGCGGAGATGCCGCGATGACCACGATCGGTGGCTTCATCTTCCTGCTCATCATGGTGTTCGGCGGATATCTGATCGCTGGCGGGAAGTTCGACATCATCATCAAGGCGCTGCCCTTCGAGATGATGATGATCGGCGGCGCCGCCGTCGGTTCGTTTCTGATGGCCAACTCGATGCACGACGTGAAGCACACGCTGGGCGGCATCGGGAAGATCATCAAGGGCGGCAAATTCAAGAAGCAGGACTACACGGACCTGCTTTCGCTTCTCTACTTCTTCGTGCGGCTGGCCCAGACCAAGGGCGCGATGGCGCTGGAGCCGCATATCGAGAAGCCCAGCGAAAGCGCCGCTTTCGCCAAGTTTCCGCGCATCCTGGCCGACCACCATGCCACCGACCTGATCTGCGACTACCTCCGCATGGTGGGCATGAATGCCGATGACCCGCACCAGATCGAGGACACCATGTCGCGGGAGCTCAAGAAGATCAAAGAGGAGGAGCTGCACTCCTCCCACGCGCTCCAGAGCGTGGCCGATGCCTTCCCGGCGCTGGGGATCGTCGCGGCCGTGCTGGGCGTCATCAAGACCATGGCCTCCATTGACCAGCCGCCCGCGGTGCTGGGCAAGATGATCGGTGGCGCGCTGGTCGGCACCTTCCTGGGCGTGCTGCTGGCCTATGGCCTGACCGGCCCCATGGCCTCGCGGCTGAAGGGCGTGGTCGAAGAGGAGTCCTACTATTACGAGGTGATCCGCGCCGTCATCGTCGCCCACCTGCACGGCAATGCCCCGCAGATCTCGGTGGAGACGGGCCGCAAGGTCGCTCCCACCCAACACATGCCGAGCTTCGCGGAGCTGGACGCCGCCCTCCAGGAACTGACCATCACTTGACGGAAGGGCAGGCCGCCCCTCCCCTTCCGGCCATGGACCTGCCCGAACATTTCCGCGCCCAGGCGCATTCGCCCTTCCATGACCTGCTCGGCATCGAGATCATTCTCTGGGAGGAGGGGCTGGCACGGCTGCGCTGCATCCCCGGCCCCATGCACGGCAACCGCTCCGGCATCGTGCATGGCGGGGTGATGCTGGCCCTGCTGGACCAGGCCAATGCCTTCGCAGGCCTGTTCTGCCCCGCCCCGGGGCGCAAGCGCCATGCCGTGACGCTCGACCTCGACACCCGCTTCACCGGGCAGGGGCGGCTGGGCGTGCCCCTGATCGCGGAGGGGCGGCTGGTCACGGCCGGGCGCAACGTCTTCTTCGCCCGCGGCGAGGTGCGGGACGAGGGGGGCACGCTGGTGGCCTTCGGCGCTTCCACCCACCGCTACCGTTCCGGCAGCCACGCCCTGGAAGGCGTGCCGGCAAAGGGGGCCGACGGCGACGCTTGACGCTGGGGGCCAAGTTATGCGGATTGTCATGGACATCCCTCCATGACGGACGCGAGCCCATGATGCCGAGCCTTCCCAAGCGCGCCCTTCTCACCGCCGGTGGCGCCGCCCTGGCCGCCGCCGCCATGCCCGGCACGCGGGAGGCGCAGGCCCAGACGCCGCGCACCGCGCTGGTGATCGCGGCCCAGATTGACGATCTGGTGGCGCTGGACCCGCACCACTCCTTCGAGGTGACGGGCAGCGACCTGCTGAAGAACGTCTATGACCAGCTCTTCGTCCTGGACCCGACCAAGGACACGGCCGAGCTGCAGCCCGGCATCGCCGAGAGCTTCACCGTCAGCGAGGACGGCAAGACCTACACCTTCCGCATCCGCCAGGGCGTGCGCTTCCATTCGGGCAACGCGCTGACGGCGGCCGACGTGGTCTATTCGCTGCGCCGCCCGCTGATGATCAACCGCACGCCCGCCTTCATGTTCCGCAGCGTGGGCCTGACGCGCGACAATGTGGAGCAGAACGTCCGCCAGACCGGCGATTTCGAGGTGCAGGTCACCTTCAACCAGGCCTATGCGCCCACGCTGATCCAGAACCTGTTCACGGCCAACATCGCCTCTGTGCTGGACAGCCGGCTGGTGCAGCAGAATGCCGGCGACGACATGGGCAACAGCTGGCTGAACCGCAACTCCGCGGCGTCCGGCGCCTACCGTCTCGTGCGCTACCAGCCCAATGAGAGCTATATGCTGGAGCGCAACGACCAGTGGTGGCGTGGCCGCGCCAACCTGCAGCGCGTCATCGTCCGCCATGTGCCCGAGGCCGCGACGCAGCGCCTGCTGCTGGAGCGCGGCGATGTGGACGTGGCGCGCAACCTGACGCCGACCGACATCACCGCGCTGCGCGGCCGGCCCAACATCACCCTCGCGGAGTTTCCGCGCGGCACCATCCAGTATTTCAGCGCCAACCTGACCTTCCCGCTGCTGCAGAACCCGAAGGTCGTCGAGGCGCTGAAGTATCTCGTGGATTATGACGGCATTGCCAACAACCTGCTGCCGGGCCAGGTCTTCCCGCACCAGAGCTTCATCCCCCGCGCCATCCTGGGCGCGGTGGACACGCGGCCCTACACCTATGACCCCGACCGCGCCCGCCGCCTGCTGGCCGAGGCCGGCCACGCCAACGGCATCGCGCTGACCATTGATACAGCCAACAGCTTCCCCTCGCTGGACGTGGCGCAGACGCTCCAGGCCAGCATGGCCCGCGGCGGCGTGCGGCTGGAGGTGCTGCCGGCCACCGGCGCCCAGGTGCTGGCCAAGTTCCGCGCGCGGAACCACCAGCTCTTCATCGGCATCTGGGGCCTGGGCTATCCGGACCCGCACTACAATGCGGACAGCTTCAGCAGCAACCCGCCGGGCACGGACAACCCGGGCAAGCTCACCTGGCGCAATGGCTGGGACATTCCCGAGCTGACCCGCCGCACCGAATCCGCGATGACCGAGCGCGACCAGAATGCCCGCGCCGCCATCTACCGCCAGATCCAGGAGGAGTTCATGAACACCTCCCCCTTCGCGATCTTCGCGCAGCAGCAGGTGCAGGTGGCGCATCGTTCCAACCTGCGCGGCTACATGGCCAGCTCGCCAGGGCTGTCGGCCATCTATTGGCTCGCGAACAAGGGCTGATTCCATGAGCGCCACAATGGGCGGGGCCGGCGCGCTGCGAGGCGCCCGCCGGGGAGGCGAATTCGTCCTCCAGGTGGCGCTGACGCTGCTGGGCCTGCTGGCCGTCACCTTCTTCATCGGCCGGGTGGTGCCGATCGACCCGGTGCTGGCCGTGGTGGGCGACCAGGCGCCGCGCGACGTCTATGAGGCGGTGCGCGCGGAGCTGGGCCTCGACCAGCCGCTGTGGATGCAATTCTGGCTCTACGTCCAGAAGATGGCGGTGGGGGATTTCGGCACCTCGCTGGTGACGAACCGGCCGGTGCTGGACGACATCGCCCGCGTGTTCCCGGCCACGCTGGAGCTGGCCACCATCGCCACCATCATCGGCGTGGTGCTGGGCGTGCCCATGGGCATCGCGGGTGCGGTGTATCAGGACCGCTGGCCGGACCAATTGGTCCGCGTGATCGGCCTGGTGGGTTATTCCGTGCCCATCTTCTGGCTGGGCATCATGGGGCTGCTGGTCTTCTACGGCATCCTGGGCTGGGTCTCCGGCCCCGGGCGGCTCGGCGTCTTCTTCGAGGGCATCGTGGACCCGGTGACGGGTGTGATCCTGATCGACGCCGCCATCGCGGGCGAGTGGGAGGTGTTCTGGAACGCCGTCAGCCATGTGGTGCTGCCGGCCGCGGTGCTGGGCTATTTCTCCATCGCCTACATCGCGCGCATGACGCGGTCCTTCATGCTGGACCAGCTCAGCCAGGAATATGTCATCACCGCCCGCGCCAAGGGACTGTCCGAGGCGCGGATCATCTGGGTGCATGCGCTGAAGAACATCTCCGTCCAGCTCATCACCGTGATCGCGCTGTCCTATGCGCGGCTGCTGGAAGGCGCGGTGCTGACCGAGACGGTCTTCGCCTGGCCGGGCCTCGGCCGCTACCTCACCACCGCGCTGCTGGCCGCCGACATGAACGCGGTGCTGGGCGGCACGCTGGTGGTGGGCGCCGTCTTCGTGGGGCTGAACCTGCTGTCGGACGCGCTCTACAAACTCATGGACCCGAGGGCGCGATGAGCACCTGGCGCGCACAACTCCTCACCGACACCCCCGCCTCGCGCAACCAGGCGCGGCTGGGGCAGCTCTATCGCGGCTGGCTGCAGTTCAAGCGGAACAAGCTGGCCGTGCTGGGCCTGCTGATCGTGCTGCTGCTGATCGTGGTCGCTGCCTTCGCGCCCTGGATCGCGACGCATGACCCCTATGCCCAGGACCTGTCGCGGCGCCTGCTGCCGCCGGGCACGCCGGGCAACTGGCTCGGCACCGATGAGTTCGGGCGGGACACCTATTCGCGCCTCGTCTATGGCGCGCGGATCACGTTGATGATCGTGGTGCTGGTGGCGGCCATCGCGGCCCCCATCGGCCTGCTGGTGGGCACGGCGGCCGGATATCTCGGCGGCTGGGTGGATGCGGTGCTGATGCGCCTCACCGACGTGTTCCTGGCCTTCCCCAGCCTGATCCTGGCGCTGGCCTTCGTCGCCGCGCTCGGGCCGGGCATCGAGAACGCCATCATCGCCATCGCGCTCACGGCCTGGCCGCCCTATGCGCGCATCGCCCGCGCCGAGACCATCACCATCCGCAACAGCGACTACATCGCGGTGGCGCGGATGCAGGGGGCGCGGACGGCGCGCATCCTCTGGGCCTACATCATGCCGCTCTGCGTCGCCTCGCTGGTGGTGCGGGTCACGCTGGACATGGCGGGCATCATCCTGACGGCCGCCGGCCTGGGCTTCCTCGGCCTCGGCGCGCAGCCGCCCATGGCGGAATGGGGTGCCATGATCTCGGCCGGGCGGCGCTATGTGCTGGACCAGTGGTGGGTCGCCACCATCCCGGGCATCGCCATCATCGTGGTCAGCCTCGCCTTCAACCTGCTGGGCGACGGGCTGCGCGACGTGCTGGACCCGCGCAAGTCATGAGCAAGCCGCTGCTGGAGGTCGAGGACCTCCGTGTCACCTTCCCCACACCGACCGGCCCCTTCCGGGCGGTGCGGGGCGTGTCGTTCAGCCTGGGGCGGGAGCGGCTGGGCATCGTGGGCGAAAGCGGTTCCGGCAAGTCGGTCACCGGCCGTTCGATCCTGCGCCTGCTGCCGCCCCATGCGCGGCTGGAGGCCAAGCGCCTCAGCTTCGACGGGAAGGACTTGCTGACGGCCAGCCCGGGCGAAATGCGCGCGCTCCGCGGCAGCCGCATCTCGCTGGTCATGCAGGACCCGAAATACTCGCTGAACCCCGTGATGCGCGTGGGCGAGCAGATCGCGGAGGCCGTGCGCGACAAGGGCCCCGGCGCCCGTCGCCGCGCCATGGAGATGCTGGAAGCGGTCCGCATCCGCGATCCGGAGCGCGTCTTCAACCTCTACCCGCACGAGGTCTCGGGCGGCATGGGCCAGCGCATCATGATCGCGATGATGCTGGCGCCGGAGCCGGACCTGCTGATCGCGGACGAACCCACCTCGGCGCTCGACGTCACGGTGCAGATGCAGGTGCTGGCCATCCTGGATGACCTGGTGGCGAAGCGCGGCATGGGGCTGATCTTCATCAGCCATGACCTCGACCTCGTGTCCTCTTTCTGCGACCGCGTGCTGGTCATGTATGGCGGCCGGGTGATGGAGGAACGCCATGCGCGCGACCTGCGCCAGGCCACCCACCCCTACACCCAGGGCCTGCTGGACAGCCTGCCCCGCATCGATGACGACCGCGCCGAGCTGCCCACGCTCAAGCGCGACCCCGCCTGGCTGAAGGACTGACCGCATGATCCATGTGCGGAACCTCAACGTCACCTTCGGGCATGGCGCGCAGGCGGTGCGGGCGGTGCGCGACGTGAATTTCTCCGTGGCCGAGGGCGAGAGCTTCGGCCTGGTGGGCGAAAGCGGCAGCGGCAAGTCCACCGCGCTGCGCGTGCTGGCGGGCTTGAACCCGCATTGGACGGGCGAGGCTTCGGTGGCCGGCGTCTCCGTCGGCCAGCGCGACCGCCGCCTGCCGCGCCTGGTGCAGATGGTGTTCCAGGACCCCTATGCGTCGCTGCACCCGCGCCACACGGTGGACCGCGCGCTGAGCGAGCCGCTGGAAATTCAGGGCATCGGCGATGTGGGCCCGCGTGTCGAGCGTGCGCTGGCCGATGTGGGCCTCGGCCCCGCCTTCCGCTTCCGCTACCCGAACCAGCTTTCGGGCGGGCAGCGGCAGCGCGTGGCCATCGCGCGCGCGCTGATGCTGGAGCCCAAGGTGCTGCTGCTGGATGAGCCGACCTCCGCGCTGGATGTGAGCGTGCAGGCCGAAATCCTGAACCTGCTGCGGCGGCTGCGGCGGGCGCACAACCTGACCATGCTGCTCGTTTCCCACAACCTCGCCGTCATCGCGCATATGTGCGACCGGCTGGCGGTGATGAACCGCGGCGCCATCGTCGAGGAAATGGAAGTGGCCACGCTGCGCCGCCAGGAACCGCGCGAGGCCTATACGCGCCAGCTCCTGCTCGCCAGCCGGGGCTATGACCGCGAGGTGGCGGCCAACATCATCACCTACGACTGAGGGCGCGCCACATACCGTGCCAGCCCCATCAGCGCGGGCTGGTCATGGATGATGACATGCACGGGGATGCGGGAGAGATAGGCCTGCATCTTGGGCTTGTCCTGGAAGCGGTTCAGGAAGGCCTCCACCGGCAGCAGGTCGAACAGCTTCTGGGCCGCGCCGCCGGCGAGATACACGCCGCCGCGCGCGCCCAGCAGCAGCGCCGCATCGCCGCAGAAGCCGCCCAGCGCGCGCCAGAACACGCCCACCGCCTCCTGCGCCAATATGTCCCCGCCGCGGGCGGCATCGGCGATGGTGGCGGCGTTCTTCGGGCTGCGCTTGCCGCCACGCATCTCGGCGAGCGCGGCGTAGAGGCGTGGCAGGCCGCTGCCGGAGAGCAAATCCTCGTTCGACACCGGCCCATGGCTGGGGCGCAGATGGGCCAGCAGCGCATCCTCCAGCGCGTCGCCGGGGGCGAAGGCGCTGTGCCCGGCCTCGGTGGCGATGGCCTGGCCCGCGGCCATCCCCGCCATGCCGAGGCCCGTGCCCGGTGCCACCACCAAGAGCGGCGCGCCGGGCACGGCCTCGCCCGCATGGAGGGTGCGGAGATCCTCGGCGGCGAGGGCGGGCAGGGACCAGGCAGTGGCCTCCAGGTCGTTCAGGAAATCCACCTGGCCGATGCCGAGTTCCTCGCGCAGAGCGTCGCGGTCCAGCACCCAGGGCGCGTTGGTCAGGCGGATGGGCCCGGCCTCGATGGGCGCGGCCAGCGCGCAGACGAGCCGGGCCAGCGGGCCGTCATGCCCCAGGCGTTGCAGCGCCTGGCGGATGGCCGGGGCGGGGCCGTCATGCTCCTTCACGCGCAGGGCGATGATGCGGCCATGCCGGCCGCCCTCGGCCAGGGCGAATCGGGCATTGGTGCCCCCCAGATCGGCGATGAGGGTATGGGTCATGCCGCCACCGTGCCCCAGGGCGCGCCGCGACCCAAGCCATCCCCTTCCGCAACTACATCATCACGCATTCGTCACTGATCCCGCAGCCCAACCGTCACGGTGAGCATGGATCAACGGCGTGAGGCGGGGGCGCGTTGCCGCCGCCGGGCCAGGACGAGGCATCCCGATGATCCACTCCCAGCACGACGCCCTTGTAGACCTCGAAGCGGGAGACGAGCCGCTGTCCAACCCTTCCGCCAACCCCTTCTTCACCGACATCGCCGCCCAGCGCATGTCGCGCCGCGGCTGGATGGCAGGCGGCATGGCCGCCTTCATGACGGGCTTCCTGCCTGTCGGTTCCGCCAAGGCCTCGGTGACCGGCCCGCAACCCGCCATCGGCTTCCAACCCGTGCCCGTTGCGGTGCATGACCGCGTCACCCTTCCGCCCGGCTATTCCGCGCAGGTGTTGATCCCGCAGGGCACCATGCTGGATGGCAGCGCCGGCCGGCCCCTGGTCGAGATGTCGGGCGAGGAACAGGGCCGCGCCATCGGCGCCCACCACGACGGCATGCATTTCTTCCCGATCGAGGGGCAGGCGCCGGACCAGGGCAGCAGCACCGAGGGGCTGCTCGTGCTGAACCACGAATATGTGGAGCCGCGCTTCATGCATGCCCGCGCCGCCGGACTCAGCCTCGGCGCGGGGCGCATGCCGCTGGAGGATGGCGCCCGCAACCCCGACGAGGTGCTGAAGGAGATCAACGCCCATGGCGTCTCCGTCGTGCGCGTGGCTCGCGGCACCTATGGGGCCTGGAATGTCGTGGCGGACCCGCGCAACCGCCGCGTCACCGGCGGCGCGCCCATGGAGATCGCGGGCCCGGCGCGCGGCCACGCCCTGCTGCGCACGAAATACAGCCCGGACGGCACCCGCACCCGCGGCACCCTCAACAATTGCGCGCATGGCGTGACGCCCTGGAACACCTACCTCACCTGCGAGGAGAACTGGGCCGGCTATTTCGTAAACCGCACCCAGCCGGAACAGCGGCCGCGCGAACAGGCGCGCTATGGCGTGCCGACCCAGCAGGCCCGCTACAACTGGGACCAGGCGCGGGGCGGGGCGGATGAGTTCCTGCGCTTCAACGCCACCATCCAGGGGACCGACGCCACCGCCGACTACCGCAACGAGCCCAATGGCTTCGGCTGGGTGGTGGAAATCAACCCCTTCGACCCCGCCAGCACGCCGGTGAAGCGCACCGCGCTGGGCCGCTTCGCGCATGAGGGCGTGGTGTTCGGCCCGGTGGCCGAGGGAAGGCCGGTGGTGGCCTATTCGGGCGACGACAGCACCTTCGAGTATATCTACAAATTCGTGAGCCGCGCGCCCTTCCACCGCGCCACCGCCAATGGCGCGCTGCTGGACGAAGGCACGCTCTACGTCGCGAAGTTCAACGCGGACGGCACCGGCGAATGGCTGCCGCTGGTGCATGGCCAGGACCCGCTGACCGCCGCCAACGGCTTCGCCGACCAGGGCGAGGTGCTGGTCAACACGCGCCTGGCCGCCGACACGGTGGGCGCCACCAAGATGGACCGGCCGGAATGGGGCGCGGTGGACCCGGTGGATGGCCGCGTCTACTTCACCCTGACCAACAACAGCCGCCGCACCGAGGCGCAGGTGGACGCCGCCAACCCGCGCCCGCGCAACGCCTTCGGCCAGATCGTCCGCTGGCGCGAGGAGGGCGACGACCACGCCGCCACCCGCTTCGCCTGGGACCTCTTCGTGATCGCGGGGCCGGAGGGCGACAGCCGCGTGACCGGCGAGGCGGCGCTGACCGCGGACAACATCTTCGCCTGCCCCGACGGGCTCTGGTTCGACGCGGACCGGCGCCTCTGGATCCAGACCGATATCGGCGAGAACGAGCAGCTGCGCGGCCCGCTCGAGCCCTTCGGCAACAATGCCATGCTCTGCGCCAACCCCGTGACGGGCGAAATCCGCCGCTTCCTCACCGGGCCTGTCGGCCAGGAGATCACGGGCGTCGTCACCACGCCGGACCGCCGCACCATGTTCGTGAACGTGCAGCACCCCGGCGCCACCACCCCGGCGGCGGACTTCGCCGCGGGCCGGGTGAACAGCACTTGGCCGGATGGCGAGGGGCGGCTGCCGCGCTCGGCGACCATCGTCATCACCAAGAACGATGGCGGCGTGATCGGGACCTGACGCCGTGGAAAAGCCGGCGCCCGCCCGGGCGCCGGCCCTGTCTCAGCCCGCGGTCAGGTTCGCGGTGCGGACGATCTCAGCATAGGTGGCGGTGTCGCTGCGGATGCGGTCCCGCAGCGCGTCCGGCCCCTGCGCCAGCACGTCAATGCCGATGGCGCCAAGCCGCGCCTGCGTCTCCGGCCGGCGGATGGAGGTGAGGAAGGCGTTGGACAGCGCCTCACGCACCGCCGGCGCCGCGCCCTTGGGCATGACCACGCCATACCACGTGTCGGAGAGAAGCTGCGGGAAACCCAGCTCCGCGCAGGTGGGCACCTCGGGCAGCATGGCGTGGCGCGTGGCGTTCACGATGCCCAGCGCGACCAGGCGGCCATCGCGCAGCCCGGGCAGCACGTCCGGCAGGTTGCCGATGGAGTAGTCCACCCGCCCCGCCAGCAGATCCACCAGCATGGGGGCCACGCCGCGATAGGGCACGTGCTCGGCGTTCAGCCCGGCCAGGATCTTCAGGTGCTCCAGCCCCATGTGCTGGCTGGTGCCCTGGCCATTGGTGCCGAAGCTGAGGCCGCGGCCCGGCGCCCGCGCCTTCGCCAGGAAGCCCGCGAAATCCGAGGCCACCGACGGATGGCAGACCAGGACATGCGGCGTGTAGACCAGCAGGGCCAGCGGTTCAAAATCCGCCTCGGCGTCATAGGGGCGCGGCTGGTGCAGCGTCTGGTTCACGGTGAAGCTGTTGGCGACCATCAGCACCGTCTGCCCATCGGCGGGCATGGCCTTCACCGCCTGCACGGCGACCAGCGTGCCCGCGCCAGGGCGGTTTTCCACCACGACATTCTGGCCGAGCAGGGAGGCCGCGCCCTCCGCCACCGCGCGCCCGACCGTGTCGAAGCTGGAGCCGGGCGGGAAGGGAACGACGTAGCGGACGGGCGAGGCGGGGCGCCACCCGCCCTGCGCCAAAGCGGGGGTGGCAAGCAGGCCGGGCAGGGCCAGCAGGGAACGACGGCGCATGAAACCTCCAGATGAAACAGGAACCTGACCCGCGCGAACGGGCCATGCTGCAATGCAGCAATTCCTGTGCCAGCCGGTGGCGTCAGCGCCTCAGAACAGCAGGCCCTTCTTCAGCAGGCCGTGCACGCCCTTCTCGCCGTTCACGGTCTGCGTCACGTGGAAATCCACCGCCAGCGAGCAGAACTGGTAGGCATCGGCCGCGCTCAGGTTGGTGCGGCTGGTGATGAAGCCGATCATCTCGCGCAGCGCGCGCTTCATCGCCTCGTCCAGATCCTCGTGCATCCCCATGGAGATGAAGTGCGTGGCGGTTTCGGCGCGGGGGTATTTGAGGTCCATCCCCTTCTCGACCGTCAGGCGGAAATGCCCCGTAAGGCACATTTCCAGGGCATTGATGCACACCTCGCCATCACCTTGCACGCCATGGCCGTCACCCGCGCTGAACAGGGCGCCGGGGGCATGGACGGGCAGGAAAAGGGTGGCACCCTCGCCGATCTCCTTGTTGTCCAGGTTGCCGCCATGGGCGCGCGGCTCCTTGGTGGAGATGGCACCCCACTCGGCCGGGGGGGCCACGCCCATCACGCCGAAGAAGGGCGAGAGCGGCAGGGTCACGCCCGGGCCCACCGGCACATGGCCCGTGCGCTTCTCGCGGTCCACGGGGATGTGCAGCATGCGCTTGTAGGGGAAGTCCTCGGGCAGGGTGCCACCCAGGGGGCGGAAGCCGCAGAAGCCCCAGTCATTGCCCAGCTCGATCTTCTCGATGTCCACGCGCAGCACGTCGCCCGGCATGGCGCCCTTCACGGCGACGGGGCCGGTCAGGATGTGCGGCCCGAGGCGCGGCGGGTTGCTGGCATGGATGGCGGCCAGGTGCGCCGGCACCTTCAGCCCCGAGGCCGGGTCCGGCATCACCTCCGGCCCGCCGGAGACGCATTCGAGGATGACCAGGTCCCCGCTCTCCACCTCGATCAGCGGCTTGTAGCTGGCGTCGAAGGTGCCCCAGCGGATGGTCTCGGGCGTGGCGGACAGGCGATGAGTGGCGGGCATGCGCGGCTCTCCAGGGTTCCACTATCCTGTTGCCGAGACGCGCGCGCGGGGTCAATCCGCGCGCGCATCAGGGGTTCAGGTGAACTGCGCGGGGCGGGGAACGTAGAGATAGCCCTCGCCATCCCGGATGATGCGGCCGAAGCCGGGCCAGGGCACATGGACGCCGCCCATCAGGATGCCCTCGCTCGCCAGCATGTCGAGCGTGCGGACGCGGCTTTCCACCCCCGCATCCGGGTCCACGTCCACGCCCACGCGCCAGCGCGGCCGGGCGAGCTGGATCACCATCTGGTGGGCGATGTCGCCCCAGATCAGCATGGTCTGGTTTTGCGAGGTCAGGCGGAAGCTGACATGGCCGGGGGTGTGGCCGGGGGCAGGCTCCATGAAGACGCCGGGAATGACCTCCAGCCCCGAGCGCATCTCCACCGTTCGGATGCGGTTCGGATAGGGCCCGATGGCCCGCCGCGCGGCCTGGATGAAGCGCTGGCCCTGGGGCACGCGGCTTTCCATGCCGGGGTCGGTCCAGAACTGGTGGTCCACCTGGGTGACCACAATCTCGGCATTGGGGAAGTTGCGCGTGGTGCCGTCATAGCTGAGGCCGAGCGCGTGCTCGGGGTGGATGTGCGTCAGCAGCACCGTGTCCACCTGCTCCGGGCTGTAGCCGCTGGCGCGCAGCGCGTCGAGCGTCTGGCCGGTGGTGGGGATGAAGCTGGAATGCCCGCCGCAATCCACCAGCGCCAGGTTGCGCCCGGTGTTGAGCAGATAGGCGCCCACGGGCTGGTGCAGCGCGCCGCTGTCGCTGCGGAAGGCGCGTTCGCGCAGGGGGGCGATCTGCTCCGGCGTGCTGTCGGGAAAGAAGCGCTGGATGCCGTCGGGCTGGCCCTGCATGGCGCCGTCCAGCAGCGTCGTCACCTCCACATCGCCCACCTTCATGCGGTGGAAGCGGGGCGGCATGGGGCCCTGCTGGGGCGGCACGCTGCGGGCCGGCTGGGCCTGGGCGTTCATGGGCGTCGCGGTGGCGGTGGCCAGGCCGGCGGCGCCGAACAACGCGGCGCGGCGGGCGAAGGAAAGCAGTTTCAGGTCCATGGGGCCGTCTCCCGTTTCGTCTCGCGGGGGAATAGGGTGGAGGTCCGAACATGTCAGCCCGTTCATGTTCTCGGATACAAATCGTTACAGGGGAACGCCCGATGAAGGCCATCGCCTACACTCAATGCCTGCCCGTGACCGATCCCAACTCCCTGAAGGACATGGAATTGCCGGACCCCGCGGCACCAGCCGGCCGCGATGTGCTGATCGAGGTGCGCGCCGTCTCGATCAACCCGGTGGATACGAAGCAGCGTGCCAAGTCCGACCCCAAGGGTTCGCCGCGCATCCTGGGCTTCGACGGCGCCGGGGTGGTGCGCGCCGTGGGGCCGGACGCCGTGCTGTTCCAGCCAGGTGACCAAGTCTTCTGGGCGGGTGCCATCAACCGCCCCGGCAGCAATGCCGAGCTGCAGCTGGTGGATGAGCGCGTGGTGGGCCGCATGCCCACAAGCCTTACCTTCGCCGAGGCGGCCGCCATGCCGCTGACCACCATCACCGCCTGGGAAGGGCTGTTCGACCGGCTCCGCATCGCGCGCGACCCCACGCCGACGGGCGAGGCGGTGCTGATCGTGGGCGGGGCCGGGGGCGTGGGGTCCATCGCCATCCAGCTCGCGCGGAAGCTGACGGGAATGACGGTCATCACCACCGCCTCGCGCCCCGAGACGCGGGACTGGTGCCTGGACCTCGGCGCGCACCACGTGATTGACCATCGCGAGGACATGGCGGCGCAGGTGAAGGCGTTGAAGCTGCGCGTGTCGCGCATCTTCTCCACGACCAACACGGCCGCGAACTGGGCCATGCTCTGCGCCATCCTGGCCCCGCAGGGGATGATCTGCGCCATTGATGAAGGCAGCGCCGTGGATATGAGCCTGCTGCGCGCCAAGTCGGCCGGCTTCCATTGGGAGGGCATGTTCGCCCGTACCCTCTTCCAGACGCCGGACATGGAGGCCCAGCACCGCCTGCTGACCGAGGCCGCCGCCCTTCTGGATTCCGGCACGCTGCGCACGACAATGACGCGCCACCTCGGCCCCATCACCGCGGAAAACCTCCGCGCCGGGCATGCGCTGGTGGAGGGCGGCACCATGATCGGCAAGGCGGTCGCGGAAGGCTGGGTGTGACGCTTCCCGTCGAGGAGGCGCTGCCCGCGCTGCGCCAGGCGCTGCGCGAAGGGTCGAGCGCGGTGCTGGTGGCGCCGCCGGGCGCGGGCAAGACCACGCTGGTGCCGCTGGTCCTGCGCGAGGAGGAATGGGCGCAGGGCGGGAAGATCCTGGTGCTGGAGCCCCGCCGCGTCGCCGCCCGCGCCGCCGCCCGCCGCATGTCGGAGATGCTGGGCGAGAGCCTGGGCCAGACCGTGGGGATCACCACGCGGCTGGACCGCGCGACCTCGGCCGCCACGCGGGTCGAGGTGGTGACGGAGGGGTTGCTGGTGCGCCGCCTGCAATCGGACCCGGGGCTGGAGGGCGTGGCCGCCGTCATCTTCGACGAGGCGCATGAACGCCACCTGGACACCGACCTCGGCCTGGCCCTGTGCCTGGACGTGCAGCGCGGGCTGCGGCCGGAATTGCGGCTGCTGGCCATGTCCGCGACCCTCGATGCCCAGGGCTTCGCCGGGCTGCTGGGCGGCCCGCTGGTGGAGAGCGCCGGCCGCGCCTTCCCGGTGCGGGTGGAACACCACCGCCGCGACCTGACCGACCCCCGCGACCTGCCCGAGGCCATGGCGCAATCCATCCGCGCCGCCATGGCGCGTGAACCGGGTGATGTGCTGGCCTTCCTGCCCGGCTGGGGCGAAATCCGCCGCACCGCCGAACGCCTGTCGGGCCTGGACGCCGATGTGCTGCCGCTGCACGGCGAACTCCCGCCCGCCGAGCAGGACCGCGCCCTGACGCCGGGGCCGCGGCGGCGCGTGGTGCTGGCCACCTCCATTGCGGAAACCTCGCTGACCGTGCCGGGCGTGCGGATCGTGGTGGATGGCGGCTTCCGCCGCACCCCGCGCCTGGATGGCGCGACGGGGCTGACGCGCCTGGTCACCGCGCGGATCAGCCGCGCGGCGGCCGAGCAGCGCGCCGGCCGCGCGGGCCGCACCGAGCCGGGGGTGGCCATCCGCCTCTGGAGCGAGGCGCTGCACCGCGGCCTGCCCTTGCAGGACCGCCCGGAAATCCTGGAGGCGGAACTTTCCTCCCTGGTGCTGGATTGCGCGGCCTGGGGCGTGGCCCCGCGCGATCTGCCCTTCCTCGACCCCCCGCCCGAGGGCCAGGTCGCTGCCGCCCGCGCCCTGCTGGCCAGCCTGGATGCGCTGGACGAGGCGGGCCGCATCACCACCACCGGCAAGCGCATGGCCCGCATGGGCACGCATCCGCGCCTGGCGCGCATGATGTGCGCCGTGGCCGATGAGGGCGAGGCGGCCTTGGCCGCCGACCTGGCCGCGCTGCTGGAGGAACGTGACCCGTTAAGGGGCCGCGAGCCGCCCGCCGACATCACCCTGCGCCTCGATGCCCTGCACGGCCATGGGCGGGAGGAGGCGGATGGCATCGCGCTGCGCAACATCCGCCGCACCGCCGCCTTGCACCGGCGCCGCCTGGGCGTGCACGGCAACACACCGCCCGAGGGCGATGCCGGCGCGCTGCTGGCGGCGGGGTTTCCGGACCGCATCGCGCTCAAGCGCGGCACCATGGATGGCGCCTTCCGGATGGCCTCGGGGCAGGGGGCGCGGCTGTCGGTCGCGGACCCGCTGGCCAAGCAGCCCCTGCTGGCCGTGGCCGACCTGGAACTCAAGGGCACCGAGGCGCGCATCCGCATGGCGGCACCCGTCAGCCGCGCGGTGCTGGAGGCGCGCTTCCCCGACCGCTTCCGCACGGTGGAGGGTGCTTCCTTCGACGCGCGCGCGGGCGCCGTGCTGGCGCGCAAGCGGCTGATGTTCGGCCCGCTGGTGCTGGAGGACTCGCCCCTGCCCGGCGCGGACCCCTCCGTCATCGCCGAAGCCCTGGCCGTCGCGGCGGCGGAACGCGGCTTTCGCGATCTCGACTGGGGCGAATCGGGCCGGCAGTTGCGCGCCCGCATCGCGCGAATGCATGCGCTGGAAGGCGCCCCCTGGCCCGATGTGTCGGACGCCGCGCTCGCCGCCACCGCGCGGGAATGGCTGGCGCCCTACTGCGCGGGCATGTCAAAGCTGAGCGAGTTGAAGGGGGTGGATGTGGCACAGGCGCTGCTGCCCGGTGACTTGCGCCGAAAGCTGGACGCCGCCTTGCCTGCGCGTCTCTCGCTGCCGAACGGCCGCAGCGCCGCCGTGGACTACACCGCCGAGACGCCCACCCTGGAAGCCCGCGCCCAGCATTTGTTCGGCCTGCGCGACATGCCGCAGCTGGCGGGCGGGCGGGTGAAGCTGCAGGTGGCGCTGCTTTCCCCCGCCGGGCGGCCCGTGGCCATCACGGCCGATCTGGCGGGGTTCTGGGCCTCGGGCTGGGCCGATGTCCGCAAGGACATGCGCGGCCGCTACCCGAAGCATGACTGGCCGGAGAACCCGGCCAGCGCGTGAAGGTTCAGCCGGGCTGGATCTTTTCCTCGCGCGTCTCGCCACGGGTCTTCCACAGCGAGAACAGCACGCCGCCCAGGATCAGCGCCAAGGTGACGCCGAGCGAGATGGCCGGGTCCATCTTGCCCACCAGGCTGTTCCAGAAAATCTTGAGCCCGATGAAGACGAGCACCATCGCCAACGCGTATTTCAGGTATTCGAAGCGGTGCACCATGGCGGCCAGCGCGAAGTAGAGCGCGCGCAGGCCCAGGATGGCCATGATGTTGGCCGTGTAGACGATGAAGGTGTCGGTCGTGATGGCGAAGATGGCCGGCACGCTGTCCACCGCGAAGATCAGGTCGGCGATGTTGATGACCACCAGCGCGACAAAGAGCGGCGTGGCGGCACGCACCAGCTTGCCGGTTTTCTCGTCCACCTCGCGCACGAAGAACTTCTGGCCGTGCAGCTCCTTCGTCACGCGCATGCGCTTGTTCAGGAAGCGCACCACCGGGTTCTTGGACACGTCGGGGTCGGATTCCGGCACAACCAGCATCTTGATACCGGTCGCGATCAGGAAGGCGCCAAAGAAATACAGCACCCAGCCATAGTTCTGCACCAGGGCCGCACCCACCGCGATCATCAGCCCGCGCAGCACGATGACGGCGATGATGCCCCAGACGAGCGCGCGATACTGGTATTTCCGCGGGATGGCGAAGTAGCCGAAGATCAGGCTGATGACGAAGACGTTGTCGATGGACAGCGCCTTCTCGATGAAGAAGCCGGTGAAATAGGCCATGCCGGCGTGGCTGCCATCGCTGGTGGTAATGACGCCGGCCTCATAGGCCCACCAGATGCCGCCGCCATAGAGGATGGCGAAGCCGATGTAGAAGACGGAGAGCAGCAGGCTCTGCTGGATCCCCATCTCCTTGTTCTCGCGGTTGAGGACGCCGAGGTCGAAGGCGAGCAGGGCGAGGACGATGGCGATGAAGCCCGTCCACATCCACACAGGCTTCCCCAGCCATTCGAGGGCGATGAATTCCATAGGTTCGGACCCCGGGCGTGACCCCGACATGCGGGGCCGCGACGATGTTGGTGGAATGATCCGACATCGCGGAGGGCGGATGGCCGGGCGGGCGCCCTGGACAACCACCGGCCGCCAGAGGGGCCCGGATCGCGGCGAGACATGCCGCACCCGTGATCATTTTGCAAGCACGATGTTGCGCCCTGTCCATCTGGATGGGCCATGGCCATTGCCTCCGGGGGGCGGCCTCCCCACATCGTGATGGACCGGCGAACCGGTGTTTGCGCTCAAGCCGCGCGCGGACTAGGTTCCGCCCCACAGAGTTCCGATAGGGATCGAGGCGCGACGATGGGTACCTTCAGCATCTGGCATTGGGTGGTTGTTCTTCTGGTGGTCCTGCTGCTGTTCGGCAGCGGCAAGATCAGCGGCCTGATGGGCGACCTCGCCACCGGCATCAAGTCGTTCAAGAAGAACATCAAGGACGACGACAAGCCCGCGGACGCCGCCATGACGGCCGACAGCGCGCCGCCGGCCGCGCCCACCGGCAACATCCCGGGCCCGCAGCCGGCCGCGGCGACGCACACCGAGGCGCAGCAGCCCGCCGGCGGCCGCCCCGCCGCCTGATGCGACGCGCGCCGGCTCGCCCGGCGCGCCCTTCGCCCCGATGAACGCCCTTCCTGCCGAGGCGGTGGAAGCGATCCGCGCCGCCGGACGCCGCCTGGACCAACGCGGCTGGGTGCCGGCCACGGCCGGCAATATCTCCCTGCGCCTGGCGGATGGCCGCATCGCCATCACCCGTTCGGGTTTTCACAAAGGCTTCATCCCGAAGGACGGGGTGATGGCGGTGGACCTGCATGGGCGGCCCGAGGCGTCCAATTTGCGCCCCTCGGCCGAGACGGGGCTGCATTGCGGCATCTATCGCCGGTTCCCCGCCGCGCGCGCCGCGCTGCATGGGCATTCGGTGCCGGCCACGGTGCTGTCACGCCGTGGTGGCGACCACCTCGAACTGGCGGGCTACGAACTGCTGAAGGCCTTCCCCGGCCTGCCCACCCATGAGGCCAGCATCCGCCTGCCCATCCTGGACAATGACCAGGACATCGCGCGCCTCCAGGCCCGTGTGGAGCAGGTCTGGGATGCAAGGCCCGATGTGCCGCCGGGCTACATCCTGCGCGGCCATGGCGTATATGTCTGGGCCGAGGACATGCCCGGCGCCCTGATGCGCCTGGAAGCCCTGGAATTCATGCTGGCCTGCGAGCTGGAAGCCGCGCGCCTGCCCTGACCACCCTGCAAGGGAGTGACCCGCCATGAGCCGCCTCACCATCTGGGACGCCGCCACCAAGGCCGAGCTCCAGCGCACCGAGAACCCGGACGAGATCGCCGCCGCCCTGCGCGAGGTCGGCGTGCGCTTCGAGCGCTGGCCGGTGGCGGACCTGCCGCCCAAGGCCTCGGCCGACGCCGTGCTGGCCGCCTACAAGCCCCGCCTGGATGCCTTCCTGGCCGAGACCGCCGCCGGTACCGCCGATGTCATCCAGCTCACGCCCGACCACCCGATGAAGGACGCGCTCCGGGACAAGTTCCTGAAGGAGCACATCCACACCGAGGACGAGGTCCGCTTCTTCCACGAGGGCGCCGGCAATTTCGTGCTGCACATCAATGGCCGCGTCTATGACGCCCATTGCACCCGGGGCGACCTGATCAGCGTGCCGGCCAACACCCAGCACTGGTTCGACAGCGGCGACGCGCCGGACTTCACCGTGCTGCGCGTCTTCACCGACACCAGCGGCTGGACGCCCCACTACACCGGGACGGACATGGCGGAGCGTTTTCCCGTCCAGGTGGGCTGATGCCGCCCACCCACATCCTGACGGATATCGAGGGCACCACCACCGCCATCGCCTTCGTCCACCAGCGCCTGTTCCCCTATGCGGCCGAGGCGCTGGAGGGTTTTCTCGCCCGCCACGCCGCGCGCGCGGAGGTGGCGGCCATCCTTCGCGACGTGCCGGGCGAGGACAAGCTCGCCACCCTTCGCGGCTGGATGGCGGAGGATGCCAAGGTCACCCCGCTCAAGGCGCTACAGGGGCTGATCTGGCGCCAGGGCTATGACGAGGGCGCGCTGAAAGGCCATCTCTGGCCCGATGTGGCGCCGGCCCTGCGGGAATGGCAGGCGGCGGGGCTGCGTCTGGCCGTCTATTCCTCCGGCAGCGAGGAGGCGCAGCGCCTGCTGTTCCGCCATTCCGAGGCCGGCGACCTGGAAGGCCTCTTCGAGGGCTTCTTCGACACCCGCATGGGCGCCAAGCGCGAGGCCGCAAGCTATGCGCGCATCGCCGGCGCCTGGGGCGCGCCGCCGGGCGCCATCCTGTTCCTCTCCGACGTGGCCGAGGAGCTGGACGCGGCGCGGGAGGCGGGGCTTGCCACCTGCCAGCTGGTCCGCCCCGAGGATGGCACGCGCCCTTCCGGCCGCCACCCCGAGGCCGCGGATTTCATCGGCGTGACACCTTGCCTCCAGCGCTCCAAGGGCGTTGCCCGGCGCTGAATTCTTCTCTACCGGCCGCTTCGGCCCTGCACGCTCCCTCAAGGAACCCGGTGAATGCTGACAACCTTTGCCGTTCGCCAAGGGGCACTTCTGCGGGGGGAGGAGGCGGCGCCGCTGCGCGGGGCCGTCTGGATCGACCTGCTGGATCCCACGCCCGAAGAGGAGCGCCTGGTCGAGGAGGCGGTGGGCTTCGAACTCCCCTCGCGCGAGGAGATGCAGGAGATCGAAAGCTCCTCCCGCATGTACCGCGAGGGAGATGTGCTGTTCCTCACCGCGAACTTCCTGCACGGCGTGGAGGGCAGCGACTATGAGTCCACGCCCATCTCCTTCGTGTTGGCCCCCTCCGTGCTGGTCACGGTGCGCCATGCCACGCCCAAGGCCTTCTCCGTCTTCACCGCCCGTTGCCAGAAGGCGCCGGAGGCACTGCTGGGCAGCCCGGACGCCGTGCTGCTGCACCTGTTCGGCCAGATCGTGGACCGGCTGGCGGATATCCTGGAGCGGATCGGTCTCGACATCGACCGCGCCAACCAGGACGCCTTCCGCGCCGCCCGCAGCGCCAAGAAGGTGACGCAGAAGGACCAGGACCTGCGCTCGGTGCTGCTGACGCTGGGCCTGGTGGGCGACCTGACGGCGCGGACCACGGACACCCTGCTCGGCCTCACGCGCATCCTGACCTTCCTGACCGCCGAGAAATCCGCGGTGCGCAAGGAGAACCAGCACCTCATCAAGACGCTGGTGCGCGACGTGCGAAGCCTGGTCGAGCACGGCAATTCCATGAACCACAAGGCGACCTTCCTGCTCGACGCCGTGCTGGGCATCATCAACGTCGAGCAGATGAACATCATCAAGACCTTTACCGTGGTGAGCGTGGCGCTGATGCCGCCCACCCTCATCGCCAGCATCTACGGCATGAACTTCCAGCACATGCCGGAGCTGGAATGGCCCATCGGCTACCCCCTGGCGGTGCTGGCCATGATCCTGAGCGCGCTGGGGCCCGTGCTCTACTTCAAGCGCAAGGGCTGGCTGTAGCCGCCGCCGCGTCCGGCTTTCCGGACGCCGCGTTCGGCTTTGCGAACGGGCGCTGACGGCCCACGCGCGGCCGTGCCGCGCCTTTCCGCGCTTTCCGCCGGGGCATGCGGTTGGCACGGCTGTTGCAACATTCGCCGCCGTGAACTGGATCCTCGCCCTCATCCCCTGCCTGGCGTTGCTGGCCGTTCCGGCGGTAGCGCTCGGCCTGCGCGCGCGCCCCGCGCTCGCCCCCGCGCTGGCGCTGCTGCCGGCGACGCTCTTCGGCCTCATCCTGCTGCTGCCGCTGGGCGCCACCTTCCGCCTGGACTGGATGCCGGCCTTCGGCATCGGCTTCGCCTTCCGCCTGGACGGGCTGTCGCAGCTGATGGCGCTGCTCATCACCGGCATCGGCACCGGCATCTTCCTGTTCTCGGGCAGCTACATGACCAGCTACCCGAAGCAGCACCGCTTCATGGCGGTGCTGACGCTGTTCATGGCGGCGATGCTGGGCGCGGTGCTGGCCGATGACCTGATCGTGCTGTTCATCTTCTGGGAGCTGACCAGCCTCGCCTCCTTCATGCTGATCGGCTTCGAGGCCCACAAGCCCGCCGCCCGGCGCGCCGCACAGCAGGGCCTGCTGGTGACGGTCTCGGGCGGGCTCGCGATGTTGGCGGGCATCCTGCTGCTGGGCACGGCGGCCGGCACCTTCACCATTTCCGAGATCCTGGCGAACCGCGCCGTGCTGGCCACGCATGCCTTCACGCCCTGGATCATCGTGCTGGTGGCGATGGGCTGCTTCGCGAAGTCGGCGCAGTGGCCGCTGCACATGTGGCTGCCCAATGCGATGGCGGCACCTACCCCCGTCTCGGCCTATCTGCATTCCGCCACGATGGTGAAGCTCGGCGTCTATCTGCTGGCGCGGCTGAACCCGGCCTTCCAGGAATGGGCGCTGTGGCAGGGGCTGCTGACCGGCGCGGGCACGCTGACCATGCTGACCGGCGCCGTGCTGGCCCTGCGCGAGCGCGACCTGAAGCGCAAGCTCGCCTGGTCCACCGTGGTGGCGCTGGGCACGCTGGTGACGCTGATTGGGCTGGAGGAACCGCTGGCGGCCACCGCGGCCGTGGTGTTCCTGCTGGTGCACGCGCTCTACAAGGCGAGCCTGTTCCTCGTGGCCGGCATCCTCGACAAGAAGGCCGGCACACGCGACGCGCTGATGCTGCGCGGCCTCGGCCGCCACATGCCGCTCACCGCCATCGCGGCACTTCTGGCCGCGCTCTCCATGGCCGGCGCGCCGGGCTTCATCGGCTACATGGCCAAGGACCTGCTGTTCACCGTGCAGCTCGGTGTGCCCGGGCTGCTGCCCCTGGTGGCGCTGCTGGTCAACGCGGCCATGGTGGTGGTGGCCGGCGTGGTCGCGGTGCGGCCCTTCTTCGGCAAGCCCATGGAAATGGAGCGCCAGGCCAAGGACCCCGGCTTCACCATGCTGGCCGCGCCGCTGACGCTGGCCATCCTGGGCCTCGTCTTCGGCCTGGCGCCCGCGCTGATCTCGGTGAACCTGGTCGAGCCCGCGGCCGCCGCCATCCTGGGCGAGCCCACCGGCATCGCGCTGGGCGACAAGCACGCGACCGAGATCGTCTACTACCTCTCGCTGGTGGTGCTGGGGCTGGGCGTCATCGCCTTTCTCGCCTGGACGCGGTTGCAGCCGCGCCTCGCCGCGCAGACCTGGCTCGACGACTACGGGCCGGACGCCGCCTATGGCCGCATCCTGCGCGGCGTCTCCGTGATCTCCGGTGCGGTGACGCGCCGTGTGCAGACCGGCAGCCTGCGCTTCTACATCGGCGCGACGGTCGTGCTGATGTTCGGCGGCACGCTGGTGCTGCTGGTGGCGGGCGGCGGCCTTGGCCTGCCCTCGGCCGACCCGTTGCCGTTGCCGCACCAGGCCGTGCTGGTGGGCCTCGTCATCGCGGGCGCGGTGGCCGTCTGCCGGCTGCAGATGCTGTTCGCGCAGGTGATGGCGGCCGCGGTGGTGGGCTTCGGCGTCGGCATCCTGTTCCTGACGCTGGGCGCGGCGGACCTCGCCTTCACGCAGTTCACCGTCGAGACCATCGCCATCGTGCTGCTGGTGGCCATCCTGGCGCGCCTGCCCTTCCGCGAGCTGGATGCGCGCCGGCGCGAGGAACACCGCCGCGACGGCGCCATCGCCATCGGCGCGGGCGTGGTGGGCTTCCTCACGCTGCTGGCCGTGCTGTCCGTGCCCTTCGACACCCAGATGCCCGACTGGATGGGCGCCGCCGCCTGGCCCGAGGCGAAGGGCCGCAACGTCGTCAACGTCATCCTGGTGGATTTCCGCGCGCTGGACACGCTGGGCGAGATCGCGGTGCTGCTGATCGCGGCGCTGGCGGCCACGGTGCTGCTGCGCCGCGCGCGGGGGAAGTGAGCCATGAAGACCAGCTTCATCATGAACGCCTCGGCGCGCTACGTGCTGTGGGCCTGCGTCCTCCTCTCCCTCTTCGTGCTGCTGCGCGGCCACAATGAGCCGGGCGGCGGCTTCATCGGCGGGCTGATCGGCGCGCTGGGCTTCGTCTTCCACGCGCTGGCGCGCGGGGCGGGGGCCACGCGCGCGGTGCTGCGGCTGCAGCCGCTGACCTGGGCGGGCATTGGCCTGCTGTTTGGCATCCTGGCCGGCCTGCCGGCGCTGCTGCTGTTCGGGGAGCCCTTCCTCACGCAGCAATGGCTGGGCACCACCCCCATCGGCACCACCGTGCTGTTCGACCTGGGCGTCTACCTCGTCGTGCTGGGCTTCGCGCTCGCCTTCGTGCTGCCCTTCATGGAGGCCTGAGCCCATGGAATTCCTCCTGGCGCTCCTCTTCGGCGTGCTGCTCTCCGCCGCCATCTACCTGCTGATGGCGCGTTCCCTCGCGCGCTCCATCCTGGGCCTGCTGCTGCTGGGCAATGCGGCCAACATCGCCATCATCGCCAGCGGCCGCGTGCTGGGCTGGGCGCCGCCGCTCGTGGCGCCCGGCGCCAATGCCCTGGTGGCCGATGCCTCCAACCCGCTGCCGCAGGCGCTGGTGCTGACGGCCATCGTCATCTCCTTCGGCCTCACGGCCTATGTGATGGTGCTGAGCTGGGCGGTGTGGCGCGGCAAGGGCACGGTGGACACCGAGGCGCTGCGCGTCGCCGAGCCGCGCGGCCTGCCCGCCGCCGATGCGCGTGAAGCCGCGGAGGCCGAGACGCTGGCCGCCGACCTGCTGCCCACCCGCACGGGAGCGCGCTGATGGCCACCCGCGCCGACTGGCTGCTCGCGCTGCCCCTCCTCCTGCCGCTGCTGGCCTGCGCGGCCACGGCGGCGCTGCAATCCCGCCGCGACCTCCAGCGCGGCATCACCGCCATCACCGCGGTGGGCCTGCTGCTGGCCTCCGCGGCCCTGGTGGCCGAGGTGATCGGGCGGGGCGTCATCGCCTCGCAGATGGGCCAATGGCCCGCGCCCTTCGGCATCACGCTGGTGGCGGACCTCTTTGCCGCCTCCATGGTCGCGATCACGGCGCTGATGTATGCCGCCACCGCCCTCTACGCGCGCGGTGACACGGACGTGCTGGAGAACGAGGCGCTGTGGCACCCGCTGCTGGCCGCGCTGGCCCTTGGTGTCGGCGGCGCCTTCCTGGCGGGCGACCTGTTCAACCTCTACGTCTGGTTCGAGGTGATGCTCATCGCCTCCTTCGGCCTGATCGTGCTGGGCGGCGGGCGCGAGCAGCTGGATGGCGCGGTGAAATATGCCATGCTGAACCTGCTGGCCACGACGGTGTTCCTGATTTCGGTCGGCATGATGTACGGGCTGACGGGCACGCTGAACCTGGCCGACATGGCCCGCCGCATCCCGGAGATCGAGAACCAGGGCGCGGTCGCGGCGGTGGCCTTCCTCATGCTGGCGGCCTTCGGCGCCAAGGCGGCGGTGTTCCCGCTGTTCTTCTGGCTGCCCGCCTCCTACCACACGGCCATCGCGCCCGTGGCGGCCATCTTCGCCGCGCTGCTGACGAAGGTCGGTGTCTACGCGCTGATCCGCATCGTCACGCTGCTGCTGCCCGAGGGCCATGCCTGGGTGGCGCCGCTGATGTGGTTCCTCGCCGCCGGCACCATGGTGGTGGGTGTGCTGGGGGCAGCCGCGCATTGGGAAATCCGGCGCATCCTGTCGTTCCACATCATCAGCCAGATCGGCTACATGATCGTGGGCATCGCCATCGCGACACCCTTGGCGCTGGCGGGTGCCGTTCTCTACATGCTGCACCATATCGTGGTGAAGGCGAACCTGTTCCTGGTGGCGGGTGTGATCCGCCGCGCGGGCGGCACCTTCTCGCTGGCCACGCTGGGCGGGCTGTGGCGCCGCGACCCGTGGCTCGGCCTGCTGTTCGCCATTCCCGCGCTGTCGCTGGCCGGCATTCCGCCGTTCTCGGGCTTCTGGGCCAAGCTGTTCGTGTTGAAGTCGGGCTTTGACGCGGGCTGGTATGTGCTGGCGGGCATCGCGCTCGCGACGGGCATCCTCACCCTCTACTCCATGCTCAAGATCTGGATGGAGGCCTTCTGGAAGGAAGTGCCCGAGGGCACGCCCGAGCTGCCGACCATCACCGGCGCCACGCGCTGGCTGCTGCTGGCGCCGGTCGCGGGGCTTGGCCTCATCACCATCACCATCGGGCTCTGGACCGAGCCCTTCGCCGCCTTCGCGCTGGCTGCCGGCGAACAGCTCGCCAGCCGGGAGGCCTACATCACCGCCGTGATGGGAGTGATCCGGCCATGACCGAGAAAGCCCCGACCCCACGCCCCTGGAACATCCTGGCCTGGCTCTGGCTGCTGGTGCTGTTCCTGCGCGAACTGGTGCTCTCCGCCTGGGCGGTGATCAGCGCCACGCTGGCGCCCAATGTGCGCGCGCGCTCCGGCGTGGTTGCGGTGCCGCTGCGGCTGCGTTCCGCGGCCGGCATCACGTTGCTGGCCGACATGGTGACGCTGACACCCGGCACCACCGCGCTGCATGTCTCGGAGGACCGCAGCATTCTCTACGTGCATGTCATGGACATCGAGAGCCCCGAAGCCGTCCGCGCCAGCATCGCGGAACGGCTGGAGCGCCCGGCGATGCGGGTGCTGCGATGAGCTTCCTGACCGTCGCCCTGATCTTCTCCGCGCTCATGGTCGCGGTGGCCGTGGGCCTGACCGGCTGGCGCATGCTGCACGGACCGGGCATCGCCGACCGTGCGGTGGCGATGGACCTGCTGGGCCTGCTCGCCGTCGCGGCCACCGCGCTGGTGGCGCTGGGCGGTGGCTACCTCGCGCTGCTCGACATCGCGCTGGGCCTGGGCCTGGTGGGCTTCATCGGCGCCGTGGGTGTCGCCACCTTCATCAAGCGCGCGTCCGAACCGCCGGAGGACCAGGATGTCTGAGATCGTCGCGGCGCTGCTGCTGCTGTCGGGCGCCACCATCTCGTTGATCGCGGCCATCGGCGTGGCGCGCCTGCCCGATGCCTTCCTGCGGATGCACGCGGCCACCAAGGCCGGCGTGGTCGGCGCGGGGCTGACGCTGCTCGGCGTCGCCTTCGCCTTCGACACGGGCGAGGCCTGGTTCCGCGTCACCCTCATCGTGGTCTTCCTGCTGGTGACGGTGCCCATCTCCTCCCATGCGCTCGGGCGCGCGGCCTATGTGGGCGGGGCGCCCATGTGGTCGGGCACGGTGATGGACGACCTCAAGGGCGTGCTGCCGCGCCATGCCATTGATGCGGACCCCGAGGCGCAGCGCGCCATCGCCATGCCGGTGGGTGCCGCCGGCCCCGAGACGGGCGCCCGGCCCGCGCCGCATGCCGCCGCCGCCCCGCGCCGCATGCTGCTGGCCCTGGCCGATGGGTCGGGTGCCGCCGCCGCGCTGCGCGCCGCGCTGGAGGTGACCGCCGGCCCGCGCACCGAGGTGACGCTGCTGAGCCTGCTCTGCACGCCCAGCCTCAACCAGACCGGTCCCATGCCCGTGGGCGGCGCGCATTTCGGACGCCGCCTGGTGGAGGGCCGCTTCGCCAAGGCGCGTGAGGCCGCGGCTTCGCTCGCCACCCAGATGGAAACCTTCTGCCAGACCCAGGGCTACCATTTCCGCATGCGCCACGAGGAGGGCGATGCGGGCACCCTGCTGGGCCATGCCGCCGCGCATCATGACCTGACGGTGCTGCCGCGGGGCACCTGGTTCGACCACGCGCAGGCGCTGGAGGAGGGCTATGCCGCCCAGCGTTCGGCGCGCGTGTCGCTGCCCGGGCTGCTGCTGGCCGCGCCCGACTTCACCATGCCCGGCGCGCTGCACTTCCTGCACGAGGGCGACCTGGCCTCCAGCGAGGCGCTGAAGCGCTTCCTCGGCCTCTCCTTCCTCGCGCACCTGCCATTGACCATCACGGGGCTCGACCTCGACGGCGCGGAGGCGGCGCTGGAGGAGGCGGTGGCCCTGGCGGCGGCGCGCGAACGCCCGGTGCATCGCGGCCCCGTGCTGCTGCACCCTGATCGTCCGGCACCGCTGCCGGCCTTCACGGGCGGCGCGCTGGCCATCATCCCCGCCCGCTCCTCCTCCGGACGCACGGCGTGGCGCAGCCTGCGGGAGATGGAGGCCTCGGTCCTTCTCGCCTGATTTCGCGGGCGATCGGGGTGGCGAGGTGCCATGGCCTGCCCCCATATGGGCCGCATGCCGCTTCGCTACTCCCGTGCCTGGAACGCGCTGCCCATCGCGCTCAGCCTGCCGCTGCTGGCGGGGCTGGCGGCCTTCGCCGCGGCGCTGATCGTGGCGCAGGTGGCGACACGCTCCCTGGAGCGGGAATTCGCGCGGGAGGCGGCGCGGCTCGGGGCCGTCTATCTCGACGGCATCTCGGCGGCGCTGATCGAACCCCTGCGCGCGGGCGACCCGCGCGCCATAGAGGCCGTGCTGTTGCGCGCCCTGGGTTTCCAGGAGGGCGTGCGGGAGCAGCGACTGGTGGTGGTGCCCGCCCCGGGGGCCGTGCCCATCGTGGTCGGCGCGCGCGAGGACCCGGCCCTGCCGCCCCCCTTCACCCAGGGCCGCAACACCGCATGGGAGGTCTCGCCCGATGCCCGCAGCGCCTGGGCGCAGCGCACCCTGTTGGTGGAGGGCGCCCCCCCGCCCAGGTCGCCGCGCAGCTCGATTTCGCGCGGTCGTTGGAACGGCGCGCGCAACTCGGGCCGCTGCTGCTGGGGCTGGAGGGGATGCTCGCGGCCCTGGCCGGCATGCTGGTCGCGTTGCTGACACGCCGGGCCTTGGCGCCGCTGCTGGCCGTCACCGAGGCGCTGGACCGCGCCGGCGCCGGCGATTTCCGCCCGAGCACTGCCGCGCAGCGCCCGCCCGCCGGCACCGAGGCCGCGCGGCTGATCGAGGCGGTGGACCTCATGGCCGCGCGCCTCGCGGAGCGCGAACGCCTCGCCGCGCGCCTCGCGGAGCGTGCCCAGGCGGCGGAACTGGGCGACCTCGCGGCCACGGTGGCGCATGAGGTTCGGAACCCCCTGGCCGGCATGCTGACGGCGCTGGGTTCCGCCCGCCGCTTCGGCGAGAGCCGGGCGGCGCGCGAGGAGGCGCTGGACCTCGTGGAGCGCGGTCTTCGGCAGATCCAGCAGGTGGTGCAGACCACGCTCGACGTCCATCGCGGCACCCTGGCCCCGCGCCCCCTGACGCGCGAGGATCTGGAGGATGTGGTGCGCCTGGTCCGACCGGAGGCCGAGCGGCGCGGGCTGCGCCTGGAACTGGCGGGCGAACTGCCGGAACCCTTCCCCGCCGACGCGCTGCCGGTGCGTCAGGCGCTGCTGAACCTGCTGCTGAACGCGGTGGCGGCGACCGGAGCGGGCGGCGTGGTTTCCTTGGGTGTCAGACGCGAGGCGGATGGCACGCTGCGCCTGGAAGTGGCCGATGAGGGCGGCGGCCTGCCCGAACCCGCCCTGCGCCAGATCGAGGGGGGAGCGCGCAGCGGGCCGGGCCTCGGGCTGTCGGTGGTGATGGCGCAGCTGGCGCGTCTGGATGGCCGCATCGAGGTGGATTCCCGCCCTGGCGAGGCCACGCACATCGCCCTCTTCCTCCCGCCCGCGCCGGAGGGCGCGCCCGCATGAGCGTCCCCGTGGTCATCATCGAGGATGACGAGGTGCTGGGCGGCGCCCTGGTGCAGCGCCTGCGGCTGGAGGGCTTCGCGCCGCGCTGGGCGCGCACCCTGGCCGAGGGCGAGGCGCTGCTGGCGCGCGGCCCCCGGGCGCTCTGCGTGCTGTGCGACATGCGCCTGCCCGATGGCTCGGGCGAGGCGCTGCTGCTGCGGCTGATGCCCAGCCTGGGCGCCACCCCCGTCATCGCCATGACGGCCTATGGCGGGGTGGAGCAGGCGGTGCGCCTGGTGCGCGCCGGGGCGGACGACTACCTGACGAAACCCTTCGAGATCGAAGCGGTGCTGGCGCGGCTCTCGGCGCTGAGCCCGCTGGCCGAACCGCCCGCCCCCGCCGGGACGGTGGGCTGGCAATCGCCCGTCATGCAGGCGCTGGAGAACGACCTCACGCGGCTCGCGCCCGCCCTGGCCCCGGTGCTGCTGCTGGGCGAGAGCGGGGCGGGCAAGGAGGTGGCCGCGCGCCGCCTGCACGCCATGGGCCCCCGCGCCGAGGCGCCCTTCGTGGCGCTCAACTGCGCCGCCATCCCGCGCGACCTGCTGGAAAGCGAGGTCTTCGGCCATGAGCGCGGCGCCTTCACGGGTGCCGCCGAACGCCGCCTGGGCGCGGCCGAACGCGCCGGCGCCGGCACCCTGCTGCTGGACGAGGTGGCGGAGCTGGAACCTGCCCTCCAGGCCAAGCTGCTGCGCCTGCTGGAGGACCGGCGCTTCCTGCGGGTCGGCGGCGCCAAGGAAATCCCGCTGGAGGCGCGCGTGGTGGCGGCCACCAATGCGGACCTCGCCGCCCGCGTGGCCGAGGGGCGCTTCCGCGGCGACCTCTACTACCGCCTGGCGGTGGTGGAGCTGCATGTGCCGCCGCTGCGCGAACGCGCGGAGGACATCCTGCCGCTGGCGCACGCCCTGCTGGCCGAAAGCGCCCGGCAGGCGGCGCGGGTGGACCTCTCCCTCACGCCCGAGGCCGAGGCTGCCCTCGAAGCCCATCCCTGGCCCGGCAATGTGCGGGAACTCCGCAACCGCATCGAGCGCGCGGCCCTGCTGGCCCCCGCCGCCGCGCTGACGCCGGCCGACCTCTTTCCCGGGGCCGTGGCTCCGCCCGCGCCGCAGACCCTGGCCGAGGCGCGCGACGCGGCCGAGCGCGCGCACATCCAACGCATGCTGGCGCGCTGCGGGGGCCGCATGGCCGACGCCGCGCGCCTGCTGGGCATTTCGCGCACCACGCTGTGGGAACGCGCGAAGCGGCTCGGCCTTTCCCCTCAAGAGGATTGAGACCTTCCCATGGAACTCGCGCTCTGGCTGCTCGGCGGCCTGGTCCTGCTGGTGCTCGGCGGTGAATTGCTGGTGCGCGGGGCGGTGCAGATCGCCGCACGCCTCGGCATCTCGCCGCTGCTGGTGGGGCTGACGGTGGTGGCCTTCGGCACCTCCATGCCGGAGCTGGTGACCAGTGTGCAGGCCTCGCTGGCCGGGTCGCCGGGCATCGCGCTGGGGAACATCGTGGGCTCGAACATCGCGAATGTGCTGCTGATCCTGGGCGTGGCGGCGCTGCTCTGCCCCGTCGCGGTCAATTCACGCGCCCTGGCACGGGATGGGGGATTGGGTTTCCTGGCCGCGCTGGCGCTGCTGGCGGTGGGGCTGTTCTGGACGATGGACCGCGCGGTGGGGCTGCTGCTGCTGCTGGGGCTCGTCGGCTACATCGTCTTCGCCTACCGGCAGGAGCGGTTGGCGGATGGCGCCGACCACGGCGCCGCCTATGACAAGGCCGAGGCCTTCGCCGCGGCGCAACCCCCCGCTCTGCCCCTGTCACGCGCGCTGGGCGGGCTGCCGGGCGCCATCCTGCAACTGGTGGCGGGGCTCGGGCTGATCGTGGCCGGGGGTGCCGTGCTGGTGGACGCCGCCGTGACGCTCGCCCGCGCGCTGGAAGTCTCGGAGGAGGTGATCGGCCTGACCATCATCGCCGTCGGCACCTCATTGCCCGAGCTGGTCACCTCGGTCGTGGCCGCGCTGCGGCGGCAGGCGGATGTGGCGCTGGGCAATGTGCTGGGGTCCAACATCTACAACATCCTGGGCATCGCGGGCGCCACGGCCTTGATCGCGCCGACCGAGGTGCCGGCCGCCATCGCCAACTTCGACGCCTGGGTGATGGTCGCCGCCGCCCTGCTGCTGCTGGTGGTGGCCCGCACCGGCTGGCGGGTGGGCAGGCGCGAGGGCGGGGTTCTGCTCGCCTGCTATGCGGCCTATGTCTGGAGCGCCTGGCCCGCCTGAGCCAGTCTGGAGGAACGCCATTGGGGCGCACGCTGGCCCACCCCGCCCGCATCATCCCGCTGGGCTTCCTGGCGGCGATCCTGCTGGGCACCGCCCTGCTGATGCTGCCCGTCTCCCGCGCCGGGCCAGGGGGCGCGCCCTTCATCACCGCGCTGTTCACCGCGACCTCGGCCGTGTGCATCACGGGCCTCGCGGCGGTGGACACGGCCACCTACTGGTCGGGCTTCGGCCGCGGTGTGATCCTGGCGCTGTTCCAGCTGGGCGGCTTCGGCATCATGAGCGGCGCCACGCTGCTGGGCCTGCTGGTGGCGCGGCGGCTGCGCCTGGGCACGCGGCTGATCGCGCAGCATGAGACCCGCAGCCTGGGCCTGGGCGATGTGAAGCGCGTGCTGCAACTGGTGCTGGGCATCACCGTGGTGGTGCAGGCGGCGGCGACGCTGGCGCTGGCGCTGCGGCTGCGGCTGGGCCACGGGATGGGCTGGGAGGAGGCGCTGTGGCACGGGCTGTTCCACGCCGTCTCGGCCTTCAACAATGCGGGCTTCTCCACCTTCAGCGACAGCATGGTGGGCTTCGCGCGGGACCCGCTGGTGCTGGCGCCGGTGGGGCTCGCGGTGTTCATCGGCGCCATCGGCTTCCCCGTGGTGGCGGATTTGCTGCGCGACCCCTGGCGGCCCGCGCGCTGGTCGCTGCACGCGAAGCTGACGTTGGTCGGCACGGCCATCCTCTTCGGTGGCGGCGTCCTCGCCCTGCTGGCCTTTGAGTGGGACAATGCCGCGACCCTGGGGGCCCTCGAATGGCCGCACCGGCTGGCAAACGCCGCTTTCCATTCCGCCATGCTGCGCTCCGGCGGGCTGAACAGCGTGGATGTGGGGCTGATGCGCGACGAGACGCTGACCGTCAGCTACGCGCTGATGTTCGTGGGCGGCGGCAGCGCCGGCACGGGCGGCGGCGTGCGGGTCACCACGCTGGTGGTGCTGGCGCTGGTGGTCTGGGCGGTGGCGCGGGGCGAGCCGGATGCCAATGTCTTCGGCCGCCGCATTCCCGTGGAGGTCCAGCGCCAGGCGCTGGCGGTGGTGATGCTGGCGCTGGCGCTTTGCGCCGGCGGTTCGCTCGCCCTGCAAATCCTGACGGATTTCCCCCTGCGCGACGTGATGTTCGAGGTGATCTCCGCCACCGCCACGGTCGGCCTGTCCACCGGCATCACGCCCGACCTGCCGCCCGCCGCGCAATTCGTGCTGGCGGTGTTGATGTTCACGGGCCGGGTGGGCACCGTGACCGTCGTCACGGCCCTGGCCCTGCAACGCGGCCTGAACCCCTACCGCTATCCCGAGGAGCGCCCGATCGTTGGCTAGGATCATTCCGCATGGCGATATCGTCGTCATCGGCCTTGGCCGCTTCGGCGGCGCGGTGGCGGCCGAACTCGCCAAGCTCGGCCATGACGTGCTGGGCGTGGACGAGAATGCCGAACTCGTCCAGTCCTGGTCCGACCGGCTGACCCATGTGGTCCAGGCCGATTGCACCAGCAGCGAGACGCTGCGCCGGCTGGGCATCGCCGAGTTCAGCCACGCCGTGGTGGCCATCGGCACGGATCTGGAGGCCAGCGTGCTGACCGTGCTGGCGCTGAGCGAGCTGGGTGTGCCCGACATCTGGGCCAAGGCGCTGGGCCCCAAGCATGGGCGCATCCTGGAGCGCACGGGCGCGCACCATGTCGTCTATCCCGAGGCGGAGATGGGCGAGCGGGTGGCCCACCTGGTCGTCGGCGGCAAGATGATGGACTTCATCGAGCTGGATGACGGCTTCGCCATCGGCAAGACCCGCGCGCCGCCCGAGGCCATCGGCAAGACGCTGACCGAATGCGGGCTGCGCCGGAAGCATGGCGTGACCGTGGTGGGGGTGAAGCGCCCGCGCGAGGAATTCACCAACGCCACCCCCGACACGCTGATCCAGGCGGGGGACCTGCTGATCGTCTCCGGGCCGACCGACAAGGTGGAGGCCTTCGCCCGCATCACGTGATTCCTGGCCCTCAATCGCCGGGCGCCGCGCATCCGCGCGGCTTGGCTTCGCGGCACAGGCCGCGGGCCGCATTCGCGGCCTCGGCCCTACGGGCCGCAAGACCAAGCTTCACCCGGCGTCGCACATCCATGACCCTGCCCGGCTTGCAGCCGCGCGCGGCGCGCCACATCCTGGGACACTTCCAGGAGACGCCCCCATGCTCAACCGCCGCAATGCCCTCGGGCTGGGCCTGGCCGCGCTCGCCGCGCCGGCCGCGGCCCAGGCCGGCTTTCCCGAACGCCCGCTGCGCTGGATCGTGGGCTACCCGCCCGGCGGCCCGTCGGACGCCTTCGCCCGGCTGATCGGCGCGCAGATGGCCCCCCGGCTGGGGCAGAATGTGTTGATCGAGAACCGCGTGGGCGGGGGTGCGGTGCTGGCCAGCGAGACGGCGGCCCGCGCCGCGCCCAATGGCTACACCTGGCTGCACGTGGACAATGGCATCCTGACCTACAACCCGGCGCTCTATGCCCGGCTGCCCTACAATCCGGACACGGATTTGACGGGGGTGGGGTTCATCGGGCGCTTTCCCCTCTACATCGTGGTGCGGCGGGAGGGGGGCCGGCCAGCTTCGCGGAATTCCTGGCCGCCGCCCGCACGCGGGCGCCCACCTATGGCTCGCCCGCCGTCGCCTCCCCGCACCATTTGGCCATGGAGATGGTCCGCCGCCGCACGGGGCTGGACGCCACCCATGTGCCCTATCGCGGCGGGCCGGCCGCCATGCAGGATCTGATGGGCGGCAGCGTGGACAGCGTGATGATCGACACCGCCACCGGCCTGCCCTTCATCCGCGACGGGCGGGTGCGGGCGCTCGCCGTGCTGAGCGAGGCGCGCAGCCCCCAGGCGCCCGAGGTGCCCACGATGCGGGAACTGGGCCATGACGCCGTGGCCTTCGGCTGGCAGGGCATGAGCGTGCCCACGGGCACCCCCGCCCCCATCATTGACCGCCTGGCGCGGGACATGATCGCGGCCATCCAGTCCGAACCCATCGTCCAACGCATGCAGGACCTGGGCATCCAGTACCAGCCCTGGACGCCGGCCGAATTCAACGCCTTCGTCGCCGCCGAGAACGCGCAGTGGCGCCCGTTGATCCGGGAACTGGGCATTCGCCTCGACAGCTGAGAACCCCATGAACATCACCCGCCGCGCTACTCTGGGCGCCTTCCTCGCCACGCCCTTCCTCATCCGTGCCGCCCGCGCGCAGGAGGGGCACATCCCCATCCTCATGGTCCATGGCAATGGCGACCACGCGGCGCTGTGGCTGACCACGCTGTGGCGCTTCGAGGCCAATGGCTGGCCGCGCGACCGCCTGCGGGCCGTGAACATGCCCGACCCCGTGGCGCGCGCGAACGATTCCGTGCCGCAGGAGCATCGCAGCTCCAGCGCCGAGCAGACCGAGCGCCTGGCCGCCATGGTGGCGGAGTTCCGCGCCCGCACGGGTGCGGAGAAGATCGCGCTGATCGGCAATTCGCGCGGCGGCTATCCTATCCGGGATTTCGTGGTGCACCAGGGCGGGCATTCGCAGGTCAGCCACGCCATCCTCTGCGGCACGCCCAACCGCGGCGTCTTCGACTGGGAGTTCAACCCGGGCAGCGAGTTCAACGCCCGCAGCCCCTTCCTGCAGCGGCTGAACGGTGGGGCGACGGATGTGGTGGAGGGCACGGCCTTCCTGACCATCCGCTCGGACAATGACCTCTTCGCCCAGCCCGATGGCCGCTTCGTGGGCCGCGCCGGCACGCCCACCGGCATCACCCAGGACGGGCCGGCGCTGCGGGGCGCCACCAACATCCTGCTGCCCGGCCTCGATCACCGCGAGGTGGCCTATCACTGGCGCGCCTTCCGCGAACAGTTCCGCTTCATCGCGGGGCGGGAGCCGGAGACTCTGGTCGTTCCGGCCGAGGCCCGGCCGGTGCTGAACGGGCTGGTGACGAACCTCGTGGCCGGCGCCGCCACCAACCGTCCCGTGGCCGGCGCGGTGGTGGAGGTGTTCCGCACCGACCCCGCGACCGGCGCCCGCATGGGCGAGGCGCTGCACCGCCGCGAGACCGGCGCGGATGGCATCTGGGGCCCCGTCACGGTGGACAGCGCCTGGACGCTGGAAATCGTGCTGGCGGTGCCCGGCCACCCCATCGCGCATTACTTCCGCTCACCTTTCCCGCGCAGCACCGATGTGCTGCACCTGCGCCCGCCCGCGCCGCTGAACGAGGCCGACCGCGCCGCCGCCTGCCTGGTGCGGATGACGCGGCCGCGCGGCTATTACGGCTGGCCGCGCGACGTGGTGCTGCTGGACGGGCGCGAGGCCGCCGAACGGCGCGAGGGCGTGGCGAGCCTGGCCGTCACCACCGCCCGCCTGCCGGCCGAGCGCGCCGGCACGCCCGTCCAGGGCCTGTTCAACCAGGAGCGTGTCTCCGGCCGCGTGCTGCCGCTGGGTGAGAACCGCGTTGCCCTGCTGGAAATGACCTGGTGACGCGCTGGGTCGTCTTCGACGTGGGCGGCGTGCTGGTGGACGAGGCACGGGTCTGGCGCGGCTGGGCCGAACTCGTGGGCCTGTCCGAACACGCCTTCCGCGCGGCGCTGGCGGCCGGCATCCGCGCCGGCAAGGGCATTGGCGGCACGGTGCGGGAGCTGGCGCCGGGCCTCGACATCCGCGCCCACCGCCAGCGCCTGGCCGAGCTGGAAATCCCGCGCGAGGAGGACCTCTACCCCGATGTGCGCCAGGCCCTGGCCGAACTGCGGGCGGCGGGCTTCGCCATCGGCATCGCGGGCAATCAGCCGGAAGGGGTGGCCGAAGCTTTGACTGCGCTGGACCTGGGTGCGGATTTCATCGCGACCTCGGCGCAATGGGGCATTTCCAAACCTGATTCCGGCTTCTTCGCCCGGGTGACGGAGGCCGCGCAGGCGCCCTCCGAGCGCATCGTCTATGTGGGCGACCGGCTGGACAATGACGTGGCTCCGGCGCGGGCCGCGGGGATGCGCCCCCTCTTCCTCCCGCGCGGCCCCTGGGGCGAGGCGCATGACGAAACCCCCCATGTGGCCGAGCGCGTGGAGAGCCTGCTGGACATCCGGGCAGCGCTGGGCTGAGCCGCCCTTGCCTTGGGCATGTTCAGGCTTGCAACCCGCCGCCCGGCGCGGCATCCCTGCTGTTGCAACCCGCGCCGGCGCCAACATGTCCGGTGCCCAGAATGGTCGGAGGCGGTAGATGCGGACTCGCTACAGGATCGAACGGCGCGCGCTTCTTGGCGGCGGCGCGGCACTCGCGCTGGCCGCGGTGCCCGGCGCGCGGGTGGGCGTGGCGCAAAGCCTGGACCGCGTGATCTTCCACACCGATTGGCGCGCCCAGGCCGAGCATGGCGGCTTCTACAAGGCGGTGGCCGACGGCATCTACCGCCGCCACGGGATCGAGTGCGAAATCCGCCAGGGCGGGCCGCAGCAGAACCCCGCGCAGTTGCTGCTGGCCGGGCGCGTGGACGCCATCATGGGCAACGGCTTCCAGGCGTTGAACTTCGTGCGGGAGAACATCCCCTTCCTCTGCGTCGGCGCCATCTTCCAGAAGGACCCGCAGATCCTCATGACGCATGAGGGCAACGGGATCACGCGCTTTGAGGAGATGCGCGGCCGCCCGGTGCTGATCGGCGCCGCGGGGCGCGTCACCTTCTGGCCCTTCCTCAAGGCGCGGTTCGGCTTCACCGATGACCAGATCCGCCCCTACACCTTCAACATCCAGCCCTTCCTGGCCGACCGCATGGCCATCCAGCAGGGCTTCCTGAGTTCCGAGCCCTTCAGCGCCATCCAGGCCGGCGTGCGGCCGCGCGTCTTCCTCATCGCCGATGCGGGGTATGAGAACTACAACAACACCGTGCTGGTCAGCCGCCGCATGGTGGACCAGCGGGGCGAGGTGCTGCAGCGCTTCATGACCGCCAGCATCGAGGGCTGGGCCGGCTACATGGCGGGCCGCGACAATGCGGCGGCCGACGCCGCCATCATCCGCGACAACCCCGAGATGAACGCCGAGCGCATCGCCTATGCCATCCGCGTGATGAACGAGATGGGCATCGTCATGAGCGGCGACGCCGAGCGCCTGGGCATCGGCGCCATGACCGACGCCCGCTGGGAAAGCTTCTATAATTCCTGCCGCGATGCGGGGCTCTATCCCGCGGACATGGATTTCAAGCGGGCCTATGACCTGCGCTTCGTGAACCAGCGGGTGGGCCTGACCTGAGCGCGCCGCCTCTCGTTGCGCTGAAGGGCGTCGCCAAGCGCTACGGCACCGGGACGCTCGCCGTGCAGGCGGTGGACATGGAGCTGGCGCGCGGGGATTTCCTCGCGCTGCTGGGGCCGTCAGGCTGCGGGAAGTCCACCCTGTTGCGGATGATCGCGGGGCTGATCCCGCCCTCTTCCGGCGAGATCAGCTTTCCCGCCGACCCCGCGGCCCGCAAGGGCATCGGCTTCGTCTTCCAGGAGCCGACGCTGATGCCCTGGGCCACAGCCGCACGCAACGTCGCCCTGCCGCTGGAACTGGCTGGCATGCCGAAGCGCGAGGCCCATGCCCGCGCTGTGGAAATGCTGGCGCGCGTGGAACTGGCCGGCTTCGAGGATGCCTATCCGCGTGCATTGTCGGGCGGCATGAAGATGCGCGTCTCCATCGCCCGCGCGCTGGTGACCAGGCCGCGCCTGCTGCTGATGGACGAGCCCTTCGCCGCACTCGACGAGATCACCCGGTTCCGTCTGAACAATGATCTGCTGAACCTCTGGCGGGATGAACGCTTCACCGTGGTCTTCGTCACCCATTCCGTCTTCGAGAGTGTGTTTCTCGCCGAGCGCATCATGGTCATGGCGCCGCGCCCCGGCCGCGTGGTGCGGGAGTTGCACGTGCCCGCCGAGGACCGCGACGCGCCGGAATTCCGCACCTCCGCCAGCTATGCCGCGCATTGCCGCGAGGTGAGCCACGCGCTCGCCGCCGCGATGGAGGTGGCGTGATCTCGCGCGCGCAGGCGCTGCGCTGGTTCGCCCCCGCGGTGCTGGGTTTTCTCGCGCTGGCCGCCTGGGAATGGGTGGTCTGGGCGCGGGAAATCCCGCCCTTCATCCTGCCGGGCCCCGTGCAGATCGCGCGCACCCTCGCGCGTGACTGGGATTCGCTCTCGGTCTCCCTGCTGGTGACGGTGCAGATCACCTTCGCGGCACTCGCCGTCGCGGCCTCGCTGGGGCTGCTGCTGGCCATTCTCTTCGCGCAATCGCGCGTGATCGAGATGAGCCTGTTTCCCTATGCGGTGGTGCTGCAGGTGACGCCCATCGTGGCCATCGCGCCGCTCATCATCATCTGGGTGGATGACGTGCGGGCGGCGCTGCTGATCTGCGCCTGGATCGTCGCCTTCTTCCCCATCCTGTCCAACACGACGGTCGGACTGCAAAGCACGGACCGGAACCTGCTGGACCTGTTTCGCCTCTACGGCGCCTCACGCTGGCAGGTGCTGTGGCGGCTGAAGCTGCCCTCGGCCATGCCGTATTTCCTGGCGGGGCTGCGGATTTCGGGTGGGCTCGCGCTGATCGGCGCCATCGTCGCGGAATTCGTGGCGGGGACGGGGGGCACCGCCTCGGGCCTGGCCTATCGCATCCTGGAATCCGGCTACCAGTTGCAGATCCCGCGCATGTTCGCGGCACTCGTGCTCGTCTCCGGCACGGGCATCGCCATCTTCATGGCGCTGTCGCTGCTGTCCCACCTCCTTCTGCGGCGCTGGCACGAAAGCGCCGATACGGGTGAACACCGATGATGCAGGCATTGCGGGCCACGCTGGCCGGGGCAGGGGCGCGCTACTGGCTGCGCGACGCGCGCGTGCCGGCCTCGCTGGTCGAGGGCGCTCCTGGCGCCCCGGACGCGCAGGACCTGCTGCGGCTGGATGTGCGGATCGAGGACGGCCGTATCACCGCCCTTGCCCCCCTGGGCACCGCGACGGAAGGCCCGTCGCTCGATGGCGGGCAGCTCTGGCCCGGCCTGGTGGACGGGCACACGCATCTCGACAAGGGCCACATCTGGCCGCGCCGCCCCAACCCCACCGGGGATTTCGCCGGCGCCCTGGAAAGCGTCATGGCGGACCGCGACGCGAACTGGTCCGCACGCGACATCGCCGCCCGCGCCGATTTCGCCCTGCGCTGCGCCCACGCCTATGGCACGGTCGCCATCCGCACGCATCTCGACAGCTACATGCCCCATGCCCCCATCGCCTGGGAGGCCTTCCGCCGCCTGCGCGAGGCCTGGGCCGGGCGCATCACATTGCAGATGTCCTCCATCTGCCCGCTGGACCGCTTCGCCAGCGCGGAGGGCGAGGAGTTGGCCGATATCGTGGCGCGCACAGGCGGCGTGCTGGGCATGGTGACGCGGCTGACCGGCGGCGTGCATGAGGACCTGCCGCCCGACTTCCAGCCCATGCTGGACCACTTCTTCGCCCTGGCCGAGGCGCGTGGCCTCGACCTTGACCTGCATGTGGATGAAAGCGGCGAGACCGGCGCCCGCGCGCTCCGCGAAATCGCGCTCACGGCGTTGCGGCGCGGCTTCAAGGGGCGCATCCAGTGCGGGCATTGCTGCTCGCTCTCGCTCCAGCCAGACGCCTATGCGCGCGAGACCATCGCGCGCGTGGCCGAGGCCGGCATCTCCATCATCGTGCTGCCCATGTGCAACATGTACCTCCAGGACCGCGTGGCCGGCCGCACGCCGCGCTGGCGGGGTGTCACGCTGGTGCATGAGATGCGCGCGGCCGGCGTGAACGTCTCCGTCGCCTCGGACAACACGCGCGACCCCTTCTACGCCTATGGCGACCTCGACATGGTGGAAGTGATGCGCGAGGCCACGCGCATCCTGCACCTGGACCACCCGCCCACGGGCTGGGCGGCGGCGGCGGGCGCCAACCCGGCGCGCGCCATGGGCATCGCGGCGGGGGTGATCCGCGTGGGTGCGGTGGCGGACCTCATCGCCTTCCGCGCGCGCGGCCTGACGGAATGGCTCAGCCGCCCGCAGAGCGACCGCATCGTGCTGCGCGCCGGCCGCTTGCTGGACGCGACCCCGCCCGATTACCGGGAGCTGGACGAAGCGCTCGGCCTACCAGGCTGACAGCCGCGCCTTCACCTTCGCCAGGAAGCGCGTGCGGTCGGCCGTGCCCCGCGTGTCCATTCGCGTGAGATAGAGCCAATCGATCGGGCAACCCTTCGCGCAAAGCCGCCGGATGCCGCCCGCGATCACCCTCCGGTCCGGCCACAGCAGGAACAGCAGCAGCCAGAGCGGCGAGCCATAGGTCGTCACCACCCCCATGCGCTTGATGTTCCCCAGCGCGGGCTGGATGGCGCCCTCGCTGAAGGTGAAGGTGACGCCTGGCACCCAGACGCGGTCGAACCAGCCCTTCAGCATCGCGGGCATGCCATACCACCAGGTGGGGTAGACCAGCAGCAGGGCGTCGGCCCGGCGCAGCTGCGCGATCTCGTGCTCGATGCCCGCCTGGTTCGCGCTCTCGTCATTGTAGACGCCGCGTTCCTCGGCACTCAGCACCGGGTTGAAGCCCTCGGCATAGAGGTCGCGCAGTTCGACCTCATGGCCGCGGGCCCGCAGCGCCTCCAGGGCCGTGTCCCGCAGAGCCGCGGAAAAACTGTCGGCGCGCGGGTGGCAATAGACCATCAGGACGCGCATCACTCGGCCTCGTCGTCGGATGCCGGGAACAGGTAGACCTTGCCCGGCCGATCCGGCGTCCAGTCCGGATCGTCCCAGGCCAGCATCTTGCCGGGGTTGAGCAGGCCCAGCGGGTCGGCCTGCCGCTTGAAGGCGAGCTGCGCGGCATCCACCTGCTTCATGCCGCCTTCCTCCAGCGTGAAGGCGTGCGGGTTGAAGATGGGCGCGCCGGAATCCTCATGGATGCGGATGATCTCGGCGAGGCGCTCCTCCGTCGTGAAGCGCACCAGTTGCAGCCCGAAGCAGCACACCTTCCCGCCGAGCCGCACGTATTCGAGGTGGATGGGCACCTCGTCGCCGAACTCGCGTTCCATCCGCGCGATCAGCGCCAGGTGATCCGGCGCGGGGAACAGCGTCTGGAGGTAGGTGATGGAACGGTCCACCTTCAGCGCCTGGAGCGTGGTGTGGTTCCAGGTGAACTCATAGGCGGGGATGGGCGCGTCCTCAGTGCGGAGGCGCGCCACCTCGCGGCCGCGATGCCGTGCCAGCAGTGGCGCCAGCGCGTCGAGATAGGGCGGCGCCACCATGGCCAGCACCACCGCCTCGGTGTCGCCCAATGCCGGGAAGCCCTTGAAATATTGCTGCGCGATGGGCGCGGCCAGCACACAGACCAGCTTCTTCACCACGCCGTCCATGGCGGTCAGCGCATCGCCGAAGCGCGCCGCGTCCATCAGCGAGGGAAAGGCCAGCGTCAGGTCCAGCCAATCCTCGGCGGGGGCCAGCGGCATCTCCACCTCGGTGATGATGCCCGTCGTGCCATAGGCGTGGTTGGCGAGATCGAGATCGGCCCCGCGCAGTTCCAGCACCCGCGGCGTCGCTTCCATGGTCACCATGCGCAGCCCCAGCACATTGCCCGGCTCGCGCAGGATGCCCCAGGTGCAGGAGCCGATGCCGGAAGACCCGCCGCCGATGAAGCCGCCGATGGTGGCGGTGCGCTTGGTGGAGGGGTGGAAGCGCAGCTCGCCCCCCACCGCCGCGCGGGTGTGGCGGTCCATGTCGATGATCTTGGCACCCGCCTGGGCGCGCACGAGGCCGGGCTTCGCCCAGAGCACGGCGTCCATGGCCGACATGTCCAGCACCACCCCGCCCAGCAGCGGCATGGCCTGGCCGTAATTGCCCGTGCCCGCGCCGCGCGTGGTGACGGGGATGCGCCGGGCGTGGCATTCCGCCAGAAGCCGGATCACCTCTTCCTCGTTGCGCGGCACGGCCACCACATCGGCGCGCGCGCCGTTCAACTGGCGCTTCAGCACGGGGCTGTACCAGAAGAAGTCGCGGCTTTTCTGGCGCACCAGCGCGGGGTCGGTGATCCAGTCGAGGCCGGGCAGGGCGGCCATCAGGCCCGTGATGTCATGGGTCATGGCAATCCCTCGGGGGTCTGTTCGAGCCAAGCGGCGATGTCGCAGCGGCGCACCGCCTCCAGCAACGCCGCGACGCGCGTGGCCGCGTGGTCCAGGATCGCGGCGCCGGCCTCCACCGTCGCGGCGGCCGCATCGCCCACCGCGCCGGCGGGGTGCAAATCCTGCGCCTGCCAGGCCGGCGCCGCCCCGCTGCCGGGCGCGAGCGGCGCCTCAAGCCCGGCCCAGGCCGAGCGGAAATCCCGCGCCTGTTCCATCCGCACCCGCGCGGGGTCCAGCGTCAGCATCAGGCTGGTTTCCACGAAGCCCGCATGGATGCCGAAGCGGTCTTCCTCCGCGCCCACCAGCCCGGGTGGGTTCCCCATCCGCCCCGGATTGGCGGCGACGGCGAAGAGCCCCGCCTCGATCCGCAGCCGCCGCGCCAGGATCTCCATGATCTGCTGGTTGCCGCCATGCGTGTTCAGCAGCACCAGCCGCTTCACCCCCGCACGCGCCACCCCGTGCCCGATCTCGGTCCAGAGCGCCAGCAGCGTCTCGGGCGAGCCCGTCAGCGAACCCGGAAACCGCCCATGCTCGACCGAGCAGCCGATGGCCTGCATGGGCAGCACCAGCACCGGGAAATCCTCGGGCAGCCGGGCCAGCGCCGCGTCCAGCACGCCCTCGTTGATGCGCGTGTCCACCGACAGCGGCAAATGCGGCCCATGCTGTTCGGTGGCGGCCAGCGGCAGCACGGCCACCGTGTCGGGCGGCAGGCCAGCGAAGTCGGTCCAGGCCAGGTCGGCCCAGCGGCGGGAGGGCAAGGGAGGCATGCATCCGCTTACCGCGGATCAACCAGGGCGTGCCAGTTCCCGCGCGCCCTCCGGTGCCACAAGGCCGAGCCAGCCCAGCACCCACAGGATCAGCAGCCCGTCGCCGCGCAGCAGCGCGGCCTCGGTGTTGGCATGGATGGCGCCCACCAGCAGCAGCATCAGCACCCAATAGCCCAGCGCGCGCCGCTTCCCCGCCAGCCGCCACAGCGCCACGGCCAGGGTCAGCGCCGCCGTCACCGCCAGCACCGCGAAGCCCACCCAGCCCAGTTGCAGCACCACCTCGCGCCAGCCGCTGTGCGAATCGGGCGCGGGCCATTGCAGGTCGAGCCAGATGAGTTCAGCCGGCGTCAGCCCCTGCAGCCAGAAGGCGGCGAAGCCGTGGCCCAACAAGGGGCGCTGCGCGATGGCGCGGTCCACGCTGGCCCAGATGTCGGTGCGGCCGGTCAGCGTCTCTTCCTTGCCCAGCAGGTCGAAGAAGCCCTCGGTGCCGAAGGCGCCGGCGAAGCCCAGCGCGGCGGCGGTGAACCCGCCCACCCCCAGCAGCAGCAGCGCCAGCCAGGCGCCGCCCGCCCGCGCCGCCAGCCAGGCCAGGGTCAGCCCCAGCACCAGCAGCGCGAGCACCAGCGCGGTGGAGGACCGCGCCAGCACCAGCATCACCAGCAACAGCAGCGCGATGGCCATGTGCCGCCCCGTGACCCGGCCGGCGGCGAGCATCAGAAAGCCCAGCGCCAGCATCCCGTGCAGCAGCGCCGTGCCGAAGCCGTTCTTCTGAAGGAACACCCCGCGGATGGCGTTGCTGTAGAACCCCTCGTCGAAGCCGATGGCGGGCCGCAGCAGGGCTTCCAGCAAGCCCAGCGCCACTGTCAGCAGCACCACGCCCAGGAAGAGGCGCATGGCCCGGTGCAGTCCCAACTCGCTGAACAGCAGGAAGAGGAACAGCATCTGCGCCGCCACGGCGACACTGCGGCGCAGGCTCTGCCCCGGCGCCTGGGACCACAGGATGGAGGCGCCCGCCAGCGCGAAGAGCAACAGGAAGGGCCAGGCCGCCAAGGCGAGCCGCGCCACCCGCGCCGGATGCCGCAGGGCGAAGCCCAGGCCCAGCAGCAGCACCGCCGCCTGGATGGCCGTGTTCACCGGGTTGGAGCCCGAGAGGATGGCGGCCGGGTCGGGCGGTGCCAGCGAAATCCGCGCGCCCAGGTAGTTGAAGAGCGCCACGACCATGACGGCCAGCACGAGCCGCCCCGGCGCGGCGGCCAGGGGCGGGGCGGCGGCGAGGGCCGTGCTCATCGGGCCTTCTCCCCGCGCCAGCGGCGCCGACATTCCCGCATCTGCCTTCCCGTGGTGTCCCGCCTGCATCCCGCATAGCGGGTGGGGCCGGGCGAAATCAAATGCCGCGCGGCTGGCGGCGCGGTGCCGCTGCGCTACAACAGGTTGCATGGGCGTCCAAACCCTTCTCGTGACCGGGGCCAGCGGCTTCATCGGCGGCGCCATCGCCCGGCGCCTGGGCGCGCGCGGGGATATGGCGGTGCGGGCGGCCTCGCGACGGGCCCTGCCGGGCGGCGCGCGGCTGGACCTGACGGACCCCGCCACCCTGCCCCCCGCGCTGGCCGGCGTGGACGCCGTGATCCATTGCGCGGTGGGCGACGCGGCCACCACCATCGCCGGCACGCGGCACCTGCTGGCGGCCGCCCGCGCGGCGGGGGTGCGGCGCTTCGTGCATCTCAGCTCCGTCAGCGTCTATGCCGCGACCGAGGGCGCCCTGGCCGAGGACAGCCCGCGCGTGACCTCCGAAGGCGCCGGCTATGCCCATTGGAAGGCCGCCGCCGAGCGGGAATGCGAGGCCGCCGGCATCGAGACCGTGCTGCTGCGCCCCGCCATCGTTCATGGCGCGGGTTCCGTCCTGTGGGTCGGCAAGATGGGCGCGCGGCTGCGCCACGGTCTGGTGGGCGAGATGGGCGCGGCGGGCGAGGGCTGGTGCAACCCCGTCCATGTGGAGGACGTGGCGGCGGCGGCCGAGGCGGCGCTGACCGGAAGGCCCGGCGCCTACAACATCAGCGGCGCGGCGCCCCTCACCTGGAACGCCTATTTCGCCGGGCTGGCGGCGGCGATGGGCCTCGAAGCGCCACGCCTTTCGCCCGCGCGGGTGGCGCGGAATGCCTGGCTGTCCCTGCCCCTGAAGGCCTTGGCGCGCGCGGCCCCGGCGCTGCGCCCGCGCCTGCCCGCCTTGGTGGAGGCCCCGGCGCGTGGCGAGCTGGCGCTGTTCCGCCAGCGCGTCACCTACCCGATCGAGGCCGCGGCGGAGGGCTTGGGCTGGCACCCCGCCATCAGCGTCGCGCAAGGATGGGCCGAGGGCGCGGCCTGGCTTCGCGCCGCATGAGCACGCCCGTGGCCAGCATCGTCATCACCACGCACAGCCGGCCGCTGCTGCTGGAGGCCGCGCTGCGTTCCTGCCTCGCCCACGCCACCCGGCGCGGCCTGGAGTTCGAGGTGGTGGTGGCCGACAACAGCCCGGATGGCCATGCGGCGGCGGTGCTGGCGCGCCTCGACCCCCATGTGCCGCTGCGCGCGGTGCCCTGTTCGCCGCCCAACATCTCGGTGGCGCGCAATGCCGGGCTGCGCGCCGCCCGCGCCCCCCTGGTGGCCTTCCTGGACGACGACCAGGAGGTGGAGCCCGGCTGGCTCGACGCGCTGGTGGACACGCTGGAGCGCACGGGCGCCGATGCCGTGCTGGGTGCGGTGCGGCCGCTGCTCCCGCCCGGTGTGGACCCCGCCCCCTGGGACCCGGAGAGCCGCCAGTTCAGCCGCCTCAGCCCCATGCCCGAGGGCGCGCCCGTCATCGCCGGCGGGCCTTCCCGCACACGGGACTTCGTGGTGGGCGCCGGCAATTCCCTCTGGCGCGCCGCCACCTGCTTCACCGAGCCGGAGCCCTTCGACCTCGGCTACGGCGCCTGCGGCGGCGAGGATCTGGAGCTGTTCCTGCGGCTGGAGCGGGCAGGGCGGCGCTTCGCCTGGTGCCCCTACGCCGTGGCGCTGGAGAAGGTGCCGGCCAGCCGCTTCGCCCTGCGCTATGCGCTGCTGCGGGCCTATTCCGGCGGACAGGTCTTCGCCGCCCTGTCGCGGCGCCATGGCGGTGGCGGCACCACCCTGCGCGGCGCGGTGCAATTCCTGGCCATGGGGCTGCTGGCCCTGCTGCTCTGGCCCTTCCCCGACGCGCGGGGCCGCTTCGGCCGGGCCGCGCTGGCGGCGGCGGCGGGGCTGGGCAAGCTGACCTGGTGGCGGCGCGTGGCGCTCTACCATGCCGAGGCGGCGCAACGGGCGGGGGCCACATGAACTTCGTCGTCATCGGCTGCGGCTTCGTGGCCGACTACTACATGGCCTCGTGCCCCGACCATTCGGGGCTGCGGCTGCTGGGCGCCTTCGACCGCAACCCTACACGGCTGGACGCCTTCGCGCGCTTCCACGGCACGCGCGCCTATCCCAGCCTGGAGGCCGTGCTGGCGGACCCCGAGGTGGCGCTGGTGGTGAACCTCACCAACCCGCGCAGCCATGTGGAGGTCAGCCGCGCCGCCCTGCTGGCCGGCAAGCACGTCTATTCCGAAAAACCCCTGGCCCTGACCATGGCCGAGGCCGAGGAGCTGGTGGCGCTGGCCGCCGAACGCGGCCTCGCCTTGGCCGCCGCCCCCTGCAACCACCTGGCCCCTCCGGTGCAGGAAATGGCCGCGCTGGTCGAGGCCGGGCGCCTGGGCCGCCCCCTCATGGCCCAGGCCGAGATGGATGACGGGCTGATCCCCTTCCAAGGCCACGAGGCCTGGCGCAGCGCCTCCGGCGCGCCCTGGCCCGCGGCCGACGAGTTCGAGATGGGCTGCGTGCTCGAACATGCGGGCTACCAGATCGGCCCGCTGGTCACGCTCTTCGGCCCGGTGCGGGAGGTGGTGGCCATGCCCGCGCAATTGCTGCCCGAAAAGGGCGAGGGGCTCGGCCCCATGAACCCTGATTTCTCGGTGGGCGTGCTGCGCTTCGACCATGGCGTGGTCGCGCGCCTCAGCCTGTCCATCATCGCGCCCCATAACCGCTTGCTGCGGGTGGTGGGCACGCAGGGCTTCGCCACCATCCCCGATGTCTGGGACAACCGGGCCAGGCTGCGCCTCAGCCCCACCGGCAAGGGGCTCCGGCACCGGGCCGCGCGCAAGCTGGAACTCAAGCTGGGCGCCTTCCTGCCCGGCGTCACCCTGGGCCGTGCGCTGCCCGTGCCCTACCGCCCGCGCCCCAAGGGCCGCCCGCCCATGGACTACCTGCGCGGCGTGGCCCAGCTGGCCGCCCAGGTCGAGCAGGGGGCACCGTCGCTGATGGGGCCGGACCTTGCCCTGCACGTCACGGAGGTGACGCTGGCGCTGCAATCGCAAGAGGCCGCCGGCCGCATCCAGACCATGCGCACCGGCCTGGCCGCCCGACCCAGGGAAGCCCGCCTTGCCCGCTGACACGCCGCGCATCGGCATCCTGACCTGTTCCTTCGCCGGCGATTTCCCCCTGTGCCGCACCCTGGCGCGCAGCGTGGAGCGCTTCGCGGAGCCGGACGTCCTGCACCGCATCGTGGTGCCGCGGCGTGACCTGGCGCTGTTCGGGTCGCTGGCCGGCCCGCGCACCGAGATCATCGCGCAGGAGACGCTGCTGCCGCGCGGTTTCCTGAACCTGCCGCGCCCGCCGGGCGCGATCCGGCGCTTCATCCCGGCGCTGCGGCGCGAAATCTACCTGACGCCCGTCGGCCTCGTGCGCGGCTGGATCATGCAGCAGATCGTGAAGTTCGCCGCGGCCGCGGCCATGCCCTGCGACGTCGTGATCCACGCCGACAGCGACACCTGCCTGATCCGTCCGCTCGACCCCGCTTCCCTGGCGCCCGGGGGGCGGGTGCGCCTCTACGCCCTGCCCGGCGAGGGCCGGCTCGACACCCACCTGCCCTGGCACGCCGCAGCCGCCGAATTGCTGGGCCTGCCGCCCTGCGACTATTTCGGCGCGGACTATATCGGCTCGCTCATCACCTGGAATCCGGAGAGCGTGCGGGCCCTGCTGGCCCGCGTGGAATCGGTTGCCGGGAGGCCGTGGACGCGGGCGCTGGCGCGGCGCTGGCAATTCTCGGAATACATCCTCTACGGCGCCTATGCCGGGCGGTCGGGGCTCTGCCCGATGCCGCACGCGCCCTCATCGCGCTCGCTCTGCCACAGCTCCTGGGGGCATGACGTGCACAGCCCGGAGGGCGTGGCGCGCTTCGTCGCCGCGCTGGAGCCGCACCATCTGGGCGCCGACGTGCAATCCACCGAAGGGCTGGACGCACCGGCGCGCGAGGCGATCTTCGCCGCGCTGGAGGCGCGGGCGGCGGAGCTTTAGGTCGCCAGCGCGGCCAGCGGCCCCGGCAGCACTTGGCGCCGCCCGGTGAAGGCCAGGCCCGGCAGCGCGCCGCCGGCCGCCAGGATCTCATCCCGCCGGGCGCGCGCGGCGCGCAGCGTCGTCACCTCGCCCCGCACCACCAGCAGGTTCGCGTCCATCAGCCCCGCGAGGCGCCGTGCGGCGTAGCCCGAGCCATCGGCGCCCACCACCAGGATCACGTCGAATTCGCGCTTCAGCAGGGCCAGCATGCGCGCGGCCTCGGCCTCGCCGGCGCGCGGGTCGGTCAATTGGCTGTGCTGGGATTCATAGGCCACCCAGAGGCGCTCATGGGCGGTGGGGAAGGCGAGGACATGGCCCTCCACGCGCTCCACCGCCTCGGGCGTGCCGCCCAGGGCGCGCAGATGCGCGGCGCCATCGGTCTGCAGGTCCAGCAGCAGCACCGTGCGCCCGCGGCGCCGGGCGAATTCCTCGGCCAGGGCGCGGGCCAGCAGGCCGCGCGCGTCATCGCCTTCGCCCGCCAGGTGCAGCACTGGCCGAGGGCCCACCTGGTCCAGCAGCAAGCCTGCCAAGTCGGCCAGCGGGGCCTCCTCCTCCGGCCGGGCGAAGCTGGCCAGCACGGGCAGGCGGAGATTGGCCACGGCCTCGCCCGGCGTGGCGGGGGTGCGGCGCAGCAGCGTCAGCAGGACGAGGCCGGCGCCGGCCAGGGTGAAGCCCGCCACCAGCCCGGCGGCGGCGAAGAGCAAGGCGCCGCTGCGGCCCTCGAAGGGCGCGGTGGGGGGCTGCACGAGCTGCACCGCTGCGGCCCCCCCGCGCCGCGCGCTTTCCTCCAGCCGCACGCCGGCCTCGCGTGCGGCCAGTGTGCGGGTGATGCCATCCAGCGCGTCGCGCCGGCGGAACAGGTCGCGCAGCACGGCATCGGCGCCGCGCAGGGTGGTGGCGCGCGCCTCGGCCTCGCCGCGCTGGACGCGCACCTCCTCCAGCTGGCGCGTCAGGCTGTCCATTTCGATGCGCGCCGCGATGACGCGCGCTTCCAGCGCGTCGCGGTTGGGGTTGCGGATTTCGCGGCGGGTGGCGAAGGCCGTGCGCTCATTGCGTTCCAGCGTCTGGCGGACATTGGCGATGCGCTGGTCCAGCTCCCGCAGTTCGGGCGCGCCGGGGGCGTAGTGGGTCGCGATGTGGCGGCGTTCCTGCAACAGCCGGGCGAGGGTGTTCCGCGCCTCGTCATTGGGGGCGAGGTTCGTGGCCTCGCTGCCGGCGAAGACGCGCTCTGGCTCCGCCGCCAGACGCTCCTGCGCGGAGGCGAGCTGCGCCGCCGCCGCCGCCCGCTGCTCGCGCAGGCTGTTCTCACGCTCCAGCAGGGCGTTGAGCCGTGCATTGGCCAGCGCGATGTCCTGTCCCAGCTCCATCACGCCGAAGCGCGCCTGGGCCTCCTGGATCTCGCGCTCGATGCCGCGCAGCTCCTCGCGCTGGCGGGCGAGGTCGGAGGTGAGAAGCCGCGCCCCGCCCTCCTGCCCGGTTTCCGAACGTTGGCGCAGATAGGCCTCCAGCACCGCCTCCAGCACCAGCGTGGCCCGCGCGCGGTCGGTCGCACGGTAGCGCAGGCGAAGGATGTTGGTGGAGGGCTCGGTGTCCGCGCGCAGTGCGCGGCCGAGCATCGTCGTCGCGGCCTCGACCTGTTCCTCCGGCGTCAGCGCCCGCTGCCAGGGGCGGGGGTTGGCGAGGCCGGGGGCGATGGTGGCGGGCCCCAGCCGTTCCACCGCGCGGCGGGCCACGGGGCGGCTGGTGGCGATCTCCATCTCGGAGCGCACGACGCGCAGCTGTTCCACCGTCTGCACCGTGGGGCCGAGGCCGGAGAGGTCGGCGGCCCCCACGCTCTCGCGCGTCACCTGGATGAGCATGCTGGTCTCGGCCTCGAAGACCGGCTGGCGGGTGAGGGCGAGCGCCAGGCCGCCCGCGACAGGAAGCCCGAAGGCCAGCAGCAGCACCCAGCGCCGCAGCCAGAGCGTCACCAGCAACTGCGCGGGCGTGAGGCGGCGCAGCGCCAGCACATCCGCGCGCTCCGCCTCGGCGGGGGCGGCGGCGCGGGGGCGGGCGACGGGGGCGGAGACCGCGAGCGACATCAGGCCCCCGTGGTAGCGCAGCTTGGCCGCGCGGGGGAGGTTTCGCGTGCCACCTCGCGCCACAGCAGCGCGCCCAGCGCCGCCTGGCCCGCCGCCAGCACCATCAGGCTGCCCGGCCCGCCCAGCCACAGGATCATGGGCACCAGCGCGACCACCACCGGCCCCGCGACGATGCCGATGCGCAGCGCCAGCGCACGAAACCGCGAAGCCGCCTGCAATTGCCCCGCGGCGATTTCCGTCACCGCCTGCAGCCCGATCACCAGCGTCCAGAGCGCGACCAGTGGTCCGATTCCGTCATAGCGCCCCTGGAGCACATGCAGGCGGACCATGTCCCACACGCCGCCCAGCAGCAGCGCATAGGCCAGCACCGCGCCCAGCAGCCCCAAGGTCGCGATGACGGCCTGGCGGCGGATGCGGTGCGCTTCGCCCGCCGCGCGCAGCTGCGCGAAGCCGGGGATGAGGGTGCGGTTCACCCCCACCAGCAGCAGCGCGGCTGGGGTGAGCAACATGCGGGCGGCGTTGACCTCGGCCACCGCGGCGAGGCCCGCCAGCAGGCCCAGTATGTAGAAATGCGCCTGGTTCTGCGCCAGCGTCACCGCGACCCCGCCAACGGACCAGCGCCCCTGGTCCCACACCGTCCGCAGCCCGTCGCCCATGCCGCGCAGCCCCTGCCGCAGCGGCAGCCGGGCGGTGGCGGCCGCGACCACCGCCGTGACCGCGCAAGCCGCGCCATGGCCGGCCAGCGCCGCCACCGGCACCGCGAGCCCGAGCGCCAGCCCGGCCAGGGCGAAGCCGGCCCAGAGCAGCGCGTTCAGCCCATCCAGCGCCAGCGCCGCCTGGGGCCGCAGCAACGCCAGGCGATGCACGCGCAGGAAATCCTGCGCGACCGCGGCCGGGATGACGAGCAGCGTCACCGTCACGAAAGGCGTGGCCCAGCCCGCCGCCACCAGCGCGGCCAGCGCCAGCAGGCAGACCAGCGAGACGCCCCCCGCCTGCGCCAGCAGCAGGGCGGCGGCGAAGGCGGGCCGCGCGGCCTCGGGCCGTCCGTGCTGGGCCACGATGAACTGGCTGCCGAACATGCCGCCGGCGAAGCTGTTGGCCACCACCACCGCCATGTAGCCCAGCGCGTAGAGGCCGAATTCCTCCTTCGTGCCGAGGCGCAGCACGGCCAGCGCCACCGCGAAATTGGCGAGGCTGATCACCGCCTGGTCCGCGATGCCGGCCAGGGTGCGCCCGCGCGGCCCCGTCAGCAGGCGCGGCAGGGCGGGCATGGAGGAGGGCGGACCGGGGGTTGCACCCCTCCCCTCTACAGGCCGGAGCGGCGCGGGGCCACCGCCGCTTGCCGCGCGGGGCGCGCCCCCACATCCTGCGCGCCATGCCGCCCCCGCGCCTGAGCGTCGTCATCCCCTGCCATGACCGCATGGACCTGCTGGCGCGCACGCTGGACGCCCTGGCCGCGCAACGCCTTCCGGAGGGCACGGAATGGGAGGTGGTGGTGGCCGACAACCACCCCGACGCCCTGGCCCGCCCGCTGGTGGAGGGCTTCGCCGCGCCGGTGCCCTTCCGCCATGTGGTCGCGACGCCCCACCGCAACATCGCCGCCGCGCGCAACCGGGGGGTGGCGGCCGCGCGCGGGGAATTCATCGCCTTCGTGGATGATGACGAGGCGCCGGAGGAAGGCTGCCTGGCCGCGCATCTCGCCGCGCTGGAGCGCACCGGGGCGGATGCCAGCTTCGGCCCCAAATTCCCGGTCTTCGAGGGCGGCGCGGCGCCGGACTGGGACCCGGAGGGCGAGTATTTCCGCACCGACCTGGCCCTGCCGCCCGACACGCGGCTGAACCCGCTGGACTGGTGGCATGCCGGCGGGCGGGGCGTGGGCACGGGCAATTCCCTGCTGCGCCGCGCCACCTGCCTGGTGGGCGAAACCCCATTCAACGAAACCCTGGGCCGGGCGGGCGGCGAGGACACGCTGCTCTTTTTCACCCTGGCCAAGCAGGGGCGCCACTTCATCTGGACGCCCGATGCGCGGGTCGAGGAGGTGAACCAGCGCGGGCGCCTGACGCCCGACTACATGCGCGCGCGGCTGGCCCGCAGCGCGCGGCATTCGGCGCTGTTCCGCGCGGCGGTGAGCGACCGGAAATGGGCCGCCTGGGCTATGGCCTGGGGCATTGGCGCGGCGCAGGTGGCGGTGCACGCGCCGCTCTATCTGCTCAAGCGGCGCGGCCCGCCCTCGGCCTGGATGCGCCACCGCTTCGGCATCGCGAAGGGGTTGGGCAAGCTCGGCCTGGGGGCGGATTTGGACTTCGTGCGGGAATAGGCCCCGCTCAGGGCATCTGCACCTCAATGCCCTGGTAGAAGTAGTTTTGGGCGCGGATCTGGTCGTCGGTCAGGCGCTGCCCGGCGGGGATGACGCTGGTGCCGTCCTGCCGCGTGATCGGACCCTCGAAGGGGTGCAGCGTGCCGGCGGCCAGGGCGTCGCGGATGCGCTCGGCCTCGCTCGCTTCCTCGGGCGTCATGTTGGTGAAGGGCGCCAGGCGGAACATGCCGGAATCGAGGCCGCCCCAGGTGTCGCTGGGCTGCCAGCTGCCGTCCAGCACCGCGCGGGCGCGGGCCACGTAGTAGTCGCCCCAATTGTTCACGCTGCTGGTGAGGTGCGCGCGCGGGGCGAAGCGCGTCATGTCGGACGCCTGGCCGAAGCCGAAGACATTGCCGCGCTGCTCGGCCAGCTGGAGCGGCGCGGGGCTGTCCGTGTGCTGGCAGATCACGTCGCAGCCCTGGTCGATGAGCGCGCGGGCGGCATCGGCCTCGCGGCCCGGGTTGAACCAGGCGCCGGCCCAGACCACGCGGATGCGCATCTGCGGGTCCACGGACCAGGCGCCGCGCATGACGGTGTTGATGGCGTGGATCACCTCCGGCACCGGGAAGGAGGCGACATAGCCGATGGTCTTGCTGCGCGACTTGCGGGCCGCGATCACGCCCTGGACGTAGCGGCCCTCATAGAAGCGGGCGTTGTAGATGGCGAGGTTGCGGGCGGTGGCGGTGCCGGTCGCACTCTCCCAGAACACGTTGGGGTTCTGCGCGGCCACGCGCTGCGTCGCCTGGAAATAGGAAAAGCTGGTGGTGAAGATGAGGCGCGAGCCCGTGCGGACCAGCTGCGTCGCCACGCGGTCGAAATCGGGCGGGGCCACGGCCTCGACCTGGGTGGCGCGCACCCGGTCGCCCAGCACCTCCAGCATGCGGCGGCGGCCCTGGTCGTGCATGGTGGACCAGCCGAAATCGCCCACGGGGCCGATCAGGATGAAGCCGACGTTCAGCGGCGCCTGGGCGGCGGCCGGGGAGGTGGCGGCGGCAAGCGCGCCACCGCCGAGCAGGATGTTGCGGCGGGACAGGGTCATGGGGCGGGGGTCTCCTTCGCGGGCGCCACTACACATTCGTGACGCCCCTGTCATCCATGATCAGCGGTCCGGCACGAAGGGCTGGCCCAGGGATTGCGGCCCGGCCGCCCCCCCGCGCCGCAGCCGCATGATCAGCACCAGCACGAGGATGGTGATGAGGTAGGGCATGGCCGCCAGAAGCTGCGTCGGCAGCGGCACCCCGGCCGATTGCGCGTGCAGCTGCAGGATGGTGACGCCGCCGAAGAGATAGGCCCCCACCGCCGCCCGCCAGGGCAGCCAGGAGGCGAAGACCACGATGGCCAGCGCGATCCAGCCGCGGCCGGCCGTCATGCCCGAGGTCCAGAAGGGCGTGTAGACCAGCGAGAGATAGGCCCCCGCCAGCCCCGCGCAGGCGCCGCCGAACAGCACCGCCAGGAAGCGCACCCGCAGCACATGGTGGCCCAGCGCATGGGCCGAGGCGTGGTTCTCGCCGCAGGCGCGCAGCACCAGCCCCGCCCGCGTGCGGAACAGGAACCAGGAGACGCCGGCCACCAGCGCGAAGGCGGCATAGACGAAGGGGTCCTGCGCGAAGAGCACGGGGCCGAGGAAGGGAATGTCCGACAGATAGGGGATCGCGACCTGCCCGATCCCCTCCCGCTGCACCCCCACGAAGGGCGCCCCCACCACGCCCGAAAGCCCCAGCCCGAAGATGGCGAGCGCCAGCCCCGCCGCCACCTGGTTGGTGGCGAGCCCCAGCGTCAGCAGTGCGAACAGCGCCGCCATGGCCATGCCCGCCAGCACCGCCGCCAGCACGCCGAAGGCGCTGGACCCCGTGGTGATGGCGGCCGCGATGCCCACCGCGGCGCCCATGATCATCATGCCCTCGACGCCCAGGTTCAGCACGCCCGAGCGTTCCACGACCAGTTCGCCGATGGCGGCGATCAGCAGCGGCGTGGAGGCGGTGATGACCGTCAGGAGGATGGCTTCGAAAAGGGTCATTCTTGCGCCCTCAAACGCCGGGCGCTTTGCGGCCGGATACTCGTGGCGCGATTCCGCTCCTGCCCGGTCATGCCTCCGCCCTTCGCACCCAGCGCACGCGATACAGAAGCAGCGTGTCGCAGCCCAGCACATAGAACAGCAGCAGCCCCTGGAAGACGCGCGTCACGTCCAGCGGCATCTGCATCATGATCTGCGCGTTCTCGCCGCCGATGAAGGTGATGGCCAGGAACACGCCCGCGACAAGGCACCCCACGGGATTCAGCCGGCCGAGGAAGGCCACGATGATGGCCGTGAAGCCATAGCCGGGCGAAAGCCCAGGCTGCAGCATCCGCACCGTCCCCGCGGCCTCCAGCACGCCGGCCAGCCCGGCCAAGCCCCCCGCGATGGCAAAGACCGTCCAGGTGAGGCGCTTCGCGTCGAAGCCCGCGAAGCGCGCGGCGCGCGGCGCCTCGCCCACCAGCGTGATCTCGAACCCCTTCAGCGTGCGCGCCACCAGCACCGCCGCCAGCACCACCACCAGCAACATGATGGGCGTGCCGAGGTTCAGCCTTCCGCCCTCCATCAGCAGCGGGATGGTGGCCTCGGGCGCGAAGACGACAGTCTGGGGCATGTTGAAGCCCTGCGGGTCGCGCCAGGGGCCGCGCACCAGCCAGTCGAGCAACAGTTCGGCCACATAGACCAGCATCAGGCTGGTCAGGATTTCATTGGCGCCGAAGCGCGTCTTGAGCAGCGCCGGGATCAGGGCGAAGAGCGCGCCGCCCAGCGCGCCCATCACCAGCATGGCGGGCAGCACCCAGGCGCCGGCGCCCGCGCCATGCGTGGCCACGGCCAGCCAGCCGCCCGCCATGGCGCCCATGAGGAACTGCCCCTCGGCGCCGATGTTCCAGTTGTTCGAGCGGTAGCAGAGCGCCAGCCCGACCGCGATCAGCACCAGGGGCGTGGCCTTCACCGCCACCTCCTGCAACCCCCAGAGGTCGGAGACGGGCATCACGAAATAGACGAACAACGCCTCCAGCGGGTCGCGCCCCATGGCGAGGAAGACCAGCACGGCCGAAACCAGCGTCAGCCCCACCGCCAGCACAGGCGAGGCCAGGGTCAGCGCCCATGGCGTCTCGGCCCGGCGTTCCAGGACGAGGCGCCTCATGCGGCACCCCCCATCCGCAGGCCTATGGCCTCGCGCGTCAGGCCGCCCACGGGTTCGGCCGGCGAGAGCCGGCCGTGGAACAGCACCGCGATGCGGTCGGCCATCTCCAGCAGTTCATCGAGATCCTGGCTGATGACCAGCACAGCCGAACCCTCCCGCGCCAGGTCCAGCAGCGCCTGGCGGATCAGCCCCGCCGCCCCCGCATCCACCCCCCAGGTGGGCTGCGACACCACCAGCAGGCCAGGCTTGCGCAGCACCTCCCGCCCCACCACGAATTTTTGCAAGTTGCCGCCGGAAAGCGCCCGCGCCTCCGGGTCGCGCGGGCCTTTCCGCACGTCGAAGGCGCGCGTCACCGCATCCACCCAGCCCAGCATCCGCCCGCGATCCAGCATTCCGTGGCGCACCATGCCGCTGGCCGCATGGCCGGAGACGAGGGCGTTGTCGGACAGTGTCAGGCGCGGTGCCGCGGCATGGCCCAGCCGTTCCTCCGGCACGAAGGCCGCGCCTCGGCGGCGGCGGGCGTTGATGTCGGCGCGGCCCACCGCCGCGCCATCCAGCACCACCTGCTCCGCGCGCGGCGCCAGCACCTCGCCGGACAGGGCAGCGAACAGCGCCTCCTGCCCATTGCCGGCCACGCCCGCGATGCCCAGCACCTCGCCGCGACGCAGATCGAGCGAGACCTCCTTCAGCCCTACCCCATGCGGGTCATCGGCTGGTGCGGACAGCCCGCGCACGGAAAGCCGCACCGGCCCCCCGGGCGGTGCGGCGGCATGGCGCAGCGCGGCCACCTCGCTGCCCACCATCATGCGCGCGAGGCTCGCGGCCGTTTCCGCGCGCGGGTCGGTGCGCGCCACCACCCGGCCATGGCGCAGGATGGTGGCGGTCTCGCAGAGGCGCCGCACCTCCTCCAGCTTGTGCGAGATGTAGAGCACGGCCCGCCCCTCCGCGCGGATGCGGTCCAGCGTGGCGAAGAGGCCCTCGCTCTCCTGCGGCGTCAGCACCGAGGTGGGTTCGTCCAGGATCAGCAGACGCGGGTCCTGCATGAGGCAGCGCACGATCTCGATGCGCTGCCGCTCCCCCACCGAAAGCCGCCACACCTCGCGCGCGGGTTCGAGCGGCAGGCCATAGGCGCGCGAAACTTCCGCCAGGCGGGCGGCGATGCGCGGCACGGGCTCGGCGGCGTCCAGCGCCAGCGCCACGTTCTCCGCCACGGTCAGATTGTCGAACAGCGAGAAGTGCTGGAACACCATGCCGATGCCCAGGGCCCGCGCCGCGCGCGGCTCGGGCAGGTGGACCGGGCGGCCTTCCCAGGCAATGTGCCCGGCTTCCGGCTGCAACAGCCCATAGAGCATCTTCACAAGCGTGGACTTGCCCGCGCCATTCTCGCCCAGCAGCGCATGGGCCTCGCCGGGCATGACGCGCAAATCCACATGGTCATTGGCGATGAGCGCGCCGAAGCGCTTCACCAAACCGGTGGCGTCGAGCAGCGGCGTGCTCATCGCCCGTGCAGCGCGGCCCAGAGCTTTTCCGGCGTGGCCGGCATGGTGATTTCCGCACCCACGGCGTCACGGATGGCGGCCATCACGGCCTGGGGGGCCGCGATGCAGCCCGCCTGGCCCGTGCCCTTCACGCCCAGCCCGTTCGCCTCGGTCGGCGCATCCTCGCGCAAGCTGATGTCCAGCGCCGGCAGATCGGAGGCGCGGGGCAGGCAGTAATCCATCAGCCCCGCCGTCAGAAGCTGGCCGCTCTCCGCGTCATAGCGGATGGCCTCCAGCAGCGCCTGGCCGATGCCCTGCACCACGCCGCCCTGCACCTGGCCCAGCGCCAGCATGGGGTTCAGCAGGCGGCCATAATCATCCACGGCGGTGTAGGCGCAGAGGGTGCATTCGCCCGTCTCCGGGTCCACCTCCACCTCGGCGGCATGGGCGCCATTGGGGAAGGTGCAGAGGTCGAGCGCGTGGCGCGCCTCGCCCTCCAGCGGCGGTTCCTCGGCGGCGAGTTCGGCCAGTGTCACACTCGCGCCATCGGCCAGGGCGAAGCGGCCGCCGGCATAGTGCAGGGATTCGGGCGCGGTCTGCAGCAGACGCGCGGCGCGGCCGCGCGCCTCGGCCAGCAGGTTGTGCGCGGCCTGGCGCATGGCCTCGCCGCCCATGTGCAGGCTGCGCGCGCCGCCATGGCCATTGCCGAAGGCCACCAGGTCCGTGTCGGCCTGGATGTAGCCAATGCGCTCCATGGGCAGGTCGAGCTGGTGGGCCACATATTGCGGGAAGCTCGTCTCGTGCCCCTGCCCGTTGGACTGGGTGCCGATGGCGAGCGTCACACCCCCCTCCGCGTCCACGCTCAGCTTCGCCCATTCGCCGAAGGCGCCGCGCGCGGTTTCCAGGAAGGCCGTGAGCCCGAAGCCGCGCCGCTTGCCCTGCGCTTCGCTGGCCGCGCGGCGGGCGGGGAAGCCCGCGCGGTCTGCCAGCGCCGCGCATTCCGTGAGCCTTGCGGCGAAGTTGCCATCCCGCAGCTCCATGCCCAGCGCGGAGCGATAGGGGAACTCACCGATCATGTTGCGCGCCCGCAGCGCGGCCGCATCCTGCCCCATGGCGCGGGCGGCGTGCTCGATCAGCGTCTCGATGATGTAGTTCGCCTCAGGCTTGCCCGCGCCGCGATAGGCCTCCATGGGTGCCGTGTTGGTGAAGGCGCCGCGCACCGTCATGTGGATGGCGGGGATGGCATAGACGCCACCCATGGCGGTGGCCGCCGCGTTGGTCGGGCAGTGCGGGCCATTGGCCGAGAGATAGGCCCCCATCTCCGCCACGCCGTCGAAATCCAGCGCCAGGAACCGCCCCTCCGCATCCAGCGCCAGCCGCCCCCGCCCGTGCAGGCCGCGCCCATGGGCCGAGGCCGCGTAATCCTCGCCGATGCGGGCCGTCCAGCGCACGGGCGCACTCAGTTCGCGGGCGGCGTGCAGCAGGCAGACATGCTCGGGAAAGGCCACGTTCTTCACGCCGAAACCGCCGCCCACATCGGGCACGACCAGGTGCAGCGCCTCGGGCGGCAGCTTCATGGCGGCGCAGAGCTGGCCACGCATGGAATGCACATTCTGCCCGTTGACGATGAGGCTGAGGCGCGTGGCCTCCGGCACCGCCACGGCCGCCCGCGGCTCGATGGGCGCGCAGGTGACGCGGGGGTTGGGGATGTCCGCCTCGACCACATGGGCGGCCCCCGCGAAGGCGGCCTCCACCGCCGCACGGTCGCCCTTGTGCCAGAGGAAGGCGAGGTTGCCCGGCGCCTGTTCGTGCAGGGTGGGCGCGCCCGGTGCCAGCGCCGCGTCGTGGTCCGTGACGGCGGGCAGCATGTCGTATTCCGCGAGGATGAGTTCCGCCGCGTCCTCGGCCTGATGCGCCGTCTCGGCCACCACACAGGCCACCGCCTCGCCCACATGGCGCACGCGGTCCAGCGCGAGCGGCGGGTGGTCCGGCTTCACCAAGGGCGTCTCCGCCGCCAGCACGGAGGAACAGGGCAGGCCGCCGATGCCCGCCTCCGCCAGCATGGCGCCCGTCAGCACCAGGCGAACCCCGGGGGCGGCGCGGGCCGCCGTCACATCCAATGCCAAGAGCCGCGCATGGGCGTGCGGGCTGCGCAGGAAGACGGCGTGCAGCGCGCCCGGCTGCGCCAGGTCGTCCACATAGCGCCCCTCGCCCTTGAGGAAGCGCGCATCCTCGACGCGACGGATGGATTGGCCGAACAGGCTGATGGCGTTCATGAGGCGAAACTAGCCCCGGATCGGCTTCGGTGGAATCACCGAAGCCGCGCAGCCGCCGCCAGGACGGGCGGCGGCTGCCGCCCGCGCCCGTTTCGCCTCAGGCGGCGCGCATCTGGGTCAGCAGGGTGCTCAACTCGCCCCGCAGCCCCTCGCCCTGCTGGGCGATGTCGTCGGTGGTGGCGGCCAGGCTGGTCAGGGCGCCCTCGGCGGCCTGGGCGCCCTGGCCCACCTCGTCCATGCGGGCGGCCACGCGGTCGGTGCCGGTGGCGGCCTCGGCCACGTTGCGCGCGATTTCGCGCGTGGCGGCCCCCTGTTCCTCCACCGCGGCGGCGATGGCGTTGGCGACCTCATTGATCTCGGCCACCACCGTGCCGATGCCCTGGATGGAGCGCACCGCCCCCTCCGCCGCACCCTGGATGGCGCTGATCTGGGCCGCGATGTCGCCGGTGGCGCGGCCGGTCTGGGCGGCGAGGCTCTTCACCTCGCTGGCCACCACGGCGAAGCCCTTGCCGGCCTCACCCGCCCGCGCCGCCTCGATGGTCGCGTTCAGCGCCAGCAGGTTGGTCTGGCCCGCGATGTCGCTGATGAGGCGCACCACCTCGCCGATCTTGGTGGCGGCCTCCGTCAGGGCCGCCATGGTGGCATCCGTGGCGCGCGTCTCCTCCATGGCGCGGCCGGCCACGCGGGCGGCCTCGGCCACCTGGCGGGTGATCTCGCTGACCGAGGCCGAAAGCTCCTCGGCCGCGGCGGCCACGGTCTGCACATTGCGGCTGGCCTGGTCCGCGTCCTGGTTCACCGCATCGGCGAGGCGCGCGGTCTGGCCCGCCCCGGCGCGCAGTTCGGCGGTGGCGCCGCGCAGCACCTCCACGCGGTCGGCCATGGTGTCGAGCGCGGTGCCCAGCGCCGTCTCGATCTGCTGGGCCACCGAGGCGCGCGCCCGGCGGGCCTCCTCGGCGGTGGCGGTGCGCTGGGCGGCCGCGGCCTCCTCCAGGGCACGCGCGCGCAGGGCTTCCTGCCGCAGCGTGTCCAGGCCGCGGGCGAGGGCGCCGAATTCATCCGTGCGCGCGGTGGCGGGCACAGGGTCATCATAGGCGCCGGCGGCCAGGCGGCCGGTGGCCGATTGCAGGCTGGCCAGTGGCGCCAGCACCCGGCGCAGCACCACCCACACCGCGACGGCGAGGAACAGCAGCGTCCCCCCCAGCACGGCGATGGCGGCGATGGACTGGGCCCGCGCCTGCGCGATCAGCGTGTCCGCACGTTCCTGCGTCACCAGGCTCGCCGCGTCGCGCACCAGCAGCAGGCTGCCGATCTGCGGCGTGGTCCGCTCAATGAAGGCGGACGCCGCCATACGGTCGGCCGAGGGCTCGGCCTGGGCCGTGCTCAGCGCGCGGAACTCGGTGAAGTAGGCGGTCCGCGCCGCCGCCACCGCGGCCGCGAGGCGCGGGTCCGTGCGGGTTTCGGGCTCGGCCTCCAGCAGGCGCCAGGCGGAGTCCACCGCCCCGCGCGACTGCGCGACGGCCGCCTGGTTCTGCGGCGTCAGGCCACGGTTCGCGGCGATGGCGCCGGCCACCGTGCTGCGTTCCTGCCCGGAGGCGTCGCGCGCCAGCCAGCTCGCCTGCTTCAGCATGTTCAGCCGCGCGATCAGCGGATCATGCTCGCCGGCGGCGGCCAACAGCGAGGACCAGATGCCCTGCTGCGCGGCCACGAAGCGCGAGAGTTCGCGGTGCATCCCCCCGCGCGCGAATTCCGCGTCGCGCGCCTCGTCCGCCAGGGCCATCTGCGCGTCGGCGCGGCGGCGCAGGGCCTCCAGCGGCGCGGTCATGCCCTCCAGCTCCTGCAGCATGCGGACGGTCTCGGGCAGGCGGGCCTCGCGCAGGTGGACCAGCGCCTCCGCCAGCTTGGCCTGGAACACGCCGCGGTGCCGCGCGATCACGCCGCGCGCCGCGTCACCGACGGGCGTGGTGGAGGCCAGCGCCGCATTGCTCTGGGCGCGTTCCAGGAGCAGCTCGAACAAGCCTTCGTTCAGGCGCGCGGCGGCCTTGTTCATCTCGGCGGCCGCCCGATGCTCCTCCCAGGAGGTCCAAGAGGAACGCAGGGTGGAGGTGGCCGGGATCAGCGCCAGGATGGCCAGCACGAGACTGACCCCGAGAATCGGCGTCCGGACGGAGCCAAACAACTTGCTCATGGAGAGAACCTTGCAGCTATTTCGCCGCAGCATGCCCCCGCGTCCCTGAATCCGCGCTTAACGTCGCGTTGGCGCCTCCGGCTCGCCGCCCAGGTCGAAAAGGCCGCGCAGGAAGCCCGGCGTCAGCGCGGCCAGCGGGTTCACCGTGATGGTAGGGTCCTCCGGTGGGCCCTGCGCGCGGAAGGTGGCGGCGAAGACCCCGCCGCCCCGCTCGGGGCTGAACAGCCGGCCGACCAACGGCAGGTTGCCCAGCAGCGTGTTGAACACATAGGCGGGCACGATGGTGCCCTCCATGTCCAGCACCGCGCGCTCCCGCAGCAGCCGCCCTTGCGCCGTCAGCCCCAGCGAGGCGGAGAAGGCCCGCGCCTCGTTCACCCGCAGCACGTCCGGCTCCAGCACGAAGGGTACCACGGCGCGGGTGAAGACAAGGCCATTGCCCCCCTGCATGGCCTCCAGCACGCCGAACAGCGTCATGGCCTGCAGCAGCTTGCCCAGCGCCGGCGCGTCGCGCACCACGAAATTGTCCAGCTCCGCCGTGCCGGAGAGCGGCGCGCCGGGCCGTGTCTCGGTGTATTGCCCGGTCAGCGCCAGCCGCCCGCCGCGGATCGAGGTGGTGATGCCCAGCGCCCGCAGCACCGCGCCGCCATCCTCCGCCACCGCCCGCACCTGGCGGACATTGCCGCGGCCGGGTGTCAGCGCCGCCTCGAAGGCGCCGCCGCCGCGCGCGGTGCGGCCGCGCAGCGTGGCCTGGCGCAGCACGCCGGCCGTATCCATCCGGCCCGTGGCCTGCACGGCGAAGATTTCGCGCTGGGGGCCGACCAGCACCTGGTCGAAGCGCAAATCCAGGTTCAGCGGCGGCTGTTGGCCCTCGGTGGGGGCGGGACGCTCGCTGGAAGGCGTGCTGGGCCCCAGCACCGGCCGCAGGTCGAGCAGGGGGCCACGCAGCGTGATGCTCCAGGGTTCGTTCGGTCGTGCGCCGGCCCGCGCATCGCCCACCAGGCGCGAGGCGCCGAACACCGTCTCCTGCAACTCCACCCGCTCGATACGGTTGGCGCGGGCCACGGCGCGGGCGCGCAGCGCGAGTTCCAGCGCCTCGATCCGGATGCCCTCGATGCTGGTGAGCTGGTCATTGTTGAGGCGCAGCGTCGCCTCGGCCTGGCCGGGGCTCCCCTCGGGCTTCTCCCAGCCCAGCGGCGGGAAGGCCAGCACCGCATCGCGCAGATTGCCCGTCAGCGCGTAGCTGGCCTGGCCGTTGCGCCGGCGTTCGCCCCGCGCCTCGATGGCCACGGGCCCGCGCAGCAGCGCCCCGGCATCGAGGCCGAGTGCCGCCAGCTGCGCCGCCGTGGGTCGCGCCGTCAGCGTTTCGCGCGAGACGACCTGCGTGGCCGGCCCGGCGCGGTAGTCCAGCTCCACGCCGAAGCGCAGCGCGATGCCGGCCAGCGTGCCGGTGCCGCTGCCGCGCAGCCCCTGCATGTCAGTGGTGAGTTCCGCCGTGGCCCCCTCCAGGTCGCGCCCCAGCAGCAGGGAGGCGACGCGCCCCTGGGTCAGGCGCGCCTCGGCGCGCAGCTGCATCTGCTCGGTGCGGAGGTCCGCCAGCAGGGGGAAGTCCAGTTGCAGCCGCCCGTTGAACTGTCCTCCCCGCACGTCGATCGGAAAGGGCCGGCGGTCGAACAGCGCAAGGCGCGGGTGGCGCAGCACCGTCACCAGCCCCGTCAGGGGGCCGGACAGGTTGAAGGACATCTCGGCCGTGTCCGGCTGGCCCGGCGGCGCGAAGGCGAAGCGCAGCGTGGACTCGCCCGCCTGGATGCCGCCGGCCTCGGCCGCCAGCGCGCCGCCGCGCGTCTCCACCACCACGCCATCCCGCGCGAAGCGGGCGCGGCCGGTCACGCCGGCGACGGGGGGCATGGGGCGCAGGTAGTGGACGGTGGCGCCTTCCACGCTTGCCTCGCCCTCCAGCGCCTCCAGCCGCGCCTCGCCCAGGGCTTCATTGGCCGAGACGCCGATGCGCCACCGCCCTTCGGTCAGGGTGCCGGCGGTGATGTTGGTGGTGATCCAGTCCCGCGCGCCCCGGACCACGCCCTCGGGCCAGAGCCGGGGCAGTTCCGCGAAGCGGGCGTCGTTCAGGCTGAGCGAGACCTCGCTGGCCCAGCGCCCCTCGGCGAAGCGCGCCGCACCCGTGGCGGCCAGCCGCGTGGCCGCGCCCCCTGTCTCGGGGGCGGCCAGATCAAGGTGCAAGGCCTCCAGCGTCACCGCGCCGGGGCCGAGCGAGGCGCTGACCGCCGCCTCCGCGACCTGGAGGGCGCCCATGCCCGGAGGCGTCACCTCGGCCTCCGCCAGCACCAGGTCCGCGCGGCCGCCCACCACGGCCCAGCGCGTCAGGTCGGGCGCGGTGGTCACGTCCAGAAGCAGCGCCGCCTCGCGCAGCACGCCCCGCTGCAGCGCCAGCCGCGTGGCCTCCCGCGCCTCGGGCGCGAGCTCGGCGGGCCAGAGGCGCGGGATGGTGGTGATGTCCAGCTCGCCCAGGTTCAGCCGTGCCCGTCCGCCCCAGCCCGGCGGCCTGCGCTGGAGTTCCGCGCTGGCCTCGATGGGCTGGCCCGCGGTGCCGGGCAGGCGCAGCATGGCGCGTTCAAGAATGAGGCTGTCCGGCGTGGCCAATGCCTCCGCTTCCAGCGCATCGAAGGGGAGTTCGAGGCCGGGCGCGGGGCGCAGCCTCCCGCCCTCGGCGGCTTGCAGCGCAAGGCCCAGCCCGTGCACCTGGCCCTCGCCATCCATGCTCAGGCTGGCCTGCACCGCGACCGGCGCGTCCAGCATGGTAAGCGGCGCGAGGAAGGGCAGAACCGCGGCCAACTCCGGCGGGCGCAGCACCGGCAGGTCGAGGCGCAGATGCACCTGGGTGGGCTCGCCCTCGGCCTGGGCGGAGACATGGACGGGTAGGCGCTTGGCGATGCCATCGGCGCCGATCGTCTCCAGCATGGCCTCGCCATCGGCCTCCAGCCCGCCCTCACCGCCGCGCAGCAGGGTCAGGTGGATCTCGCGCAAATGGAAAGTGGCGCCGAGTGCCGCGTCACGCAGGCTGATGCGCCCGCCCAGGATGCGGACGCGGCGCAGCAGGGTGTGGGCGGCGCGTTCCTCCGGCGGGCGCATCAGGTCGGCCAGGAGCTGGGGCAGGGCGGAGGGCGTGCCGTCCGCCGGCGCCGGCTCCGCGCCTGGCTGGGGCGTCAGGTCGAGGCCCACCGTGCCATCCGCCTCCCGCCGCAGGCTGAGGACGGGGGCGAAGAGGTCCACCGTCGCGGGGGCGAGGGTTCCGCGCAAAAGAGGCGCCAGGGCGAAGGTGACGGCGGCATCGGGCAGGGCGCCGGCCACCACGCCCTCCGCATCGGTCAACCGGGCGCCGGAGACGCGCACCTCCACGGGGGCCGAGCCGCCATGGAAGCCTTCCCAGGCGATGGCCGCGCGGCCGACGGAGAGGCGCAGTTCACCCCCTCGGCATTGGCCGCGCGCTCGATCTGCCGGGCGAGGAAGGCCGATTCCCAGGGTCCGGAGGAGAGCCGCCAGGCCAGCGCGCCCAGCGCCAGCCCGGCCAGCAGCGGCAGGAAGAGCAGCAGCGAGAGGCCCCAACGAAGGGCTTGACCAGGCTTCACCCTGCGCGTTCCCCTGCCCACCCATGACACGTCCCCTGCACGACCCCGAAGGAATCGCGCGGCTTCGCGCACGCCTGGCGGAGGGCGACGCCGCGCAGCAGGCGCTGGCCGGCCGCGCCGAGGCGGAGCCGGTGCTGGAGGTGCTGGGCGCGCACAGTCCCTTCCTCTCGGACCTCGCCTTCCGCGAGGCGCCCACGCTGCACCGCCTGCTGGACCGGGGGGCGGATGCCGCCATGCAGGCGGTGCTGGAACCCCTCTCCACGGCCGATGTCGCCTCCCCGCGCGATGCGGTGGCGAGCCTGCTGCGCCGCGCCAAGCGCCAGGGCGCCCTGGTGGCGGGCGTGGCGGACCTGATGGGCATGTGGCCGCTGGACCGCGTGACCGGCGCGCTGTCCGACCTGGCGGACGAGACCATCGAATTCGCCATCGCGCATTTGCTGCTGGACGGCGCGCGGCGCGGCCAGATCCGGCTGCCGCGCACAAAGGGCGACAAGCGGCAGATCACGAAGGGCTCGGGCCTGATCGTGCTGGGCATGGGCAAGCTCGGCGCGCGCGAGCTGAACTACTCCTCGGATGTCGATCTCCTGCTGCTGCACGACCCGGATTCGCCTTCCTACCACGAGGAACATGGGCCCGCGCCCTACATCCGCATCGCCCGGGACCTCGTTCGCCTGATGGAAGAACGCACGGGCGAGGGTTACGTTTTCCGAACCGACCTGAGATTGCGTCCGGACGCCACGCCGCTCTGCGTCTCCGTGCCGGTGGCGCTGAGCTATTATGAAAGCCTGGGCCAGAACTGGGAACGCGCCGCCATGATCAAGGCGCGCTGCGTGGCGGGCGACCGCGCGCCGGCCGAGGCCTTCCTGCGCGAATTGCGCCCCTTCATCTGGCGGCGGCATTTGGATTTCGCCGCGGTGGCCGACATCCATTCCATCAAGCGGCAGATCCACATCCACAAGGGCGAGCGTGGGGCGGGCGGCGAGATCGCGGTGGCGGGCCATGACGTGAAGCTGGGCCGCGGCGGCATCCGCGAGATCGAGTTCAGCGTGCAGGTGCTGCAACTGATCTGGGGTGGGCGCGACCCGGCGCTGCGCGACCAGACCACGCTGGGCGCGCTGGCGGCCCTGGCCGCGGCCGGCAAGATGGACCGCCGCGCGGCGGCCGACCTCGCGGACGCCTATGTCTTCCTGCGCAACACCGAGCACCGGCTGCAGATGGTGGAGGACCGCCAGACCCACCGCCTGCCCGAGGCGCCGCAGGAGCTGGACCGCATCGGCCGCTTCATGGGCTTCGCCGATGGCACGGAATTCGGCGCGGCGCTGACCGCGCACCAGCGCCGGGTGGAGCAGCACTACAGCCGCATGTTCGAGGCCGCGCCCGCCCTCTCCACCGAGGGCGGCAGCCTGGTCTTCACCGGCGTGGAGGATGACCCGGCCACGCTCGAGAACCTGCGCGGCATGGGCTACCGCGAGGTGTCCTCCATCGCGGGCATGATCCGCTCCTGGCACCATGGCCGCCCGCGCGCCACCCGCACCGAGCGCGCCCGCGAATTGCTGACCGAGATCATGCCCGCCCTGCTGGCCGCCTTCGCCCGCCAGCGCGAGCCGGATGCGGCGTTGATCCGCTTCGGGGAATTGCTGGGGCGGTTATCGGCCGGGGTGCAGTTCCTGTCGCTGCTGCACCGCAACCCGCCGCTGATGGGGCGGCTCGCCGGGCTGCTGGGCGCGGCGCCACAACTGGCGGACCACCTGGCGCGACAGCCCGTGGCGCTGGACGGGCTGCTGGCCGGCAGCCATGCCGCGCCCGGCGAGAAGCCGCTCGCCGCCCTGCCCGCCCTGGTGCGCGAGGCACGCGACCTGGAGGAGGCGCTGGAGGCCACCCGCCGCCTCGTCACGGAACGCATGTTCGAGGTGGATGCGGCGAGCCTGGAGGGCCGGATGGACGCCGATGCCTCCGCGCTCGCGCGCAGCGAGGTGGCGGACGCCGCCATCTCCGCCCTGCTGCCCGCGGTCGAGCGCGACTTTGCCCGCCGCTTCGGCCGCGTGGCGGGGGGCGGCATGGCGGTGCTGGCGGTGGGCAAGCTGGGCGGGCGGGAGATGCTGCCGGCCAGCGACCTGGACCTGATCCTGATCTATGAGCACGCGCCCGAGGCCGAGGCCAGCGAGGGCGGGGCCAAGGCGCTCGCGCCTTCGGAATACTTCATCCGCCTGGCGCACCAGGTGGTGGCGGCGCTGACCTCGCCGGGGAAGGAGGGGCGGGCCTTCGAGGTGGACATGCGGCTGCGCCCCTCGGGCAACAAGGGGCCGGTGGCGGTGCGGCTCTCGGCCTTCCAGCGCTACCACGCCGAGGAGGCCTGGACCTGGGAGCGCATGGCCCTGACCCGCGCCCGCGCCGTGGCCGGCCCGGCCGAGCTGTGCAAGGCCGTGCAGGCGGCGCGCGACGCGGCGTTGACCAAGCCGCGCGACCCCGCCGCCGCCCTGGCCGATGCGGCGCATATGCGCGCCCGCATGCTGCGCGACATCCCGGGCGACGGGCCCTGGGACATCAAGTCCATGCCCGGCGGGTTGGTCGAGGTGGAGTTCATCGCCCAGGCGCTGACGGTCGCCCATGCGCCCGAACGCCCGCGCCTGCTGCGCGGCACGACGCGCGAGGTGCTGGCCGCGCTGGGCCGCGCCGGATACCTGGAGGAACGCGAGGCTGCGACCCTGATCCAGGCCGAGCGCCTGTGGCGCACCCTGCTGGGCGTGATGCGCCTGACGGTGGGGCAATGGAAGGACCCGACCCTGCCCGTCACGGTCGAGGAGTCCCTGCGCGAGGCCGCGGCCACCCTTGTCCACCACGCGGTGCCGGATTTGGCCGCGCTGCGCGAGGTGATGCGCGACCACGCGGCGGCCGTGCGCGCGAGCTTCGAGCGGCGGGTGGGCAAGCTATCGCCTTGAGCGGCTGATCCCATCCGCCAGCAGGTTGCAGGCCAGCACCGTCAGCATGATGGCGAGCCCCGGCCAGAAGGCGGCCAGCGGTGCCTGGAACACCAGTTCCTGCGCGTTGGCCAGCATGTTCCCCCAAGAGGGGGCGGGCGGGGCGATGCCCAGACCCAGGAAGCTCAGCACGCTTTCCGCCAGCACGGCGCCGCCCACGGCCAATGCCGTGGCGATGGCGATGGGGGCCGCGAGGCTCGGCAGCACATGGCGCATCAACACGCGCCGTTCCGAAACGCCCAGCGCCCGCGCCGCCCGCACGAAATCCCGCGCCAGCAGCGACAGCGCCGAGGCGCGCACCAGCCGCGCCACCCCCACCCAGCCGAAGGCGGCGAGCAGCCCCGCGATGCGGACCATGTCGGCCCCGGCCTCGCCGCGCGGCAGGCCGATGATGGCGGGGTCCAGCGCGGCCAGGATGACCAGCAGCGGCAGGGCGGGCAAGGCGAGGATACCGTCGGCGAGGCGCATCAGCACCGCATCCAGCCAGCCGCCGCGCCAGGCGGCGAGCAGGCCCACCACCGTGCCGATGGTGGTGGCGGCCAGCGCCGCCGCCAGCCCCACCGTCAGCGACACCCGCGCCCCGTGCAGCAGCCGCAGCAGCACGTCGCGGCCGAGATCGTCCGTGCCCAGCGGGTGCTCGGCGGAGGGCGGGGCGAAGCGGTTGAACAGATCGGGCGCGAAGGCGTCATGGCCGAGCCACCAGCCGGCCAGCGGCGCGGCCAGCGCGGCCAGGGCCAGCAGCGCCAGCAGGGCGAGGCCCACCCGCATCATGCGATCCGCGGGTCCAGCCAGCGCTGCGCCAAGTCGGCCGCCAGCGTCGCCAGCATGGTCACCACCGCCACCAGCAGCAGCGCCAGCAGGGCCAGGTTGAAGTCGCTGCCCATCACCGCGTCGTAGATCAGCTTGCCCATGCCGGGGCGGGCAAAGACCGTCTCGGTGATCAGCGCGCCCGAGACCATGGCCCCGGCATCGAGCGCGACGATGGTCAGCAGCGGCACGGCGGCGTTCGGCAGGGCGTGGCGCGCCAACACCCGCGCCTCGGAGGCGCCCTTGGCACGGGCGGTGCGGATGTGCGGCTCCTGCAGGGCGGCGCCGAGCGCCGCGGCGGAATGCCGCGCATAGGCCGCGAGGTTGGCGAAGGCCAGCGTCGCCACCGGCAGCACCAGGAAGCGCCAGCCCGCATCGGCCCCGCCCGCCGGCAGCCAGCCCAGCTGCACGGCGAAGAGGATGATCAACAGGATGCCGAGCCAGAAGGAGGGCGTCGCCTGCGCCACCAGCGCCACCCCCTGCACGAAGGGCGCCAGCCGCGGCCGCGCCGCCGCCAGCGCCCCCAGCCCCACTCCCAGGGTGATGGCGATGCCGATGGCCAGCGCCAGCAATTCCAGCGAGGAGAGCAGCGCCGGCCACAAAAGCTGCGCCACCGGCTGCGCGAAGAGGCGCGAGTGGCCGAAATTGCCGCGCAGCACCTCGCTCCCCCAGGCCAGGTAGCGGGCCATCAGCGGCTGGTCGAGGCCATGCAGCGCGCGCAGCCGGGCCGCGTCCTCGCTGGTCAGGCGCGGGTCGCCCGCGATGGCCATCTCGATCGGGTCGCCCGGCATCAGCCCGATCAGCAGGAAGGCACAGAGCGAGAGGATCACCGTCATCACCGCGATCTGCGCCAGGCGCGAGAGGATGAGGCGCGTCATGGTTCGGGGCGGTTGCAGACGGCCTCGACGCGGTTGCCGTCCGGGTCCAGCAGGAAGGCGCCGTAATAGGCGGCGTGGTAATGCGGCCGAAGCCCGGGCGCGCCGTCATCCCGCCCGCCGGCCGCCAGCCCCGCCGCGTGGAAGGCGCGCACCATGGCGCGGCTGCGCGCGCGGAAGGCCCAGTGTCGGCGATCCGCCACCACGCCGGGCCGCTGCAGGAGGGTGAGGAAGCTGCCCGCCTCCGCCGCTTCCGTGCTGCGGATGCCGTAGCCGATGCCATCGGCCTTCCGCCAGACGCAGGGCACTTCCAGCGCGGCCATCACGGCGTCGTAGAAGGGGGCGGCCGTGGCGAGGTCATTCACCGTGATGGAGACATGGTCCAGGATCATCGCACGCCCCACCGCTCGGCCCAGAGGCTCGACGGGTTCAGGTGGCCGGTGGGCCGCACGCCCGTCAGCCATTGCGGCCAGACATGCGCGTCCTGCCGGAACCAGAGCGGCAGGGCGGGCAGTTCCTCCGCATAGATGGCCTGGAGGCGGTGCCACATCGCCCGCCGCCGTTCGCGGTCCAGCTCCTGCGGCAGGGCTTCGAGCAGGGCGTCCATCTCAGCGTTGCGGAAGCCCGGGTAGTTCTGGCCGGACCAGTTGCGTTCCGCCGTCGGGATTTCGGTGCTGTGCAGAGAGCTGCGCGGCACGCCCTCGGGCGCGGACACCCAGGCGAAGAGGACAGCGCCGGTGAAGCGGCGGCGCGAGAGGGTTTCCCCGAACAGCACCCGGGGGGGTTCGTTGCGGATGCGCGCCTCGACGCCCACCGCGCGCCATTGCGCCTGGATCACCTGCTGCGTGGCCTCGCGCGAGCGGTTGCCGGCCGTGGTCATCAGCTCGATGGACAGGCGCTCGCCGGCCGCGTTGCGGCGGATGCCGCCGGGGCCCATGGTCCAGCCGGCCTCCTCCAGCAGGGCGGCGGCGCGGGCCGGGTCGTGGTTGTAGCGGCGCACATTCTCGTCATGCGGCCAATCCAGCGGGTTCACGCTGGTGTGGGCCACGGTCTGCCGGCCTTCGAAGAGGCGCGCCACGATCTGCTCGCGGTCCAGCGCGTGCAGCAGGGCCTGGCGCACCCGGCGGTCCTCGAGCGGCGGCTGGTCCATCCGCAAATCCATGTGCTCATAGACCAGGCCGGGGCGGAATTCGGTGCGGAAGCGGGTGCCGGTGCGGCGGGCCAGGGCACTGGCCTGTTCCACCGGCAGGCCGAGCTCGCCCGCGATCATGTCCACCTGGCCGGCCAGAAGCTGCGCCTCCAGCGCCGGCGTGTTCTCCACCGTGCGGATGGTGATGCGCCGGAAATGCGGCGCGGGGCCGGACCAGTGCGGGTTGCGCTCCAGCGTGATCGCCGCCCCCGCCTGCACCTGCGCCACCCGGAAGGGGCCATTCCAGAGGCCGGGGTTGGTCGGCTCCGTGTCGTAGAGGGTGCGGGTGCGGTAGGTGCGTGGCTCCTGCTCCCAGCGGGCGCGTTCCAGATGGGCGGGCAGGGGGGCGAAATCGCCCAGGCTGCCGAATTCGAAGGTGACGCGGTCGAAGCGCAGGGTGAAGCGGCGCTCATCCTCCGCGATGAACTCATAGGCGCTGCGGTAGAATTCGGCGGGGCCGATGCCGGTGGTCCCGTCGCGCCCCGCGTCATAGGTGAAGCGCAGATCGGCGGTGGTGATGGGCGTGCCATCGCCCCAGCGCAGCCCCTCGCGCAGCACCCAGGTCACGCGCAGGCCGGGGCGGCCATCGGGCGTGGTTTCCCGCACCGCCAGCCCGTTCTCCAGCGTGGGGATGGTTTCGCAGAGCAGGCAGATGAGGCGCCAGTCGGGGTCATAGGCCGTGACGGGGCGGCGCGCGAAACCCAGCACATAGGATTTCGCCACCATGTTCTCGATATTGGGATGGAGCGTGGAGGGGTACTGCGTGATGCCGATGGTCAGCGCGTCGCGCGGCTGGGCCTGGGCGGGGAGGGCCAGGAGAAGAAGACAGATCAGGAAACGGGCGGCCATCCACTGCTCCTTGCGGAGGCCGCGCCGGGTTGGCGCGGCCGCGCCGAGGCTAGCCGCCCTTCCCCTTGAACGCCAAAGCCTCATCCAGGCTGCCCACGCCGCCATGCGCGCGCGACCAGGCCACGGGGTCCTCCAGGAACTTCCGCACGCCGGTGAGGGACGCCTCCGGGAAGTAGTCGCGCTCCCGGCACACCTCCAGCACGTCCCACCAGGTGGCGAGATGATGCAGCGAGAGGTCCATGGCCTTCATCTGCTCGAAGCTGCCGGGGAAGACGCCGTAGTAGAACACCACGAAGGTGTGGGCGCATTTGGCACCCGCCTCGCGCAGGGCCTCGGCGAAGCGGATCTTGCTGGCGCCGTCGGTCGTCAAATCCTCGACCAGCAGCGTCTCGCGGCCCACGGGCACGTCGCCCTCGATCAGCGCGTTGCGGCCGAAGCCCTTGGCCTTCTTGCGGACATAGGCCATGGGCAGGTTCATGCGGTCGCTGATCCAGGCCGCGAAGGGAATGCCGGCCGTCTCGCCGCCCGCGATGCTCTCGATGGTCTCGAAGCCCACCGCGCGGTTGATCTTCTCCACGCCCAGGTCGCAGATGCGGGTGCGGGCGCGCGGGTAGGAGATGATCTTGCGGCAGTCGATATAGACGGGGCTCTTCCAGCCCGAGGTCAGGGTATAGGGTTCCTCGGGGCGGAAATTCACCGCCTTGATTTCCAGCAGGATGCGCGCGGTGGTCAGGGCCGCGTCGCGATCGAACTCCGAGGCGTGGTGCGTCGTCATGGGAACCCTCATCGTGCTGCGCCCCAGTAACCTCCAGGCGCGGGCGCGACAATGACCGAAGCGCCGATCTGGGTGCTGGAGGACCCGCGCGCGGGCACGGCGGCCCAGGCGCTGGGCATCGCGGAGCGGCTGGGGCTGCCCTTCCGGGTGGTGCCCCTGCGCTGGAGCCCCTGGGCGCGGCTGCCCCTTCCCCTGCCCACGCTGCTGGGCCTGGCCGACCGGAGCGCCTTTGCCCCGCCCTGGCCCAGGCTGGTCATTTCCGCCGGGCGGCGGGCCGCGCCGGTGTCGCGCTGGCTGCGGGTGCGAGGCGCGCGGACCGTCCATGCCATGCGGCCCGGGCTGGGTGCGGCGGATTTCGACCTGCTGGTGATCGGCGCGCATGACCGGCCGCGTGCGGCTGCCAACCTGCTGGAAATCCAGGGCGCCACCCACCGCATCACCCCTGCGAAGCTGGCGGCGGCCGCCACCGCCTTCCCGGAACTGGCCGCCCTGCCGCGCCCGCGCGTGGGCCTGTTGCTGGGCGGGAAGGTGCGGGCGGAGGGCATGGACCCCGGCACCGCCGCCCGCATCGCCAACCAGGCGGCCGGGCTTGGCAACTCCGTGCTGGCCACCACCTCCCGTCGCAGCGGCGAGGCGGCCGTGGCGGCCCTGGCCGGGGCGCTGCGAGGCCTGCCGCACCACCTGTATCCTTTCGGGGGGGTGGAGCGAACCCGCTGCATGGAATCCTGTCCCTGTCGGATGTGCTGGTGGTGACCGGTGACAGCATCTCGATGCTCTCGGAGGCGCTGATGACCCCTGCCCCGCTCCACATCGCCGACCCGGGCGGGCTCGGCCCGCGCCACCGCGCGGTGGCGGACAGCCTGTTCGCGGCGGGCTTGGCCGCGCCGCTGGGCGGCCCCCCGCCCCCTCCGCGCGCCGCCCTGGACGAAACCGCCCGCGTCGCCGCCGAAATCCGGGCGCGCGGATGGGCGTGACCCTCGCCCTGCCCTGGCAGGACCGCCAGGGCCGGTTCTCGGGGCTGCGGGCGGTGGTGCTGGCGCTTCTCTGCCTGCCCCTGCTGCCTCTGCTCTGGCCCTGGGCCACCGGCACGTTGGGGCCGGAGCCCATCGAGGAGGCCATGCACGAAACCGGCCGCTGGGCCATCCGCTTCCTGCTGCTGACGCTGGTGGTGACGCCGCTGGGCCGCATCCTTGCCTGGCCGCGCCTGTTCCAGGTCCGGCGGATGCTGGGGCTGGGCGCCTTGGCCTGGGCCGTGCTGCATCTGGGCCTCTATGTGGCCGAGCAGGATTTCGTTCTGGCGCGCGTGGTCAGCGAGATCGTGAAGCGCACCTATTTGCTGATCGGCTTCGCGGCCTTGTGCGGCCTGGCGGTGCTGGGCTGGACCAGCACGGATGGCTGGATGCGCCGGCTGGGGCGGGGCTGGAAGCGGCTGCATCGCCTCGTCTTTCCCATCGCGGTGCTGGCGCTGCTGCACGCCTTCATCCAGGCCAAGTCCGATGTGTCCCAGGCGGTGCTGTTGAGCGCGCTCTTCCTCTGGCTGATCGGCTGGCGGGCACTGCCGGCGCGCTTGCAGGGGCATCTCGGCGCTTTGGCGGGGCTTGCGCTGGCGGCGATGCTGGGCGCGGCGGCGGTGGAATATCTCTGGTACGCCCTGGCCACCAATCTGCCGGCCGCGCGGGTGGCGGCGGCCAATCTCGACCTCACCTTCGGCCCGCGCCCGGCCGTGCTGGCGGGCATGATTGGGCTCGGGTTCGTGGCGCTGCTGGGGGTGTGGCGGCTTGTGGGCGCGCGGCGCGCGGCGTAGGGATTTTGCCATCGGAGGAAGGACATCCCATGGCCCGCACGCACCGCATCGCCGTCATTCCGGGCGATGGCATCGGCAAGGAAACCACGCCCGAGGGGCTGCGCGTCCTGGACGCCGCCGCCCGCCGCTTCGGCTTCGAGCTGAAGCTGACGGAATATGACTGGTCCTGCGAGACCTACCTCAAGACCGGCAAGATGATGCCCGATGATGGGCTGGACCAGCTGAAGGACAGCGACAGCGTCTTCCTGGGCGCGGTGGGCTGGCCGGGCGTGCCGGACCACACTTCGCTCTGGGGCCTGCTGATCCCGATTCGCCGCGGCTTCGACCAGTATGTCTCGCTGCGCCCGTGCAAGCTGCTGCCCGGCGTGAAGACGCCGCTGGCCAACCGCGAGCCGCACGAGATCGATTTCTACGTGGTGCGCGAGAACACGGAAGGCGAATATTCCAGCGTCGGTGGCCGCATGTTTCCCGGCACCGACCGCGAATTCGTCAGCCAGCAATCCATCCTGACCCGCACCGGCACCGACCGCATCATCAAATACGCCTTCGAACTGGCGATGACCCGGCCGCGCAAGAAGGTGACCAGCGCCACCAAGTCCAACGGCATCACCTTCACCATGCCCTATTGGGATGAGCGCTTCGCCGAGATGGCGAAGAACTACCCCGAGGTGACGACGGACCAGTTCCACATTGACATCCTCTGCGCCCATTTCGTGCAGCACCCGGACTGGTTCGACGTGGTGGTGGGGTCCAACCTGTTCGGGGATATTCTTTCGGATCTGGGGCCGGCGGTGGCGGGGTCCATCGGCGTGGCGGCCTCGGCCAACATCAACCCGGAAAAGGCCTTCCCCTCGATGTTCGAGCCGGTGCACGGCAGCGCGCCGGACATCGCCGGCAAATGGATCGCGAACCCCATCGGCCAGATCTGGTCCGGGGCCATGATGCTAGAGCATCTGGGCGAGACCGAAGCCGCCCGCGCCATCACCGATTCGATCGAAAAGCTGCTGGCCGAGGGCGGCCCCCGCACCCGCGACCTGGGCGGCCAGGCCGGCACGGTGGATGTGGGCAAGGCCATCGCGGAGGCGGTGTCCCGCGCTTGATGGGCAGGAGCACGATCCGCGACGGCGGATACGCCGGAGCGGTGAATCGTCCTCCCGGCAAAGGCTGGACCATGAGCCCTCATGGGGGATCATGGTCCAGGGGGCGCAAGCCCCCCCTCCCGCATCTGCGAACAACACTTGAACAGGCGTTCAGACGTCGGTATCGTACTCTGACATTGCGAGTGATTCGCAATTGGAGGGTTTCATGGGCCGCGACTACAGCCACATCGCCCGGCGCTGCGAACGGGCGGTCATCACCGCCTACCGTGAACTGCGCGATGTGGGGCAGAACGACATGGCGGCCTTCCAGGCCTGCACCACGCTCTATCGCGTCCATCACCCCGAAGCCTCGGTGGCCGAGGCGCGACGGCTGGTGGCCGAATGGGTGGACCATCACGTGACCCGAGCCTCCGAAGGCCCGACCCCGGGCTGCGAGTGCGCGGCCGAATAGCCACGCCTCAGACCGGCAGCGCGCCCCGCATGCGCAGCCAGGGCGCGTGGCTGCCATCCCGCCGCCAGGCGACCACCTCATAGACCTCTGCCTCCCGCCCCGGCACTTCCATGCCAGGTGTGCCGATGGGCATGGCCGGCACCGAAAGCCCCACGAAGCCCGCGGGGCGCTCCGCCAGGAAGCGGCGGATGGCGTGGGCGGGCACATGCCCCTCCAGCGCCACCCCCTGCACCCGCGCCGCATGGCAGGAGAGCAGGTCGGACGGCGTGCCCAGCGCGCGGCGGAAGGGCCCCACGCTTGGCACCACGCGGTCCGTGACCGCGAAGCCCTCCTGCCGCAGATGCGCGACCCAGCCCTCGCAGCAGCCGCAATAGGGGTCGCGCCAGACCTCCACGCGAAGCCCCTCCTGGCTGGCCGCGGGAAGGGCGGGCAGGGCGAGCGCGCCCAGCAGCAGGTGGCGGCGGATCATCGGCATTCCTCCCTCAGCGCCCCACCCAGCGGGGGGCGCGCTTTTCGATGAAGGCCCGCGGGCCTTCCTGGAAATCCTCCGTCTCCCGGATCGCGCGGCTCGCTTCGCCGCACAGGGTCCAGAGGGCGTCATCCTCCAGGTCGTTCGCGCGGCGGGCGATGGCAAGGCTTTCCCGCACGGCGATGGGGGCGTTCACCGTGATGCGCGCGGCCAGCGCCAGGGCGGCCGCCATCACCTGCTCGGCCGGCACGGCGGCATTGACCAGGCCCAGCGCCGCGGCGCGGGTGCCGGTGATGGGCTCGCCGGTCGCGATCATCTCGAAGGCGATGGCGCGCGGCAGGGCGCGGGGCAGGCGGAAGACGCCGCCGGCGGCGGCCACCAAGCTGCGCTTCACCTCGGGCAGGCCAAAGGTGGCGCCCTCGGCCGCCACCGCCATGTCGCAGGCCAGCAGCAATTCCAGCCCGCCCGCCAGCGCATGGCCCTGTGCCGCCGCGACCCAGGGCTTTTTCCGGGGCGCGCGGACGAAGCCGGCGAAGCCGCCACGCTCGGTGTAGAGGTCGGCCCCGCGGCCGGCCGCCACCTCCTTCAGGTCGGCCCCGGCGCAAAAGGCGTGCGGGCCGGCGCCGGTCAGGATGGCGACGCGGATGTCGTCCTCCGCCTCCACCCGCGCCACGGCGGCGTCGAGCGCCCCGGCCAGCGCACCATTCACGGCGTTGCGCGCCTCGGGCCGGTTCAGCGTGACCAGCGCCACATGCGGGGCCACGGTCTCGAACAGGACGGCGTCGGGCATCTCGGGCGTTCCTCTTCCTGAAGCGCGCGGCGCGAACGCCGTCCGCTCCTGCCATTGTTGAGGGCGGGATTCAGCGCCTTCGGTGATTCCACCTCGACGCATCCCGCCCTACAGGAAGGACCAGTCCTCCTGGGCCAGGCCGGCCAGGATGGCGGCCAGGTTGGCGCGCAGCCGGTCGAAGCCGGCGTGGCGCTCGATCCGCGCCTCGTCCATGTAGAGGCTGCGGGCGATCTCGATCTGGATGGCGTGCACCCGCTCGCGCGGGCGGCCGTAATGGCGGGTGATATAGCCGCCGGCATAGGGGTCGTTGCGGCGCACGCGGTAGCCCTGGCGCTGCAGCGCGGCCTCGATGAGGCGCGTCGCGCGAGGGGCGCAGGCGGTGCCATGGGCGTCGCCCAGGATGATGTCGGGCTGGTCGGCGCCCGGGGCGGGGTGGCTCGGCATGGAATGGCAATCCACCAGCAGGCAGGCGCCGAACTGCACCCGCGTCTCGGCGATCAGGTCGCCCAGCGCCGTGTGGAAAGGTTCCCAGCAGTTGCGCACCCGGCTTTCCGCCTCGCGGAAGGAGAGGCGCCGGCGGTAGATGGCCTCGCCCGAGGCCACCACGCGGGCGATGGTGCCGAGCCCCGCCCCCACGCGCGGGCTGCCGCTGTTCACCCAGGGCGGCAGGGGGGCATCGAACATGCCCGGGTCCAGCTCCCAGGGCTCGCGGTTGGCGTCGCACCAGGCGCGGGGGAAGCGGGCGGCCAGCAGGGGGGCGCCGAGGCGCGGGGCGGCGGCGAAGAGGTCGTCCACGAAGGCGTCCTCGCTGCGGCGCAGGGATTGCGCGTCCAGCCGCGCGGCGTCCAGGAATTCCAGCGGATAGTCCCGCCCTGAATGCGGCGAGGTGAAGACCAGCGGGCAGAGGGCCGTGGCGGGTCGCGTCAGGTCATAGGCGGTGAGGGGGGCGTGCTGGTCCATGGGTCCGCCCTACACCACCACGCGCGCGCGCCGCTGTCACCCGCCGGCTTCCGGGGGGCGGCGCATTCGTGCCACGCTGTTCGGCAAGGAGCTCGCCGTCCGATCGTCGCCGGCGTAGCCGGCGGCGTGAATCGGCCGGCCAAAAAGGAGGAAGCACCATGCCCGATGGCATCACCGAGAAGCCCGCGCCGACGGGGCCGGAGCTGGTCCAGCTCGCCGCGCAACTGTCCGAGCTGCTGAAGCTCCGCACCCTGCCCTTCGGCATGAAGCTGATGCGCGACGCGGCCGAGCTGGAGGCCGTGCAGGGGTTGCGCCGCCCGCCGGCCGGCAAGCGCTTCTCCACCTGCCAGCTGGTGACGCAGGCGCGCATCGCAGGCTTCACGCTCGGCATCACCCACGACAACGTGCCGGAATTCTCCAATTGCGGGGGCGTGATCGGGCTGAACCAGCCCTCGGAGCTGTATCTCTCCGGCCGCAAGATGGAGGGCGTCTGGTTCGAGAACCTGGAGGCCTCGGCCGCGCACCAGGCGCAGATGCCGCGGGTGCCGCCCGAATACCACGCGCTGGTGGTCTCGCCCCTGCGCTCGGGCCGGCTGAACCCGCCGGATGTCTGCCTGTTCTACGCCAACCCGGCGCAGATGATCCTGTTCATCAACGGGCTGCAATGGCGCAACTACCGCCGCTATGACTTCTCGATCACCGGCGAGAGCGCCTGCGCGGACAGCTGGGGCCGGGCGCTGCGCGACCGGACGGTGTGCCTCTCCATCCCCTGCTATGCCGAGCGCCGCTATGGTGGCGTGGCCGATGACGAGATGCTGATGGCCTGCCCGCCGGCCGATTTCGCGCGCGGGATCGAGGGGCTGATCGGCCTGTCCAAGGCCGGGCTGCGCTATCCCATCATGCCCTATGGCCCGCAATCGGACCCCGCGGCCGGCATGGAGAAGAGCTACGCCGGGAAGTCGTAGAGCCTGGCCGGATTGTCCACGAGGACGCGCTGGCGCGTGGCCTCGTCGGGCAGCCATTCGTCCAGCCAGTCGAGCAGCAGCCCGTCGTCGAGCATCTGCTCCGGCGTGCTGAACTGCGTGTGCGGCCAGTCGGTGCCCCAGACGCAGCGTTCGGGCGCGGCGGCCAGGAAGCGGCGCGCCAGCGGCGCCAGGTCGTCATAGGGCGGGCGGCTGGCGCGATAGCCGCAGAGCTTCACCCAGGCGCGGCCAGTGTCGAGCAGCCGGCATGCCGCGTCCATGGCGGGGCTTTGGGCGCCATCGGCGGCGCGGGCGCCCGCCATGTGGTCCAGCACCACGGGCACGGGCAGCCCAGCGAGGCGTGGGGCCAATTCCACCAGCGCCTCGGCCTTCAGGAAAAGCTGGATGTGCCAGCCCAGGGGCGCGATGCGCCGTGCCAGGGCTTCCAGCTGCTCCAGCGGCGCGCCATTGCCGCTGACGGCGTTGAAGCGCACGCCCACCGCCCCGGCATCGGCCATGGCCTGCAAGGGCGCGTCATCTTCCACCACCACGATGGCGCGGCTGTCGGCCCGGCCGAGCTGCTGCACCGCGTCCAGCGTCACGGCATTGTCGGTGCCATAGACGCTGGCCTGCACGATGACGCGCCGCGTCAGGCCCAGGGTGTTCGCCATGTCGAGGTAGTGCGCCACCGAGGCGGGCGGCGGCGTGTAGGGCCGCGACGCACTCAGCGGAAAGCGGTCATAGGGGCCGAAGATGTGGAAGTGGCTGTCGCAGGCGCCCACGGGCGCGCGGCGGCGCGGCGGGTTGGTGCGAGCGTTCGCGGGGGCGCAGGTGAAGGACAGGTTCATGGAGCGTCGGATCCGCGGAGGTGAAACACCGGAGCGGTGAATCCGCCGCCCCGGTACGGCACCAGATTGCGGCCCGCGCGCCCCCGGCGCAATCTTGCGCCGCAACGAGCCAGGGGAGCGAGACGGCATGAGCAAGGTGGCGGTGGTGACGGGGGCGAGCACGGGCATCGGGCGGGCCGCGGCGCTCGCTTTGTTAAAGGCGGGCTATCGCGTGGCGCTGGTGGCGCGCCGCCAGGCCGACCTGGAGGAGACCGCGCAGATGGCCGGCGCCAATAGCGGCAACGCAATGCCCGTGCCCACCAATGTGGGCGACCCGGAGAGCGTGGCCGCGGTCTTCACCAAGGTGAAGTCCAACTGGGGCCGCTGTGACCTGCTGTTCAACAATGCCGGCATGGGCGTGCAGGGCTTCCTGCTGGAGGACCTGCCCGTGGAGAAGTGGCAGGAGGTGGTGAACGTCAACCTCAATGGCAGCTTCTACTGCGCGCAGCAGGCCTTCCGCATGATGAAGGAGCAGTCGCCGCAGGGCGGGCGCATCATCAACAACGGCTCGATCAGCGCGCATGCGCCGCGGCCCGACAGCATCGCCTACACCGCCACCAAGCACGCCATCACGGGGCTGACCAAGTCGCTGGCGCTGGATGGGCGGAAATACAACATCTGCGCGGGCCAGGTGGACATCGGCAACGCCGCCACGAACATGACCCAGCGCATGACCAAGGGCGTGAAGCAGCCCAATGGCGAGATGATGGTGGAACCCACCATGGACGTGCAGAACGTGGCCAACGCCATCGTCTACATGGACAGCCTGACCCTCGATGCGAACGTGCTGTTCATGACCATCAAGGCGACGAAGATGCCGTTCGAAGGGCGGGGCTGATTCACTTCATCGCCGCTTCCGGCAACGACGATCAGGCGCGGAAGGCCGCGCCCAGCACGCCGCCATTCACCACCATGCGCCCGATGGCGTCCTGGATGAAGACGTCCAGCGCCGCCTGCACAGGCGGCAGATCGGGCGGTGGCGGCAGGCGCGGCAGCAGGGTCGCCATGCGCGCCGCTTCCTCCCGCGCCAGGTCGCGTGTTGCGGCGATGGCGGCCTGCAATTCGCCCCGCGCGTGCAGCGGCGCCAGCACGCCATGCGCCAGAGACAGCGCGCCCGGCCAATGCGCCATGTGGCGATACATGCTGGCCAGGATGGGCTGTCCCGCCGTGCTGCCCATGGCGTTCAGCGCCAGCACCATCTCCGCAGCGTGTGACGGCATTTCGTCCAGCGCCAGCAGTGCGGGCAGCGGAATGGGCGCTTCCTCGGGGAAGAGCGGCGCACGCGGCGCGCCGCCGGCCACGAAGCCCGGTGCCGTGCTTTCGCGCAGCAGGGTGAGGGCCGCCAGCGCCATGGGGTTGCTGCGGTCATAGGCCGCGATCACGTCGCGCACCGGCGCGGGGTCGAGGCCGATGCAGGCCCAGGCGGCCTCCGGCACGCGCGGCGCCTCCGGCAGCGGGCGGTCGGCGCGCAACACGGCCGCCGCTGCCGCCACATGCCCGCCGACATAGAGCGGCTTCAGGCTGCCCCAGGCCCAGGGCAGCGCGCCCTCGAACACCGCCAGGTGCCGCCAGATCAGGTTCACCACGCCGATGCGATAGGTGGCGCGGATATCGGCGAAGATCTCAGCGATCTCGCCGGTCGCCTCCGCCTCGCGGATGGCGGGGACGGGGTCGCTCATCGCCCCGTGAACACGCCCTGGCGCTTTTCCAGCATGGCGTTCACCGCCTCCTTGTGGTCCGCCGTCTCATGCGCGATGGCCTGGAAGGCCGCCGACATTTCCAGCAGCGAAGCGAGCGACATGTGCTGCCCCTCGCGCAGCAGCCGCTTGGTCATGCGCAGCACCTGCGGCGGGTTCTTCGCCACGCGCGCGGCGAGTTCACGCGCGGCACTCATCAGCTCGCCATGCGGCACCACGCGCGAAACGAGGCGTGCGGCCAGCGCCTGCCCGGCATCCAGCGGGTCGCCGGTGAAGGACATTTCCGCCGCCATCGCCATGCCCACCGCGCGCGGCAGCAGCCAGGCGCCGCCATCGCCGGGCACGATGCCCACGCGCACGAAGCTTTCGGCGAAGATGGCCTTCTCGCTGGCCACGCGCATGTCGCACATGCAGGCGAGGTCGAGCCCCGCGCCGATGGCGGCCCCGTTCACGGCGGCGATGGTGGGCAAGTCGAGCTCCCACAGCGCCAAGGGGATGCGCTGAATGCCGCGCCGGTAGTTCTCGCGCATCACGGCCGGGCTGTCGGCGGCCATGATGCCCTTGCGGTCGCGCATGCCCTTCAGGTCGCCGCCCGAACAGAAGGCGGGGTCGGCGCCGGTCAGGATCACGCAGCGCAGGCTGTCGTCGCGCGCGATGCGGCGGCAGGCGTCCTCCACTTCCGCGCAATCCTCGAAGGAGGAGATGGCGTTGCGCCGGTCCGGCGCGTTCAGCGTCAGCGTGACGACAGGGCCGTCCTGCTCGATCTTGAGGAAGTTCGTCATGGGTGGTGTTCCTTCAGGCGTCGCGCGCCGTCAAATCCGGCCAGAGGTTCGCGCCGCCGCGGGCGAGGGCGAGCTTGCCGATTTCGGCGGCCCAGGCGCGGTCGGTGCCGCCCTCCTCGCGCCAGGCCCAGAGGCGGCGGGTGAAATGGTGCAGCTCATGGTCCTCGGTGATGCCGATGGCGGCGAAGACCTGGTGCGCGGTGGCGGCGCCGAAGGTCGCGGCCTCGCCCGCCACGACCTTGGCGCAGCCGATCTCGAAGGCGGCTTCCGCCAGCCCCCGCGCATCCACCGCGCGCGCGGCATTGCTGACGGCGACCTGTACGGCCGCGACCTCGCCCGCCATGGCGGCCAATTGCTGCTGCACCGCCTGGAACTTGCCGATGGGCCGGCCGAACTGCTTGCGCGTGTTCGCCCAATCCACGGCCAGCGCCAGGATGCGCTCCATGGCCCCCGCGATCTGCGCGGCGCGGATCAGCGCGAGGCCCAGGCGCAGCGCGCGCGGACCATGGCTGTTGGGCAGGATGCCAGCGGCGCTGCGCGGCGCGAGCGTCAGGTCGTCGCGCGGCTCGCGCCCGATATTGGCGCCGGGGGTGGCGCCCTCCACCGCGTGCAGCGTCAGCCGCGCGCCGTCCAGCTTTACGGCATTCGTGGCATGGCGGCCGAAGGGCGCGCCCTTCTCGCCCAGCGCCAACACGCCATCCGGCACCTCGACGCCCGCCGCCGAGAGCAGGGCCGCGCCCAGCATCGTCTCGGCCATGGGAACGGGCGCACCATGCTGGCCCAGCACCTGCCAGAGGGCGGCCGCGTCGCCCCAGGAGAGGCCGACGCCGCCCGCCTCCTCCGGCACCAGGGCCAGGGCGAGGCCCTGTTCGCTCAAGCCGTCCCAGAGGGCTTGCGGAAAGCCGCCCGCCTCCACCTCGCGCAGCGGCGCGACGCCGCCCGCGTCCGCCACCAGCCGTTCCACTTGTTCGACGAGGATGCCGCGAAGTTCGTTCATGTCAGCGAAGACCCAGATCGCGCGCGATGATCCCGCGCAGGATTTCCCGCGTGCCGCCGCGCAGGCTGAAGGTAGGCGTCAGCTGCGTCAGCGCGGCCAGCAGCGCGCGCAGCTCGGCCGGGCTGTCCTCCGGGTCGAGAAGGCCGCGCAGATGCTCGGGCAGCGCCTGTTCGAAGACATTGCCCACATCCTTCACCAACGCCGCCTCCACCGCCGGGTCCTCGCCGCGCTCCAGCATGCCGCCCACCGAGAGCGACATGCCGCGCAGCGCGGAGAGCCGCGCCACCATGCGGCCCACCGTCACTTCGGCACCCGGCACCGGGTTCGCGGCCAGCGCATCCAGGCCCAGCGACAGGGCGGGATAGGAGGAGAGGTAGCGGTCCGGTCCGCTCCGCTCAAAGGCGAGTTCGCTGGTGGCCTGGGCCCAGCCCGCGCCCTCGGCGCCGACGAGGTCATCTTCCTTCAGCATCACGTCGTCGAAGGTGACTTCGTTGAAGCTGTCCGCCCCCGCCAGGTCGCGGATCGGCCGGATGGAAATGCCCGAGAGGCGAAGGTCCACCAGGAACTGCGAGAGGCCCGCATGGCGCGACCCGCCCTCCGGCGCGGGCGAGGTCCGCACCAGCGCGATCATGTAGTCCGACTTGTGCGCGAAGGTCGTCCAGATCTTGCGGCCGTTGAGCTTCCAGCCGCCTGGCACGCGCTCGGCCTTGGTGCGGAGGTTGGCCAGGTCGCTGCCCGCATCGGGCTCCGAAAGGCCGATGCAGAAGGCGAGTTCGCCGCGCGCGATGCCGGGCAGGATGCGGCGGCGCTGTTCCTCGGTGCCCAGCCGCAGGATCAGCGGCCCCGATTGCCGGTCGCCGATCCAGTGGGCCCCCACGGGGGCGCCGGCGGCCAGCATCTCCTCGAGCACCACCACGCGCTCCAGGCCCGAACGCTCATGCCCGCCATAGGCCTTGGGCCAGGTCATCCCGATCCAGCCACGCGCGCCGACCTCACGGGAAAAGTCGCGGTCGAAGCCCATCCAGGAACGGGCGCGGATTTCGGGCGTCCAGGCGCGGCCCGCCTCGGCCAGGAAGGCGCGCAGCTCGGCGCGCAGGGCCTCGGCGCCCGGGGGCGTGTCCGGCAGATCGAAACGCATGTTGTCTCCTCCGGGAAGAAGCGTAACGGCCCCGCGTTGCCAGGGCGACCCCCCACACCTAGTTTGCGAGGAAGCCTTGGGGAGACATGTTCATGGATCAGTTCGGCATCGGCCAGCCTGTGCGCCGCAAGGAGGATGTGCGGCTCCTGACGGGGGCGGGCACCTACACCGACGACATCAACCGCGAGGGCCAGGCCTGGGCGGTGGTGCTCCGCAGCCCGCACGCCAATGCCCGCATCCTCTCCATTAACACCGAGGCCGCGAAAGCCGCGCCCGGCGTGCTGGCGGTGCTGACGGGCCATGACGCGGATGCCGATGGCTTGGGCCTGTTCCCCGTGCAGGTCGAGGTGCCGGGCCTCGACGGCAAGCCCGTCTGGTGCCCGCCGCGCAAGACGCTGCAGACCGATTTCGTGCGCTTCGTGGGCGACCCGGTGGTGCTGGTGGTGGCCGAGACGCGCGCCCAGGCCCAGGACGCTGCCGAGTTGGTGATGGTGGATTACGACATCCTGCCCTCGGTCACCGACACCGCCGCCGCCGCCGCGCCGGATGCGCCGGTGATCTGGGAGCAGCTCGGCTCCAATGTCTGCGTGTACTGGTCGAACAAGAAGGAAGCCCAGGCCGAAGCCGCCTTCGCCAAGGCCGCGCGCACGGTCAGCGTCGAGCTGGTGAACAACCGCCTCGTCGGCAACCCGATGGAACCGCGCGTGGCGCTGGGCGAATACGACGCGGCCAAGGACCACTACACGCTGCACAGCCCCACCCAGGGCGTGGTCCGCGTGCGTGAGGGCCTGGCGCAATACATCTTCAAGATCCCCAAGGAGAAGATGCGCGTCATCAGCCCCGATGTGGGCGGCGGCTTTGGGTTGCGCGGCAAGCTCTTTCCCGAAAGTGCGATGGTGCTCTGGGCCTCGAAGCGCCTGGGCCGTCCGGTGAAGTGGCGTTCGGACCGCACTGAGACCTTCATGTGCGACCCGCATGGCCGTGACCACGTCACCCATGCCGAGATGGCCTTCGATGCGGACGGGAAAATCCTCGGCATGAAGGTCGAGACCATCGCGGCGATGGGCGGGTATCTCTTCGACTTCGGCCCGCGCATCCCGACCGTGGCCGGCGGCCGCATCCAGGGCACGGTGTATGACATGCAGGCCGTCAGCACGCGGGTGAAGTGCGTGTTCACGAACACCGCGCCCACCGACGCCTATCGCGGCGCGGGAAGGCCCGAGACGGCCTATGTGATCGAGCGGCTGCTGGACCAGGGCGCGCTGGCCTTCGGCATCAGCCGCGAGGAAATCCGCGCGCGCAACTACGTGAAGCCCGAGCAGATCCCTTACGTGAACTGCGCCGGCAACGAGATCGACAGCGGTCGCTTCGAGGAAACCCAGCAGCAGGCCCTGGCCTTGATGGACTGGGACGGCTTCGAAGCCCGCGCCGCTGAAAGCCGCGCGCGCGGCAAGCTGCGCGGGCGCGGGCTTGGCTTCTTCATCGAGGCCTCGGGCGGGCAGCCGGCCGAATGGGCGCGGGTGCGCATCAACGCGCAGGGCGAGGCGCTGGTGCATGTCGGCACCTTCAGCCATGGCCAGGGGCATGAGACGGCCTTCGCGCAGGTGCTGCACGCGCGGCTCGGCATTCCCTTCGACAAGGTGCGGCTGATCCAGGGCGATTCCGACGTGGTGCCGGCGGGCGGCGGCACGGGTGGCTCGCGCTCCTCGCAGATGGGCGGTGTCGCGGTGGCGCGTGCCTCCGAACTCGTGCTGGCCAAGGCCAAGCGCCTGGCCGCCCTAATTCTGGAAGCCGCCGAGGCCGATATCGAGCATGAGGGCGAAATCTTCCGCATCGCCGGCACCGACCGCACCCTCACCTGGGCCGACATCGCCCAGGCCGAAATCCCGGGCGAGACGCCGGGGCTGGACGAGGAACTCCTCTACAAGCGCAACACCGAGTGCAACTTCCCCAATGGCTGCCACGTCGCCGAGGTGGAGGTGGACACCGACACGGGTGAAGTGGCCGTGGTGCGCTACGCCGCGGTGGATGATGTGGGCGTGCCGCTGAACCCGCTGCTGGTGCATGGGCAATGCCATGGCGGCATCGTCTCCGGCATCGGGCAGGCGCTGTATGAACATGCGCGCTATGACAGCGAGAGCGGCCAGTTCCTGACGGCCACCTTCCAGGACTACTGCATGCCGCGCGCGAGCGACCTGCCGGACCTTGAGGTGGATCTGAACGTGGTGCCCTGCCCGTCGAACGACCTCGGCGTGAAGGGCGCGGGCGAGGGCGGCTCCTGTGGCGCGCCGCCGGCGGTGGTCAGCGCCGTGTGCGATGCGCTGGGCGTGGCCCATATCGACATGCCGGTGACGCCGGAGAAGGTCTGGGCCGTGCTCAGCCAGCAGCGGATGGCGGCGGAATAAGCGCGAGCCCGCCTTCCACCCCCAAGGCCGTGGCGTCCCACAAGGGTCGCCCGGCCACTTCCGGCCCCAGTGCCGCGACCGGGCAGTTGGTGCACCAGCCTAGCAGCACGTCGCAATGCGGGGCCACCGCCTCGCATTGCGCGCGCAGCCGCTCCAGCGGGACCGCGGCGTAGGAGAGGTTGTCGGTCAGCCCCAGATGGCTTTCCGCCCCCACCACCCAGCCGCGCGCGGCGAAGGCTTGCAGCAGGCGCGCCTGGTAGGCGTCGCTGTAGGGGGTCACGAGGCCGAGGCGCGTCGGCCCGCGCGCCTCCAGCCGCGCCTCCAGCACCAGCGCCGAGGTCGTGGCCGGCACGCCCGTGGCGGCGGTGATGCGCGCCACCAGGTCACGGTCATGCTCCAGCCCGATGATCCCACCCTTGCTGCCATTCCAGACGATGGCATCGGGCTTCGCGTGCGCCAGCAATTCGGCCGCGCCCAGCATGCCCTCCAGGTCGTAGCGGTCCGGGAAGCGGTCCACCGCGCCATGCACGGCAATCCGGGAAAAGATGGGCAGCACGTCGGGCCGCGCGCGCAGCATGGCCTGGGTCACCGCCTCCACCACCGTGTTGCCGGAGGGGGTGATGGTGGCCAGCACGCGCGGCCCCGGCAGGATCATCCCCGCGTGAGTGCCACGATGGCCGAACGCGGCGGCTGCCCGGCCGCGAATTCCGGCCAGCGCGTGGCGGGGCGGTTGAAGCTCGACCCCTGCTCGGCGCCCGGCCGGCGGACGGCGGCGAAGATGGTCCCGCCATCGGGGCTGGCCACGGCGCCGCCCACATCGGCCGCGCGGGGCGCGCCGTAGATGGCATTGGCCCGCCCGCCTTCGGCCAGCCAGAGCGGCTGGGCGTTGGCCCCCACGACGCCCTCGCCCAGGCCGCCCAGCAGCACGCGGCCGCGCGGATCGGCGCTGACGCTGCCCAGCCGGCCCATGCCCTGGCCGCCCAGGCGCCCCACGGCCATGGAATCGGCGCCCGGGTCACCGCCATCCGGCGTCAGGGCCAGTGCGCCGAAATCGCCGCAGGCCAGCAGGCGGTTGGTGCGGGAATCCCAGTCCAGCCCCTGGGGGCGGTCCATGGCGGTGGCGCCGGCCTGGCGCGCCGCCTCGGACGGGTTGGCATAGGCGGCTTGCGGCAGGGCCAGCCAGGTGAGACGCCCGCCCTGCACCCGCGCGGCGGCAAGCGTGCCGAGCGCCAGCGCCCCCGGCGCCGCTGGCCCTTCCGAGACGAAGCGGAACAGGTAACCGCCCGCCCCCTGCTCGGCCAGGAAGACCACGGCGCGGCCGTCGCGGCTCGCGGCGGCGGCGGCATCGGCCTTGGGGAAACGGCCGAGTGCGGTCTGCTTCACCGGGATGGATTGCGGGTCGAGCGCGTCCAGCTCCACCACCCAGCCATAGGCCTCGCCCCGCCCGAACTCGGGCAGGCGGCCGGCCCAGGGGCTGGGGTCGCCCTCGGTCAGCAGCAGGGTGCCCCAGGGTGTCGCGGCACCGCCCGTCGGCGCCAGGAGGCCGCGCACCGCACCGCCCAGGATCTCGGCGCCGGGCCCGCTGGTGGAGCAGAGGTTCGCCGCCGTCAGCCGCCGGGCCTGGAAGCCGCCATCCACGATGATCCAGCGCCCGCCCTGCTGCTCCAGGTTCAGCAGGCTGGCGCCCTGCATGCGGGCGGCGACCTCGGGCCGGTCCACGCCGCCGGGGAAGGCCATGGCCGGGTTCACGGTGGGGTGTGCCACGGCCAGCACGGCGCGGCGCACGCCATCGGCGGCCGGGGGCGGCACCACTAGGGCGGCGATGCGCGCATCCCAGCCGAACTGCGTGCCCGCGCCCTCGGCGTCGAGGCGCGCGGGGTCGAAGGGGGGCGCGTCGAAGGTGACGCGGTCGCCCCAGCGGATCAGCGTGGCGCGGCGCCAGCCCGGGGCGGTGCTGTCGTCCTGGGCGACCGGCGGCAGCGCTTGCGCGAGGGCGGCGGCCGGCAGCAGGGCCGGCGTGGCGAGCAGGGTGCGGCGAAGGATCAAGCGGCGGCTTCCTCGATGACGGGGGGGATATGGGCGCGCACCGGCGGCAATTCACCCGTCCAGGGCTCCACGCGCACCAGGCAGGATTGCGCCGACAGGCCCTGGGTGAGGCTGGAGGTCGCCACATCCGCCGTCAGCACGTTGGGGTTGCCATGGACGCAGAGGCTGCCGGGCACGCCGGGCTCCAGCGGGTCGAACCAGGCGCCGGTGGCCAGCAGCACCACGCCGCGCAGCAGCCGGTCATCCAGCCGCAGCCCCGCCAGGCAGGCGCCGCGCGCGTTGAAGACGCGCAGGACCTGGCCTTCGGTGAGGCCCCGCGCGGCGGCATCCTCGGGGTGCATCAGGATGGGCTCGCGCCCCTGGATCTTGTCGCGCGCGGCGATGGGCCCAGGGTCGAGCTGGGAATGCAGCCGCGTGGGCGGCTGGTAGCTGAGAAGGTGCAGCTCATCCTCTGCCGCGCCGCCCAGCCATTCCCGCGGCGTGATCCAGGTCGGCAGGCCCGGGCAGTCGGGCAGGGCGAAGCCCGCGATGGTCTCGCTGAACAGCTCCACCTTGCCGGAGGGCGTGTCGAGGGGGTGTTCCTCCGGGTCGGCGCGGAAATCGGCGAATTGCGTGTATTCCTTGCCGGGCGGCAGTTCGGGCAGCTCGACATGGCCGGCCGCCCAGAAGGCGTCGAAATCCGGCGCGTCGAAGCCCACCCGGCCGCAGGCCGTGCGCCATTTGTCGTAGAGGAAGCGCAGCCAGGCGCCCTCGTCACGCTGCTCGGTGAAGCGGTCGCGGAAACCGGCGGCATCGGCGATGTCGGCCAGCATGTCGTGGTCGTTGCGCGCCTGGCCCTGGGGCGGGATGGCCTGGTGCATGGCGCGCAGGAAGCGGTCGCGCGAGGAATGGCCGATGTCGTTGCGTTCCAGCGTGGTGGTGGCGGGCAGCACGATGTCGGCATGGCGGGCCACGGCGGTCCACCAGGGTTCGCTGACCACGATGGTCTCGGGGTGGGACCAGGCGCGCAGCAGCCGGTTCAGGTCCTGGTGGTGGTGGAAGGGGTTGCCGCCCGCCCACCAGACCATGCGGATGTCGGGCAGGGGCAACTCCCGCCCATTATAGGTCAGCGTCCCGCCCGGCCGTTCCAGCAATTCCGAGATGCGCCCCACCGGGATGAAGTGCGAGACGGGGTTGCGCGTGGCCGGCAGGCTGAGCGAGGGCATCTCCCGCCGCGGATTGCCGATGCCGCCGGAGGAACCATAGCCGAAGGCCACCCCCTGCCCCGGCTTGCCGATATTCCCCAGCGCGGCCGCCAGCGCCACCAGCGCCCAATAGGGCTGCTCGCCATAATCGGCGCGTTGCAGGGACCAGGCGGCGGTCAGCATGGTCGGGTTGTCCAGGCAGCGCGTCGCCAGGTCGCGGATGGTGGCGGCGGGCACGCCGGTGATGCCCTCGGCCCATTCGGGCGTGCGGTCATCGAGGGTGGCGCGCAGCTTGTCCCAGCCCACGCAATGGGTGGCGAGGAAGCCACGGTCCTCGCGGCCGAGGGCCACGATGTGCTGCAGCATGGCCAGCATCAGCGCGGCATCGGTGCCGGGGCGGATGGGCACCCATTCGGCGTTCAGCGCATCCTCGGTGTCGCCGCGATAGGGCGAGATGTTGACCATCCGCACGCCGGCCGCCGCCGCGCGCCGCATGTTGGGCCCATAGGTCATGGCCGCGCCGCCCGAGGTGACATAGCCGTTCTTCGCCGCCAGCCCGCCGAAGCACAGCATCAGCTTGGCGTGGCGGGCGATGGCGGCCCAGTCGGTCATGCGGCCTAGCACCACCTCATTGGTGCCCATGATGTGCGGCACCAGGGCCTGGGCGGTGGCGTAGGAATAGGCATTGACGCTGTAGGTGTAGCCGCCGCCCATGCCCAGGAAGCGCTGCAACTGGCTCTTGGCGTGGTGGAAGCGCCCGGCGGAGGACCAGCCATAGGAGCCGCCATAGATCGCGGCATCGCCATGCTCGGCGCGCACGCGGGCGGTTTCCTCGGCCAGCAGCCGCGTGGCCTTGTCCCAGGAGACGGGGACGAAGGCATCGCCGCCGCGCAGCGCGCCACGCCGCCGCCCCTCCAGCCAGCCCTTGCGGATGTAGGGGCGGTCCACACGCGCGGCGCTGTGGACCGTCTCCGGCATGCTCTCGATGAGGGTCGCCGGCACCGGGTCCTGCGCGAAGGGGCGCACGCCGACCAGCCGCCCATTCTCGGTCACGGCGTCGAAGAAGCCCCAATGGGCGGCGTGCGGCTTGATCTCGGTCATCGCGGGCGGGGCTCCGGCTGATGGGGCGGTAAGGCGTTAAGCGAGCGGCGGATGGATGCGTCAAGCGATGCCGTGACGCGCTGCCATCTGTGAGCCTACACTGTCATGAACTGAGGCCAAGGCAGGAACCCATCCCATGACTCCCCCGCGCAACTCCACCGCCATCCGTGACGTCGCCAGCGTGCTGCACCCCTACACCGATGCCCGCGCGCACCAGAAGAACGGCCCGCTGGTCATCACCCGCGGCGAGGGCGTGCGCGTCTTCGACGACCAGGGGAAGAGCTATATCGAGACGGTGGCGGGGCTGTGGTGCGCGGCACTGGGCTTCCACAATGAACGCCTGGTGGAAGCGGCGACGAAGCAGATGCGCCAGCTTCCCTTCTACCATGGCTTCACCGGCCGCACGCACGAACCCCAGGTGGACCTGGCCGAGATGCTGCTGGAACGCGCCCCGGTGCCGATGAGCAAGGTGTTCTTCGCCAATTCGGGCTCCGAGGCGAATGACAGCGCCATCAAGATGATCTGGTACTACAACAACGCCATCGGCCGGCCGCAGAAGAAGAAGATCATCAGCCGGCTGAAGGGCTATCATGGCGTGACCATCGCCTCGGCCTCGCTGACCGGGTTGCCCTACAACCACAAATTCTTCGACCTGCCGATCGCGGGCATCCTGCATGCCGGCACGCCGCACCACTACCACAACGCCCATCCCGGCGAATCGGAGGAGGCATTCGCCACCCGCCTCGCCGAGGAACTGGACGCGATGATCATGTCGGAAGGCCCCGACACGGTCGCCGCCTTCTTCGCGGAGCCCATCATGGGCGCCGGCGGCGTCATCCTCCCGCCCGCCACCTACTTCGAAAAGATCCAGGCGGTGCTCAAGAAGCACGACGTGCTGCTGGTGGCGGACGAGGTCATCTGCGGCTTCGGCCGGACGGGCGAATACTGGGGCAGCCAGAGCCTCGGCATGCGGCCGGACATCCTGACCTGCGCCAAGGCGCTGTCCTCCAGCTATTTGCCCATCTCGGCCGTCATGGTGAATGAGCGGGTCTTCGAGGGCCTGGCCGATGGCAGCGCGGGCCTGGGCACCTTCGGGCACGGCTTCACCTATTCGGGCCACCCGGTGGCGGCCGCCGTCGCGGTGGAGACGCTGAAGATCTATGACGAGATCGACATCGTGGGCCATGTGAAGCGCGTTGCCCCCACCATGCAGGACGGGCTGCGTGCCCTCTCCGGCCACCCGCTGGTGGGCGAGGTGCGCGGCATGGGGCTGATCGGCGCGGTGGAACTCGTGGCCGACAAGGCGACCCACGCCAATTTCGACCCGGCGATGAAGATCGCCCCGCGCCTGGTGAAGATCGCGGAAAGCCACGGGCTGATCCTGCGCAGCCTGCCCAATGACAGCATCGCCTTCTCGCCGCCGCTGGTCATCACCGAGGCCGAGATCACCGACATGGTGACCCGCTTCGGCGCCGCGCTGGATGAGCTGTCGGTCACGCTGCGGCGGGAATCCCTCGCCGCGGTGTGAGGGCGGCGGGGCCTTAACGCTCCGCTAAGGCTGAGGGGCCATGCTCGTCCTCCTTGAAGGGACGCGCATGAGCCTCTCCAGACTGCATGTGGTGGATGACGACCCCACGATCCGCGAGATCGCCCGCCGCGTCGCGGAGGCGGCGGGTTTCGAGGCGCTGGGCTTCGATGCCCCGGCCGCCTTCCTGGCCGCCGCCGCCAGCGACCCGCCGGAACTCGTCCTGCTCGACCTCGCCATCGGTGAGCAGGACGGCATCGGCGTGCTGGAGGCACTGGCCAAGCTCAACAGCCGTTGCGCCATCATCGTGCTGAGCGGCCTGGAGGACCGGCTGGTGGGCTCCGCCGTCCGCATCGGCCGATCGCTTGGGCTGCAGATGCTGGAACCGCTGGCCAAGCCCTTCCAATTGCAGGATTTGCGCGCGCGGCTGACCGCCGCGGCCGCCATGGTCCTGCCGATTCGCGAATCCGATGTGCAGGACGCGCTGGCCAGCCACCAGCTCGTGCCCCGCTATCAGCCCAAGGTGCGGCTGAGCGATGGCGCGCCGGTGGGGTGCGAGGCGCTGGTGCGCTGGCAACACCCCTCGCGTGGGCTGCTCGCGCCCAGCCATTTCCTGCCCCTGGTCGAGGCCGGCCCCAGCATCACGCCGCTGACCTACCAGATGATCGAGCGCGCCATGACCGACCTGGCCAGCTGGCGCCAGCGGCACCCCGGACTTTCGGTGGCGGTGAACGTCTCCGCGCGTTCCCTGGACGATCCGGAATTCGCGGACCGGGTGTGGGACATCCTGGCCCGCACCGGCGCGGACCCTTCCAGCCTCACCCTCGAAATCACCGAGACGGCCGCCATGGCCGATACGGCCGCCGTCGCCGCGATGCTGACGCGGCTGCGCATCCGCAAGGTGAATCTTTCGCTGGATGATTTCGGCACCGGCTTTTCCTCGCTGGTGGAGCTGCACCGGATGCCCTTCTCCGAGCTGAAGATTGATCGCGCCTTCGTCGGCACCATGGAGACGGACCGCGACGCGCGGGTGATCGTGAAGGCCATCATCGGCCTGGCGCACACGCTGGGCCTCACCACCGTGGCCGAGGGTGTCGAGACCGAGGCCGCCATGGACATGCTGCGCGAGATGGGCTGCGACGTGGCGCAGGGCTATGGCATCGGCAAGCCCATGACGGCAGAGGCCTTCCAGGAATGGCTGGACGCCCGGGCCGGCATCGTGGCGCCCGCCCTGGCCCGCGTGGGCTGAACCCATGGCGACGGAGGAGCCCCTGCTCGATCTCTCCGCGCTCGCCGCGCTGGAGGAGGTGGTCGGCGCCGCCGCCTCGGCCGAGATCGCGCGCCTGTTCCGCGAGGATTCCGAGAGCCGGGTGGCGCGGGGCGGTGCGGCGCTGGCGGTGGGCGACCTGGCGGCGGTGGCGCGGGAGTTCCACGCGCTGAAATCCTCAGCGGCCACGCTCGGCGCGTGGCGCCTTTCCGCCCTGGCGGCCCGGCTGGAGGCCGCCGGGCTGGCGGGCGACGTGATGGCCGCCCGGCAGGCCGGGCTGGGGCTGGACGCGACCCTGCGCGCCACCTTGGACGCGCTGGCAGGCGGGCGCGCCGCCGCCTGAGGCGGCCTAGAGCGGGATGCGTTGAGGTGGAATCACCGAGAACGCTGAATCCCGCTCTCAACAAAGGTTAGAGCAGGCTGCGTGAACGCAGCATGCTCTAGACCAGCCGCGCCTGCGCCACCGCCGCGCCCACGAAGCCCGCAAACAGCGGGTGCGGCGCGAAGGGCTTGGATTTCAGCTCCGGGTGGAACTGCACGCCGATGAACCACGGATGGTCCGGGTATTCCACGATCTCGGGCAGCACCCCGTCGGGCGACATGCCGGAGAAGCGCAGCCCCGCCGCCTCCAGCCGCTCGCGGTAGCCGACATTCACCTCGTAGCGGTGGCGGTGGCGTTCCTCGATGCGCGCTTCGCCATAGACGCGGGCCACCAGCGAATCCTGCGCCAGCACGGCGGGGAAGGCGCCCAGCCGCATGGTGCCGCCCAAATCGCCGCCGGCCTCGCGCACCTCGCGCTGGTTGCCGCGGACCCATTCGGTCAGCAGGCCCACCACCGGCTCCGCGCAGGGGCCGAATTCGGTGGAGGAGGCGCCCTGCATGTCCAGCAGGTTCCGCGCCGCCTCGATCACCGCCATCTGCATGCCGAAGCAAATGCCCAAGAAAGGAATTTTCCGTTCGCGCGCGAAGCGCACGGCCGCGATCTTGCCGCCCGTGCCGCGTTCGCCGAAGCCGCCGGGGACCAGGATGCCATGGACACCCTCCAGGCGGCCCACCACGCGGTCCTCCTCGCGCTCGAAGATCTCGCTGTCCACCCAGTCCAGCTTCACGCGCATGTTGTGCGCGATGCCACCATGGGCCAGCGCCTCGTTCAGCGACTTGTAGGCGTCGAGCAGCCCCGTGTACTTGCCCACCACGGCGATGGTGACCTCGCCCTCGGGCGCGGTGATGCGCTCGGTGATGCGCTGCCAGCCCGAAAGGTCCGGTTCGCCATAGATGGACAGGTTGAAGTGGCGCAGCACTTCGCGGTCCAGCCCTTCGGCGTGGTAGCTCAGCGGCACGGAATAGATGCTGGCGGCGTCATAGGCCGGGATGACGCTCTCCGGCCGCACATTGCAGAACAGCGCGATCTTGCGGCGCTCATTCTCGGGAATCTTGCGGTCGCAACGGCACAGCAGGATGTGCGGCTGGATGCCCAGGCCGAGCAATTCCTTCACGGAATGCTGGGTGGGCTTGGTCTTCAGCTCGCCCGCCGAGGGGATGTAGGGCACCAGCGTCAGGTGGATGAAGAGGCTGCGCGTCGGCCCGAGTTCGTTGGCGAGCTGCCGGATGGCCTCCAGGAAGGGCAGGCTCTCGATGTCGCCCACCGTGCCGCCCACCTCGACCAGCACGAAGTCGTAATTGTCGGTGTCGGCCAGCACCGCGGCCTTGATGGCGTCGGTGATGTGGGGAATGACCTGGACGGTGGCGCCCAGGTAGTCGCCGCGGCGCTCCTTCGCGATCACCTCGGAATAAAGGCGGCCGGTGGTCCAGTTGTCGGCCTTGTTGGCGTGGACGCCGGTGAAGCGTTCGTAGTGCCCGAGGTCGAGGTCGGTTTCCGCCCCGTCATCGGTCACGAAGACCTCGCCATGCTGGTAGGGGGACATCGTCCCCGGATCCACGTTGAGATAGGGGTCGAGCTTGCGCAGCCGCACGCGATAGCCGCGTGACTGCAACAGGGCCCCGAGGGAAGCCGCCGCGATGCCCTTGCCAAGCGAGGAGACCACGCCGCCGGTGATGAATACGAACCGCGCCATGGGGGGTCCTGATAACCGCAACCGCGCCGGTGTTACAGCCCCCCGGTCGCGCCGGGCACCTATGTTCGCGCGGCGTTGCTCAGTTGGTGGGAACGCTGGGCAGCGCCGGGGCCGTGGGCGCGATCGCGGGGGCGTCCAGGATGGAGCGGTTCAGCGCCGTGCCACGGTCCAGCAGGGCCAGCGTCAGCGCCAGCACGAAGAACAGGGTGCCCAGGATGGCGGTGGTGCGCGTCAGCAAGTTCGCCGTGCCGCGGCCGCCCATGATCGAGCCCATGCCGCCCCCGCTCGACCCGCCAATGCCCAGGCCACCCCCTTCGCTGCGCTGCACGAGGATGACCCCGATCAGCGCCAGGGTGACCAGCAGGAACAGGATAAGCAGGATCGTCGTCATGATCTGCGCCTCCTACAGCCTTGGGCCCGGGAACGCCAGAGGCGCCGCGACACGCATGCCCCAGGGATGCGCCTTCGGGAAAATGCGCAACACCAGATTACGCTTCATGCAAATAGACATTTGCCAGGATGATGAGGGGTTTCCTTCGCCCTTGCGTCCGGTTCACCATGCGTCCGCCAGCCCGCGCCTGGCGCTGGGGTGCAAGCAGAGATGAATTCAGGGCCGGACGCCCACCCGACCGCCGCCGATCTTCTGCTGGAGATGGAGCTCGCGCCCGGCGAGGGCGCCGCCACGGCTCTGGTGGACGCGCTGCGGGAAGCGGCCGCGCAGGCGGGGTTCGGTCTGGACCTGGCGGCTTTGCAGGCCGCGATCGAGGCACAGGGCCCGATCCAGCTTGTGCTCGCGCGTGCCCAGGACAGGCTGCTGCTGCTGACCATCCAGCCAGGCCGGGAAGGCCGCTTGGCCCTGGCCACCTGGTTGCCCACCACGGGGCGGCGGGTGGACCTGGACATCCAGCTTCTCCAGGCGGTGATGGACCAACTCCCCGCCGCCGTCTCCATCAAGGATTCCGAACGTCGCTACCGCTTCGTGAACCGCTGCTGGGAGGCCAGCCTGTCCTTGCGGCGGGCCGAGGTGCTGGGCCGCCGCTTCGAGGAACTGGACGGGACCTGCCTCTCCCCCAAGACCTTCGCCCGCCTGGCCGATGAGCTGCGCCACGACGAGGAGGCGCTGATCGAGGGGCGGGCCAGCGAGACCGAGAGGGAGCAGACCTTCACCTCGCCCCAAAGCGGCCCGCGCGCCATGCTGGTCAGCAAGGTCCCGCTGCGCGGCCTGCACGACCCGCGCCCGGGGGTCCTCTCCGTCACGGTCGAGATCACGGACCGCAAGCGGGTGGAACAGGATCTGCGCGCGGCGACGGCCCAGCTGTCGGAGCGCAGCGCGGCGCTCTCGGCCGCGCGGGACCGGGCGGAACGCGCACGCCGCGACGCCGAGGCCGCCGCCCGCACCAAGGCCCGTTTCCTGGCCATGATGTCGCATGAGCTGCGGACGCCCATGACCGGCGTGCTCGGCATGCTGGACCTGATGGAGGATGGCGGGGACGGGACCGAGGCGCGTGACCGGCTGCAGGCCCTGCGCGGCTCGGCCGAGGCGCTGATGCGCGTGCTGGACGACATATTGGACTACTCCCTGATCGAATCCGGCCATTTCGAACTGCGCGACGCGCCCTTCGACCCCGCGGCGCTGCTGCGCGAGGTGGCGGAGCAATTCGCCGCCCTGGCCGCCCGGCAGGGGCTGTTCCTGCATGTCGAGGTGGCGCCGGACATGCCGCCGCAGGTGCTGGGCGACGCGCAGCGGTTGCGCCAGGTGCTGGGCCACCTGCTCAGCAACGGCGTGAAGTTCACCCGGGAGGGCGGGATCAAGGTGCGGATGGGCACGGAGGCGGGGCCGGATGGCGCACCCCTGCTGGTGCTGAACGTGCTGGACACCGGCCCCGGCATCCCGCCCGAACGCCGGGCGGAGCTGTTCCAGCCCTATACACCGCTGGAGGAGGTCACCTCGCGCCGCGCCGGCGGCACGGGGCTTGGCCTCGTCATCTGCCGCCAGCTGGCCCATGCGATGCGCGGCGAGGTGGCCTGCGAGGATGCGCCAGGCGGGGGCGCGCTGTTCCGCTTTTCCCTGCCGCTGCGCCTGCCCGCGCCGCCCCGCGTCGCGCCGCGCCCCACCCCCGCGCGGGTGCTGGTGGTGGATGACGTGGCCCTGAACCGCAAGGTCGTCTCCGCCATCCTGGAGCGGGACGGGCACCAGGTCGTGCTGGCCGCGACGGGTGAGGAGGCGGTGGCCCGCGTGGCCGAGGGCCCGCGCTTCGACCTGGTGCTGATGGACCTGCACATGCCGGGCATGGACGGCATCGCCGCCACCGCGGCCATCCGCGCCCTGCCGGACGAGGCGGGGCGGGTGCCGGTGCACGCGCTGACGGCCGATGTCTTCGCGCGCACCAGCCCGGAATATGCCATGGCGGGCTTCACCGGCTTCCTGACCAAGCCGCTGGACTGGGCGGCCATCCGCCAGGCCATCGCCGCGGCCCAGGCCGGCCAGGCCACGACCGAGGCCGCGCCCGCCGCCGATGGCGCCCCCGTGCTGGACCGCGCGCAGCTGGCCGGCATGTTCGAGGGGCTGCCGCGCGATGCGGTGGACCAGATGTATCAGGAATTCCTGCGCAGCCTGCATGACGCCCTGGTGCGCCTGCGCGCGCAGCGTGACCGCGATGACGGCGCCGCCCTGGCGCGGGAGGCGCATTCGCTGAAGGGCCTGGCGGGCAATTTTGGCGCGGCGCGCCTCGCGGAGGCGGCCGCCACCCTGCAAACCCGGCTCGATTCGGGTGGCGTGGTCGCCGCGTTGCCGTTGGCGCCGCTGGAGGCTGCTTACAGCGACACCGCCGAAGCCATCCGCGCCGGCACCCACCTGCACCTGCTCGACGCGGCCTTTCCGCCGCCGCGCCCGCACTGAGGATCGGCACGCCGATGACCGAAGACCATGGCCTCGCCGCGCGCCGCCTGATCCGTGCCGCGCGGGCCGCGACCCTCGCCACCCAGCTCGACGGCCAGCCCTTCGCGAGCCTCGTCACCCCGGCCTGCGCGCCGGACCTCTCGCCCCTGCTCTGGCTCTCCCGCCTGTCGGAGCACACCCGCCACCTCGAGCGCGAGCCCCGCTGCGCCCTGCTCTTCACCGGGCCGGGCGAGGGCCCCAACCCGCAGACCGCCCCGCGCGTGACGCTGACGGGCCTGGCGGAACGGGTGGAGGACCCGGCGTTGAAGGCGCGCTGGCTGGCCCGCCACCCCTACGCCGCCCTCTACGCCGATTTCGCGGATTTCGGCCTGTGGCGGATCGCGCCGCGGGGGGCGCTCATGGTCGAGGGTTTCGCCCGCGCCCACCGGTTGCGCGAAGCCGCCCTTCGACCCGACCCGGCCCATGTGGCGGCGCTGCTGGCGGCCGAGCCCGACATCATCGCGCATGTGAACGAGGACCATGCCGACGCCATCGCGGCCATCGCCCTGCATCTGCCCGGCGGCGGGCCCGGCGTGTGGAAGCTGGCGGCCGTGGACACCGAAGGTTGCGACCTCGTGGAGGGGGAGCGGGTGCTTCGCCTGGAATTTCAAACGGGTGCCACAGATGCGGACTCGGTTCGGCGGGAACTGGTACTTGCGACGCGCGCGGCCCGTGCTGCATCGCACCAATGACGCCCGCACAATGATTTGGGCAAGCCCTGGAAATGAACGGCTTTTCAGGATTGACGCTTTTCCCGGCTCGGCCCTATCTCCCGCCCAGATCATGATCGCATGGCTTCCTGCAGGAGGCGTGAACGGTCTGCTGTGCGCCCCCGAAGGAGGCTTTTTTCATGAGTGATCATCCGCTGTCCGGAACCGGTGTCGCGACGGGCCATCCCGTCCATGCCAACCTCACCGCGCCGGGCCTGGTGCAGCATGCGCTGGTGCGGGGCGAGGGCCGGCTCTCGGCGGATGGCGCCTTCATGGCGCTGACGGGCCAGCACACCGGCCGTTCCGTGCAGGACAAGTTCGTGGTGGACGACCCCGAGGTCACGAACGAGATCTGGTGGGGCAAAATCAACCAGAAGATGGCGCCCGAGAAGTTCCAGGGCCTGGTCGCCAAGGTGCGCGGCTGGCTTGGCGAGCGCCCGGTGCTGTTTACCCAGGACCTCTATGCGGGTGCGGACCCCGCGCACCGCATCCGCGTGCGGCTGGTCACGACGAACGCCTGGCACGCGCTGTTCGCGCGCAACATGTTCATCCGCCCGCTGCGCCGCGACCTGCCGGAATTCGAGCCCGACTTCACCATCCTGCACGCGCCGGAATACGAGGCCGATCCGGCGGTGGATGGCTGCCGCACGGGCACCTGCATCGCGCTCTCCTTCGCCGCCAAGACCATCCTGATCGCGGGCACGAGCTATGCCGGCGAGATCAAGAAGAGCATCTTCACCGTGATGAACTGGCTGCTGCCGGCGCGCGGCGTGCTGCCCATGCATTGCTCGGCCAATGTGGGCCGGCATGGCGATGTGGCGCTGTTCTTCGGCCTCTCCGGCACGGGCAAGACCACGCTGAGCAGCGACCCCGAGCGCGCGCTGATCGGCGATGACGAGCATGGCTGGTCCGACAAGGGCGTCTTCAACTTCGAGGGCGGCTGCTACGCCAAGGTCATCAAGCTCTCGCGCGACGCGGAGCCGCAGATCTGGGACGCCTCCCACCGCTTCGGCACCGTGCTGGAGAATGTGGTGGCCGATGAGCGCGGCAACCTCGACCTCGACGACAACCGCTACACCGAGAACACGCGGTCCTGCTACCCGATCAACTACATCCCCGGCCTGGCGCCGGGCGGCCAGGCGGGGCTGCCGAAGAATGTGGTGATGCTGACCGCCGATGCCTTCGGCGTGCTGCCGCCCATCTCGAAGCTGACCCCGGCGCAGGCGATGTACCACTTCCTCTCGGGCTACACGGCGCGCGTGGCCGGCACCGAGAAGGGGCTGGGCAAGGAACCGCAGGCCACCTTCTCCACCTGCTTCGGCGCGCCCTTCCTGCCGCGCAACCCCGAGGTCTATGGCCGGATGCTGGAAGAGCGCATCCAGCGCGACGGCGCCGATTGCTGGCTGGTGAACACCGGCTGGACGGGCGGCGCCTATGGCGTGGGCAAGCGCATGAGCATCCAGCACACCCGCGCCCTGCTGCGCGCCGCGCTGGACGGTTCGCTGGCCAAGGTGGAGTTCGTGCAGGACCCCTTCTTCGGCCTGATGATCCCGAAGAGCGTCCCCGGCATCCCGGCCGAGGTGCTGAACCCGCGCGAGAGCTGGGCCGACAAGGCGGCCTATGACCGCACGGCGGCGGAGCTGGTGGCGCGGTTCGAGAAGAACTTCGAGACCTTCGCCGGCGCCGTCAGCGAGGATGTGAAGGCCGCCGCCATCAAGGCCGCGGCCTGACGCCATGCCGGATGGCAGCGGGTTCGGACGCGGGCCGCAGGCCCGCAACGTGCTGGGCGGGGCGCTGGTCCCGTGCGGCATGGACCCGCTGACCGGATGGTATCGCGATGGCTGCTGCAAGACGGATGAGCACGACCACGGCAGCCACACCGTCTGCGCCGTGATGACGGCGGAGTTCCTGGAATTCTCCCGCGGCGTGGGCAATGACCTGTCCACCCCGCGGCCGGAATATCACTTCCCGGGCCTGAAGCCCGGAGACCAATGGTGCCTCTGCGCCATGCGCTGGGAACAGGCACGGCAGGCGGGCGTCGCGCCGCGCGTCGTGCTCGCCGCGACCAATATCGCGGCGCTGCGCTATTGTGCGCTGGAAGACCTCCAGGCGCACGCCTCGGCCTGAAGCCTACTCGGCCGCGGCCAATACCCGTCGCGACCGCTTCTGCTCCTGCCACAGCGCCATCGCCACCGCGATGCCCATGAACCCGGCCGCCGCGACGAAGATCGCCTGGGGCTGGCCGTTGTCCAACAGGAAGCCGAACATCAGCGGCCCCGCGATGCCACCGATGTTGAAGCCGGTGGTGACGATGCCGAACACCGCCCCCGCCTGCCCTGGAGGTGCCGCCGCGCGCACCAGCATGTCGCGCGAGGGCATGATGAGGCCCGTCAAGAAGCCCGAGGCCGCCATGACCAGCGTCAGCGGCACCACGCCCATGGGCACCAGCCCCGCCACCAGGATCAGCAGCGCCGCCCCGCCGAAGCCCGCCGCCGCCACCAGCCCGTGGCGGCGCGTGCGGTCGGCGATGAAGCCGCCGGCCAGCACGCCCACCGCGCTCAGCGCCAGCCAGGCCGTGAGCGCGATGTTGGCCGAGGCCAGCGACAACCCGCTGAAGGCCCCCCAGGCCGAGACCGCGAAGCTCTGCACGCCGCCCGCGGAGAGGCTGATCAGCACGAAGAACACCGTCAGCGTCAGCACCGCCGCGCTGAACACGCTGGGCGCGCCGGGCGCCGCCTTGGGCCGTGGGGGCGCCGGGCGTTCGGACAGGGCCGGGCGGATCAGCGGCAGGGCCAGCAGCGGCCCCAGCAGCCCCGCCGCCACCAGCGCCCCGCCCAGCCCGAACACCCAGGCCGTGCCCAGCATGAAGGCCGGCGCCACCGCGCCACCCAGGTAGCCCGCGAAGGTGTGGATGGAGAAGGCGCGGCCCACATGGTCCTCGGCCACGTCGCGGCCCAGGATGGCGTAGTCGGCCGGGTGATAGACGCTGTTGGCCAGCCCCAGCAGCGCCGAGGCCGCCAGCAGCCAGGAATATTCCTGGAAGATGCCCGCGAGTGCCAGCGCCAGGCCCCCCAGCATCATCCCCGTCACCAGCACGCGGTGCGGCCCCCAGCGGTCCACCAGGAAGCCCATGGGCGCCTGGGTGAAGAAGGAGACCACGTTGAACACGGTCAAGGCGAGGCCGAGTTCGAGGAAGCTCACCCCCATCGCGTCGCGCAGCAGCGGGAAGAGCGGCGGCAGGGCCAGGATGTGCAGGTGGCTGACGAAATGCGCGCCGGAAATGGCGAAAAGCGTGCGCCGCTCGGCGGTGGAAAAGCCCGACATCTCAGTGCGCCTCCGCCCAGGACCGGCCATGGCCCACCTCGACCAGCAGCGGCACGCGAAGTTGCGCCACACTCTCCATCACGGACTTCAGGGTGGCGGCGGTGGCCTCCACCTCGGCCTCCGGCACCTCCAGCACCAGTTCGTCATGGACCTGCAGCAGCATGCGGGCGGAGAGGCCCGCCTCGCGCAGCGCCTGGGGCACGCGCACCATGGCCCGCTTGATGACCTCGGCCGCGCCCCCCTGGAAGGGGGCGTTGATGGCCTGGCGCTCGGCCCCGCCGCGGCGCACCGGGTCCTTGGACTTGATGTCCGCGATCCAGAGGCGGCGCCCGAAGGGGCTCAGCACATGGCCATGGATGCGCGCCTCGTCCTTCAGGCGCTCCATCTCGGCGCGGATGCCGGGGTATTGCGCGAAATAGGCGTCGATGATGCCGCGCGCCTCGCCCGGGCCGATGCCCAGCCGGGCGGCGAGGCCGAAGGCGGACATGCCGTAGATGATGCCGAAATTGATGGTCTTGGCGCGGCGCCGCGCCTCCTTGTCCACCTGCCCCGGCGCGAGGTGGAAGATTTCCGCCGCCGTGCGGCTGTGGATGTCCTCGCCATTGGCGAAGGCCTCGCGCAGCGTCGGCACGTCGGCCAGATGCGCCAGCAGGCGCAGCTCGATCTGGCTGTAGTCGGCGCTCAACAGCACATGGCCGGGCTCGGCCACGAAGGCGCGGCGGATGCGCACGCCCTCCTCGGTTCGGATCGGGATGTTCTGCAAATTGGGCTCGGTGGAGGAAAGCCGGCCCGTGCTGGTCATCGCCATCGAGAAGCAGGTGTGGACCCGGCCATCCGGCGCCAGCGCCGCGGCCAGCCCCTCCACATAGGTGGATTTCAGCTTGGCGAGCTGCCGCCAGTCCAGCACCACGCGGGCGAGTTCCACCCCCTGCGCCGCCATCTCCTCCAGCACGGAGGCATCGGTGGAATAGGCGCCGGTCTTGCCCTTCTTGCCGCCCTTCAGGCCCATTTCCTGAAACAGGATTTCGCCCAACTGCTTGGGCGAGCCCACGTTGAAGGGGCGGCCCACAAGGCGGTGGCACTCGGCCTCGAGCACCACCAGCCGTTCGGCGAAATCCTGGCCGATGCGGGAAAGCTCCGCGCCATCCACCTTGATGCCGGCCGTCTCCATGGCGGCCAGCACCGGGATCATCCGGCGTTCCACCTGCTCGTAGAGGGCCAGCGCCTTCTCGGCGCGCAGGCGTGGGCGCAGCGCGTGCCACAGCCGCAGCGTGACGTCGGCATCCTCGGCGGCATAGGCGGTGGCGCGGTCCAGCGGCACCTGCGCGAAGCTGATGCGCGCGCGGCCCGTGCCCGTGACCTCGTCGAAGGAGATGGGCTTGTGGCCGAGATGGAGCTGCGACAGCTCATCCATCCCATGCCCGTGCAGCCCCGCCTCCAGCGCGTAGGAGATCATCATGGTGTCGTCGACGGGCGCCACCAGCAGCCCGCCATTGGCCGGGTTGGCCAGCACCTCGATGTCGTATTTCGCGTTGTGCAGCACCTTGAGCACGCCCGGGTCGGCCAGGAGCGGCCGCAGCGCCTCAACGGCCTCGGCCTGCGGCAGTTGCGCGGGCGTCTCCGTCAGCATGTCGGGCGCTTCATGGGCCAGCGGGATATAGGCCGCGCGCCCGGGGGCCACGGCCATGCAGATGCCCACCAGCCTGGCCGCCAGCGCATCGAGGCTGGTCGTCTCCGTGTCCAGCGCCACCACGCCGGCCGTGCGGGCTTCCGCCACCCAGAGGTCGAGCGTCGCGCGGTCGGTGATGGTGGTGTAGGGGCCGAAGGGCTTGGCCTCGGCCGGCGCCTCGGTGGTTTCCGCCATGGGACGCGGACGATGCGGCGCCCCGCCATCCCCTTCGCCCAGCCGCGCCAGGAGCGAGCGGAAATTGTTCTCGCGCAGAAAGGCCAGCAGCCGCGCGGGCTCGGGCGCGCGGGCGCGCATGTCCTCGACCGGGCAGGGCAGGGGGGCATTGGCGTCGAGCTGCACCAGGCGGCGGGAGATGCGCGCCGCCTCGGCATGGGTTTGCAGCACCTCGCGCCGCTTGGGCTGCTTGATCTCGCCCGCGCGGGCCAGCAGCGTTTCCAAATCACCATATTCGGTGATGAGCTGCGCGGCGGTCTTGATGCCGATGCCCGGCACGCCCGGCACATTGTCGGTGGCGTCGCCGGCCAGCGCCTGGACCTCGACCACCTTCTCCGGCGCCACGCCGAATTTCTCCAGCACCTCGGGCGCGCGGATGGGCTTCTGCTTGATGGGGTCCAGCATGATCACGCGGTCGCGGATCAGCTGCATCAGATCCTTGTCGGAGGAGACGATGGTGACGCGCCCGCCCTCGGCCTCGAATTCGCGCGCATAGCTCGCGATCAGGTCATCCGCCTCGAAGCCCGGCAGTTCCACGCGGCAGACGCCGAAGGCATCGGTGGCGTCACGAATCAGGGCGAATTGCGGGATCAGCTCTTCCGGCGGCTCCGGCCGGTGCGCCTTGTAGGCGGGGTAGATCGCGTTGCGGAAGGTCTCGCGCGCGCTGTCGAACACCACGGCGATGTGGCTCGCCACATGCTGGCTGAGGAATTTCTCCAGCATCTGCGCGAAGCCGAACACCGCGTTCACCGGCGTGCCATCCGGGCGCGTCATGGGTGGCAGGGCGTGGTAGGCGCGGAAGATGTAGCCGCTGCCATCCACCAGGATCAGGTGGCGGTCCTCGGCGGGCAGGACGGGGCGCGACGCCTCCGCCACGCCCTCAATGGGCGTGGTCGTCACCCGCCCCGTCCTTCAGGCGGTAGGTGCGGGAGCAATAGGGGCAGGTCACCTGCTCGTGCTCGATGCGCATGAAGATGGAGGGGTGGCCCAGCGTGCCGCCGCCGCCATCGCAGCGCACCTGGCGGGTTTCCACCAGGATGACCTCCTGCGGGGTGACGCCCTCGGTCAGGACGGGGGTATAGCCGGTGATCTGCGGGTCGCGCATCGAAGTCGGGTCCTGGCGTTTGCTTCCCCCGAACATACCCAAGCGGCGGAGGATGGACCAGACGGAACCTCCCCCATATGCCAGGGGCATGGGTCGTCTCCTCCTCCTGTTGCTGCTGGCGCTGGGCGCCTGCGTGCCGTCCGAACGCCTGCCGCCGGTGGTCGCCGGGCCGGCCATCGCGCCCTTTGAGGCCGGGCCGCTGCCCTGGGCGCCGCACCCGGCCTATCTGCTGGACGTCTCGCCGCCCCGGCCCCAGCCCGCCGGCCCGCGCCCGGAGGCGGACCTCGTCATGGAGGACGGCGCCCGCCTGCCCCTGCGCGCCTGGCGCCCCGACGGCCCGCCGCGCGTCGTGCTGCTGGCCCTGCACGGGCTGGGCGACCATGGCGGCAACTTCCTGCTGGAAAGCGGCCCGCAGCTCGCGGCCGGTGGGGCGCTGGTCTACGCCTATGACCAGCGCGGCTTCGGCTGGACCGCCACGCGGGGCCTCTGGGCGGGGCGGGATCGCATGGTGGCCGATGCCCGCGCGGCCGTCGCCCTGCTGCGCCAACGCCACCCGGGCCTGCCCTTCTTCCTGCTGGGCGAAAGCCTGGGCGGGGCCGTCGCGCTGCTGGCGCAGCCCGAGGGAATTTCGGGCCTCATCCTCTCCTCGCCCGCCATCTGGGGCGGTGATTACTTCCCCTGGTTCCTGCGCCCGCCGCTGGCGGTGGGGGCGGCGGTGCTGGGGCCGCTCGCCTCGCCCGCCGTGGCGGGGGGGATCGCCGCCAGCGACAATGCGGCCGCGCTGCGCCGCTTCGCGAACGACCCGCTGACGCTGAGCCACATCCGGCTGGACATGCTGGAGGGGCTGGTCGCCCTGATGGACGACGCCGTCGCCGCCCTGCCCGGCTGCTGCCGCGCCACGCCCACCCTGTTCCTGATGGGCGGCAAGGACCGCGTGATCCCGACCGCCTCCGCCCGCCGCGCCCTGCGCGACGCCGCCGTGCCCCGCGTGGTCTTTTACCCGGAAGGCTGGCACCTGCTGCTGCGCGACGCGGTGCGCGAAGAGGTGGTGCGCGACCTCCTCGCCTTCATGGCCGCCCCCGCCACGCCGCTGCCGGCCGAGGCGGCGGGCAGGGTGTGGCTGGAGGGTGCGCCGCGCTGAGCCGCGGTCTCAATTGCCGCGTGATTCACGCCTTCGGGCGTTCCGCCCTTCAGCGATCACGCGTTACGAATCCACCCGGATGTCCGCCCGCCGGATCACTTCGCCCCAGCGCTGGAATTCCTCCTGCTGGAAGCGGCTGAGTTCCTCCGGCGTGCCGCCGATGGGCTCGATGCCGCTGTTGTTCAGCACCGAAAGCGTCGCCTGGTCGCGCAGCGCCTCGTTCAGGATGCGGTTCACGCGGGTGACGATGGGCTCCGGCATCCGCGCCGGGCCGAACATGGCCCACCAACCCTCGGCCGCGATGCCGGGGAAGCCGCCTTCCGCGAAGCTCGGCACCTGCGGCATCAGGTTCGACCGCTCCGTGCCCGTGATGCCGAGCGCCATCATCGTGCCCTGCTGCACATGCGGCCGCACGAATTGCGTGTGGTAGAACATGCCGTCCAGCCGCCCGGAGACGAGGTCCGTCACCGCCTGGCCGCCATCGCGATAGGGCACATGGTTCATCGGGATGCCGCTGAGATTGGCCAGCAGCGCCTGGTTGAGATGCCCCGTGGTGCCCGTGCCGGCCGAGCCGATGTTCATCGTGCGCTGCCGCGCCAGCGCCAGGAAATCCGCGAGGTTCCGCGCGCCGAGCGAGGGCGGCACCACCAGCAGGATCTTGGTCTTGGAATGCGCCAGGATGGGCGTGAAGTCGCGCGCCGGGTCATAGGTCAGGCCCCGCATCAGATGCGGGTTCACCGCATGCGTGCCGATCACGCCCAGCAGCAGCGTGTGGCCATCGGGCGCGGCCTGCGCCACCGCCGCCGCGCCGATGGTGCCACCCGCGCCGGCGCGGTTCTCGACCACCACCACATGCCCGTCGAGCCCGCGCGAGAGGTGCTGGCCGATCAACCGCCCCACGATGTCGGTGCTGGTGCCGGCCGCGAAGGGCACGATCAGGCGGATGGGACGCTGCGGCCAGGCGCCCTGCGCGCGGGCCGGTGCGGCGATGACGGCGGGGGCGGCGAGCCCCGCGCCCAGCAAGGCACGGCGGGTGGTGCTGTTCATGTGGCGTTTTCCTCCTGGCAGATTTTTGTGAGTTCGTAGCCCGGCGCGGGCCGGCCGGCCACCAGCGGCAGGCAGGCGGCGGGGAAGTCCGGGGTGAAGCGGGCGCCTTCCTCGGCCAATTGGCCCAGCACCCGGTCGAGATGGGCCATGGCGCCCGGCAGCAGGTCGTGCAGCACCATCAGCACGGGGGAATGGGCCTGCCGCACGGCGGCCAGGGCGCGGTCGGGCCAGCCCTCCGCGTCGTCCCAGTCGCGCGGGACGGCATTCCACAGCACCAAGGAATAGGCTTCGGTCGCCAGGTGGTCCAAGGCCGCGCGGTTGAGCAGATGCGGCCCGATCCGTCCCCCGCCGCCATTGGGGCGGAACAGGCGATGGGCGTTCAGGCCATCCAGCAGGGCCTCGGCGCCGGTGATTTCCGCCACCGCCTCCCCGGCCGGGCGAAGGCCCAGCGGCGTGCCATGGTGCAGGGTGTGGTTGCCGATGCGGTGCCCCTCGGCCAGGGCGCGTTCCGCCAGCGCGCGCCGCGCCGGGTCACGCAGCTTGGTGCCGATGGGGAAGAAACTCGCCTGGATGCCGCGCCGCGCCAGCACCTCCAGCACCAGCGGCGTCGCCTCGGGTTCAGGACCATTGTCGAAGGTGAGGCAGACGGGCTGCATCGGCGCTATCGCCGCCAGACCCCACGCACGACCTCGGCCAGGCCCTGGTGGCGCGGGCCTTCGTCGAGGTGGACGGCGCCCTCGGTCAGTTCCAGGGTTTGCAGCGCGGCGAACTCGGCCTCCGCGATGGCACGGGACCAGAGCAGTTCGGGCAGCTTCGGCCCGCCGGAACGCCGCCCCTCCTGCGCGGGGGAAAAACATTCCAGCACCAGCAGCCCGCCCGGCTTCAGCGCGCGCAGGCAGCCCTGGGCGGCGGCGTGGCGGTCAGCCGGCGGCAGGTGCAGGTAGATCCAGGCGATCAGGTCGAAGCTGGCTTCCGGATACGTCCAGGCGGCGGCATCCGCCACGCGGGCATCGAGCGCCACTCCCCGCCGCGCGGCCAGGGCGCGGGCCTTGGAAACCCCCACCTCCGACCAGTCCAGGGTGGTGACGTTGAGGCCCTGCTCCGCGAGGAAGACGCCGTTGCGCCCCTCACCATCCCCCAGGCACAGCGCGGACATTCCGGGCCGCCAGCGCCAGGATTGCGCGCGCAGATAGTCATTCGGCGCCTCCCCGAACTGGAAGCCGCCGCCGCGATAGCGCTCATCCCAGGCGAGCGAGGTGCTCATCGGCCCGAAGGGGCGCGCGGCGTGGGCCGCCAGTCGGGCGGGGCCATCTCGAAGCCCGCGAAGTCGAAGGCGGGGGAGACGGTGCAGCCCACCAGCGTCCAGCGCCCCAGCGAGGCGGCGCTCTGCCACACCCCGCGCGGCACCATCAAGAAAGGCCGCTGCCCCGCGCCCAGATCGGGGCCGAGATGGTGGGCGGAGGCGTCATGCCCATCGGGCGACATGGTCAGCACCAGCGGCCCGCCGCCATACCAGTGCCAGGCCTCGTCGGCGTCCACGCGGTGCCAGTGGCTCACATCGCCGGGGCCCAGCAGGTAGTAGATGGCCGTGCTGGCCCCGCGCCCGCCATCTTCCGGCCGGTCACGCCAGATCTCGCGATAATAGCCCCCCTCGGGATGCGGCTGCATGCCGAGGGCGGTGACGATCTCGCGCGCGTCCAGCGCGGGGTCGGCCAGGTTCATCAGCCGGGCTTCGTCTCGGCGAAGATGGGGTTCTGCATCTGCGCCTCGTAGAAGGCTTCCAGCTTCGGGTGGCCCGGGCGCCAGGGCTCATGCGCGTAGCGGAAGTCGAGATAGCCCAGCGCGCACACCACGCCGACCTTGCCGATATCCAGCGGTCCGGACAGGTCCATGCCCTCCAGCGCATCCACGGCCCGCGTCATGGCGGCCTTGAAGCGCGCATCGGCGGCCTGGCGGCCCTCATCCTGCGGCAGCATGGAGGCGCCGCGGCGCGGCACCGCGGCGTCCAGGATGCCATCGGCCAGCACGGCCATGGCCAGCGCCTTCCAGCGCGCGGGGCCGGGCGCCGGGAACAGCTTCGCACCCTTGCCGATGTGATCCAGGTATTCACAGATCACCGGGCTGTCGTTCAGCGCCAGCCCGTCATCCGTGACGAAGGAGGGCACCTTGCACAGCGGGTTGTCCGCCAGCAGCGAGGCCGGGTTCTGCGCCGGGTTGGCGGGCACATGCTCCATGCTCAGCCCATGGTGCTTGGCCACGGCCACGCATTTGCGGACATAGGGGCTGGTGCCCGAAAAGTGCAATTTCATGAAGACGTTTCCTGTTGCTTCAGCGGAAATTGTCCTTCGCTGCGCGCCGGGCCGCAAGCTCCGCCACGTCACTTGCGCGCAGGAAGGGGTTGAATTCGTGCTCGTCCGCGATGGTGGTGGGCACGGTGGGCTGGCCCGCCTCGCGCAGCGCCTTGGCCTTCGTGGCGAATGCCTGAAGCGCGGCGTTGTCCGGCTCCACGCTCAGCGCGAACTTGATGTTGGACAGCGTGTATTCATGCCCGCAGCAGACCAGCGTCTCGCCGGGCAGGGCGCCCAGGGCCTGCAGCGCGCCGTGCATGTCGGCCGGCGTGCCCTCCAGCAGGCGGCCGCAGCCGGCGGCGAACATCGTGTCGCCCGACAGCACGGCCGGCCCGTCCGGGAAATGCCAGGCGATGGCACCCAGCGTGTGGCCGGGGCTGTCGAGGATATGTGCCTTCGCCTCGCCCAGCTGGAAGCTGTCGCCCGGCTTCAGCGCCACATCCAGCCTGGGCAGCCGGTGCGCGTCGGCCGCGGCGCCGGCCACCTTCGCGCCGAAGCGTGCCTGCACCTCCGGGATGCCGGCCACATGGTCGCCGTGGTGGTGGGTGATGAGCAGCCAATCCAGCCGCCCGCCCTCCTTTTCCACGAAGGCGATGACGGGCGCGGCCTCGGCGGCATCGGCCACGGCGGTCATGCCCGTGGCCTCGTCGCGCAGGAACCAGGCGTAATTGTCGTCGAGAATGGCGATGGGCTTCACGGTCAAAGCCATGGCGGCCTCCCTCTGGCGGTGTGGCCGCCCTATATCCCCTGCATGAGTGGCGAGGTCCATGGTCTGCCCGAATTCTACGCCAGCCCCCCGGGCCAGGTGGCGATACGGCTGATCCGCATGCGGCTTTCCGCCCTCTGGCCAGACTGCACGGGGCTCGACGTGCTGGGGCTGGGCTGGGCGGCGCCCTATATGGGAATCTGGGCCGGGCAGCGCGGAAGGCGCATCAGCCTGGTGCCCGCCTGCTTCACCCCGGTCCACGGCACGGCCCTGACCGATGACCATGATCTTCCCCTGCCCGACCGCAGCCTGGACCGCATCCTGCTGATCCATGGGCTGGAAGCCAGCGAGCATGTGCGCCCGCTGCTGCGCGAGTGCTGGCGGGTATTGCGGGATGATGGGCGCCTTCTGGTGGTGGCCCCCAACCGGCTGGGCCCCTGGGCGTTGTTCGACCACACGCCCTTCGGCCAGGGCCGCCCCTATTCGCGCGGGCAGCTCAGCCGGCTTCTGGAGTCCCGCATGTTCCATGTGCTGCGCCGCGAGGAAGCGCTCTTCGTCCCGCCCTTCCCCTGGCGCTTCGCCCTGCGCGGCGCCCGGCTGTGGGAAAGCGTGGGCCGCGTCGCGGCGCGGCGCCTGGCGGGTGTCGCCCTGGTCGAGGCCGAGAAGGACATGTTCGCGGCATTGCCCGCCGGCGCCGTCTCGCTGGGCCGGCGCGTGGTGCAGCCCGTTCCGGCGCGCTACGCCGTCGAGCCGCCCGCCTCCGACGACAGCTCCAGCGCGCGGGCATAGACGCGCTTGCGGGGCAGACCTGTGGCGGCGGCCACCGCGGCGGCGGCGTCGCGCACCGACATCCGTGCCATGGCATCGCGCAGCGTGGCGTCCAGCGTCTCGGCGGCCGTCTCGGCCGGTGGCGGCGCGGGGCCGACGCAGAGCACCACCTCGCCCCGCGCCTCATGGGTGGCGTAGTGGGCGGCGAGTTCGCCCAGCGTGCCGCGCCGCACCTCCTCGAAGCGCTTGGTGAGTTCGCGGGCCAGGGCGGCCGGGCGGTCGGCGCCCAGACCCTCGGCCAGGGCCGCCAGCGCCTCCGCCGCGCGGTGCGGCGCTTCATAGAAGATCAGCGTGGCCGAGAGCCCCGCCGCCTCCAGCGCCGCCATCCGCGCGATCTCCGCCGCGCGGGCGGCCGCCTTGGGCGGCAGGAAGCCATGGAACAGGAAGGGGTGCGGCGGCAGGCCGGAGAGCGTCAGCGCCATCAGCGCCGCGTTCGGCCCCGGAATGGCCGTGACCGGCACGCCCGCCGCGATGGCGGCCCGCGCCAGCCTGTAGCCGGGGTCGCTGACCAGCGGCGTGCCGGCATCGCTCACCAGCGCCAGCGCCTCGCCCGCCTGCATCCGCGCGACCAGGCGGGGGGCCATCTCGGCCTCATTGTGGTCGTGCAGCGCGATCATTGTCGCGGAAATGCTATGCCGGGCCAGCAGCCTGGACGTTACCCTGGTATCCTCGCACAAGATGGCGGCCGCCTGTTCCAGGGCCGCCCGCGCGCGGGGCGGGAAATCGTCCAGGTTGCCGATCGGGGTGGCGACGAGTGTCAATCCACCGGAAGGGGGGAGTTCAATGAGGTTTCGTATTCCATGGCAGGCGGCCCTCGCGGCCCTCTTCCTTCCGCTGATCGGCTGCGCCCCGCAAGCCCAGGTTTCCGGGCCCAGGCCTTTCGCCGCCCCCGTGACACCCTTTGCCATGCCCCAGGCCCAGCCCGAGCCGGTGCGCCGCGTCGGCCTGTTGCTCCCGCTGACCGGCGGCAATGCGGCCCTCGGCCAGGCCATGCTGAACGCCGGGCAGCTTGCCCTCTTCGACCAGGGCGACCGGCGCATCGAATTGCTGCCCCGCGACACCCGCAGCACCGCTTCCGGCGCGGCCGAGGCGGCGCGCGATGCCGAAAGCCAGGGCGCGCTGGCCATCGCCGGCCCGCTGACGCTCGGCGAGACGGCCGCCGTGGCGCGGACCACCCGCGTGCCCGTCTTCGCCTTCACCTCGGACGAGGCGCAGGCCAGCGGGCGGGTCTGGGTGCTGGGCATTACCCCCACCCAGCAGGCCCGCCGCGTGATGAGCGCCGCCAACGAGCAGGGCGCCCAGCGCTTCGGCCTGTTGGCGCCCAATGACGCCTTCGGCCAGCGCCTCGCCACCGCCATGCGGGAGGCCGCGCGCCAGGCCGGCTGGCCCGCGCCCGCCATCCAGCTGGTGCCGCAGCGCACGACGGAATTCGCGGCCCAGGCCGAGGCGCTGCGCGCGGCGGATGTGCAGGCGGTGCTGGTGGCCTTCGCCGGCGCCGGCGCCCGCACCGCCGCGCAAGCCCTGGCCGAGGGCGGCAGCCGCCCCCTGATCCTGGGCACGATCCTCTGGGCGGCCGAGCCCAATCTGGGAGATGAACCCGCTTTGGCCGGGGCGCTCTTCCCCGGGCCGGACCCCTCGGGCCGCGACCGCTTCGACCAGCAGTTCGAGGCCGCCTTCGAGGCCCGCGCCTCGCGCCTCGCGGGCCCCGCCTATGACGCGGTGGCGCTGGCCGCGCGCACCGCGCGCGAGGGGGCGCCGCCTGTCGGCAGCGCCTTCCTGGGCGCGGATGGGCCCATCCAGCTCGATGCCGGAGGCGTCACGCGCCGTGGGCTTGCGGTCTTCGCGCTGCAGCCGGGCGGTCAGCCGCGCCTCGTCTCGCCCGCCCCGGTGCCGGGCGGCGCCGGAAGCTGACGCCCGCCCGCCTCCTGGCGGCAACGCTGCTGACCGGGGCGGCGCCGGTGCTGGTGCTGCTCGTCCTGATGGTGACGGGGGCGGTGTCGGTGGGGCCGGGGCTGCTGGCGCTGCTGATCTGCCTGGGGGCGGCCTTCGCGGTGGCCTGGCTGTGGATTTCGGCCGTGACGCGGCTCGCGGCCGCGCTGCGGCGGGCGGCGGAGGAGGAGGGGCCGCTCCGCCACGAAATGCCCCCCCTGCCGCCCCTGCCGGCCCTGGTCGAGATCGAGGAAGGGCTGGCGCGGCTGGTGCGATCGCTGGAGGTGCGCGCCGCCCTGGTCGGCCAGCTCCGCGCCGCCGACGAGGCCATCGTCGAGGCCCTGCCCGACCCCTTGCTGGTGCTGGGCCCCGACCGCGCGCCACTGCGCGCCAACCAGGCCGCACGCCGCCTCTTCGGCATCGCGGGCGCGGAGGGTGAGACGCGCCAGGGCGATGTGCTGGCCCTGCTGCGCCACCCCCTGCTGGCCGGCGCCGTGGACCGGGCGATGACCGAGGCCCGCCCGCAATCCCTGGACCTGACCCTGCCCGGCCAGGCCACGCGGGAGCTTTCGGCCCAGGTGATCCCGATGAACCCGCCCTTGGCCGATGGCGGAAGGCTGGTGGTGGTGCTGACCGACCGCACCGCCGCCCGCGCGGTGGAGCGCATGCGCGTGGATTTCGTGGCCAATGCCAGCCACGAACTCCGCACCCCGCTGGCCAGCCTGATGGGTTTCATCGAGACCCTGCGCGGCCCGGCCGCCGACGACCCGCCGGCGCAGCAGCGCTTCCTGGGCATCATGGCCGACCAGGCGGACCGCATGCGCCGCCTGGTGGATGACCTTCTGGGCCTCTCCCGCGTCGAGGCCACGGAGCATCTGCCCCCGCAGGGCCGCGCCGACGTGCAGGCCGTGCTGCGCGCCGAGGCGGCGGCGGTGGAACCCCTCTTCGCCGCGCGCAAGGTGCGCCTGCGTCTCGACCTCCCCGAGGGCGCGCTTCCCGCCGACCCCGCCGATGCCGACCAGATCGCCCAGGTGGCGCGCAACCTGCTGGACAACGCGCTGCGCCACGCGAAGGAGGAGGTGGTGATGCAGGCCGCCCCCGCCCGCCATGCAGGCCGCCCGGGTGTCGCCTTCCAGGTGCGCGATGACGGGCCGGGCATCCCGCCCGAACACATCCCCCGCCTGACCGAGCGCTTCTACCGCGTGGATTCGGGGCGGGCGCGGGCGGCGGGGAATACCGGCCTCGGCCTCGCCATTGTGAAGCACATTCTGAACCGGCACCGCGGCACGCTGGTCATCGAGAGCCCGCCGGGGCAGGGCGCCACCTTCCGGGTGTGGCTGCCCGGTCCCGGGTGAGCGTCAGAGGGAAGTCCCGCCCACCGTCAGCCCCATCATCTTCAGCGTGGGCTGGCCCACGCCCACCGGCACGCCCTGCCCCTGCTTCCCGCAGGTGCCGATGCCGGGGTCCATGCCCGTGTCATTGCCGATCATGCTGATCTTGGTCAGCGCGTCCGGCCCGTTGCCGATGAGGGTGGCGCCCTTCACCGGCGCGCCGATCCTGCCGTCCTCGATGCGGTAGGCCTCGCTCATGGAAAACACGAATTTCCCGCTGGTGATGTCCACCTGCCCGCCGCCGAAATTCACCGCAAAGATGCCGCGCTTCACGCTGCGGATGATCTCCTCCGGCGCGTATTCGCCATTCATCATCAGCGTGTTGGTCATGCGCGGCATGGGGCTGTGCGCATAGGATTGCCGCCGGCCATTGCCGGTGGGGGCGACACCCATCAGGCGGGCATTCTGCCGGTCCTGGATGAAGCCGCGCAGATAGCCATCCTCGATCATGACCATGCGGCCGGAGGGCGTGCCCTCGTCATCCACCGTCAGGCTGCCGCGGCGGTCGGGGATGGTGCCGTCATCCACCACCGTGACGCCGGGGGCCGCGATGCGCGTGCCGACCAGCCCGGCGAAGGCGCTGGTCTTCTTCCGGTTGAAGTCGCCCTCCAGCCCGTGGCCGATCGCCTCGTGCAGCAGGATGCCGGGCCAGCCCGGGCCCAGCACCACCTCGGTTTCGCCGGCCGGGGCGGGCTGGCTGTCCAGGTTCACCAGCGCCTGGCGCAGGGCTTCCGCCACGCCGCGCTGCCAGCCCCCATTCTCCAGCACGCGGGCATAGGCGAAGCGGCCGCCGGTGCCGAAGCTGCCCGTCTCGCGCCGGCCATCCTGTTCCACCACCACGCTGACGCCGAAGCGCACCAGGGGGCGGATATCGGCCACGCGCTCGCCATCGGGGCGGACGATCTGCACCGCCTGCCATTCGCCGGTCAGCGAGGCCATCACCTGCACCACACGCCGGTCCAGCGCGCGCGCATAAGCGTCGAGTTCCAGCAGCAGCGCGGTCTTCTCCGCGAAGCCCATGGCGGTCAGCGGGTTGGCGGGTTCGTAGAGGCGCGTGTTGGTGGCGCGCGGCGCCAGGTCCAGCGTGCCCGAACGTCCCTGCCGCACCGCCTTCACCGTCTCGGCCGCGCGGGCCAGCGCCGCGTCGGTGATCTCGCCCGAATGGGCATAGCCCGCCGCCTCGCCCTGCACGGCGCGCAGCCCGAAGCCGCGCGAGGTGTCATAGCTGGCCGAGCGGATGCGGCCATCCTCCAGGCTGATCGCCTCGCTCTCGCGGTATTCCAGGAACAGCTCGCCATCCTCGCAGCCCAGCGTGGCCTCCCGCAGGCGGGCCAGCGCGGCGGCGGGGTCCAGCTCGGTGTGGAACAGGCGGTCGGTGATGGAGAGCGGGCTGTCGAGGGGCATGGGGGCTCCGTTCAGGGAAGGAGGGAGGCGTGCGGGAAGCGCAGCAGCGCGCGCGTTCCCTCGCCTTCGGCGCTGTCGAGGGTAAGGGTGCCGCCTTGCGCTTCCGTCAGCACGCGGCAGAGGTAGAGGCCGAGCCCCGCGCCCGGATAGCGGCGGGCCAGCTGGCTGTCGATCTGGGTGAAGGGCTCGAAGACGCGCGAGAGATCATCAGCCGCGATGCCGATGCCGGTGTCGCGCACCTCGATCTCCAGGCCCTTGTCGCAGACGCGCGCCGTCAGCGTGATGCGGCCGCCCGCCGGCGTGAACTTCACCGCATTGGTGACGAGGTTCAGCAGCACCTGGCGCAGCCGCTGCTCATCCGCGCGCAGACGCGGCAGCGGGCCCATCGGCACGAGGCTGAGCGTGAGCCGCCCGGCCTCCGCCGTCGGCCGCATCATGCGCTCCACACCCTCCAGCAGCGGCGGCAGGGAGAGGGTTTCCAGCGTCACGGGCAAATGGCCGGATTCGGCGCGGGTCACGTCCAGGATGTCGTCGATCAGCGTCAGCAGATGGCGCCCCGCCTCCTGGATGGCGCGGGCGAATTCCTGGGTCTGCTCGCGCGGCGCATCGCCGCTCAACACCTCGGAGAAGCCGATGACGGCATTCAGCGGCGTGCGAAGCTCATGGCTCATGGTGGCCAGGAAGCGCGACTTGGCGAGGCTCGCCGCCTCGGCCGCGGTGCGGGCGCGTTCCAGCTCGTCGCGGATGCGCCGGTCGTCGGTGACGTCGGTGTAGGTCAGCACGAAGCCGCCATCGGGCGTGGGGTCGGAGACGATCTCGAGGATGGCGCCGTCGGGCCGCCGCCGGACCTGGCGCCGGGGCGCCTCGCGCGGATGGACGATGATGGATGCGGCGATGCGCTCGGCGTCCTCGCCCTCGCCATATTCGCCGCGGGCGTGCAGCGTCTCCACCAGGTCCTTCACGGTCATGCCGGGTGCCAGCAGCCCGGGCGGCAGGTCCAGCATGCGCGACACCATGGGGTTGGCGGCCACCAGCAGCCCGTCGCCGTCGAACAGCACGATGCCGTGGCGGATGTTGTCCAGCATCACGCCCAGGATGGTGGCCCTGCGGTCGGCCTCCTCCTGCGCCTGGGCCAGTGCCGTCACATCCGTGATGGAGACGACATAGCCGCCATCGGGTGTGGGGTGGGAGGCGTTGTTCAGCACCCGCCCATCGGCCGTCACGCGCTGGTGGAATTGCGGCACGCTGCGATCCTGCTCGATCAGGTGGCGCAGCAGCGCCTCGGCCACGGCACCCGTGCCGAAATTGCCGGCCTCGAACTGCCGCCGCAGAATCTCCTCCATGCTGTGCCCGCGCAGCTCGGCCAGATCGGGCAGGCCGAGCGCCTTGGTGGCCAGGTCGTTCAGCGCGACCAGGCGACGATCCTTGTCGTAGAGCAGGATGCCCAGGCTGATGTTGTCCAGCATGGTCTGCATGATGCCGGCGCGATGCTCGGCCTCCTCTTCCGCGCGCGCCAGGGCCGTCACGTCGGCCACGGAGATGACGAAGCCCCCATCGGGTGTGGGGTCGGAGGCGATGTCGTAGCGCCGCCCGTCGGGCAGCGTGCGCTGCATGCGTTGCGGCTTGCTGCGGTCCAGGTCGCGGAAGTCGCGCTCTGTCCGGTTGCCGTCCTCCTCGTCGGCATACATGCCGCGCGCGCGCTGGGCGGCCAGGATTTCGGCATGGGGGGTGCCCGGCTTCTGCAGGAGGTCCGCCACTCCCATCAGTTCGCCGGCGAGGGCGTTGGCGGCCACCAGGCGGTGGTCGGCATCATAGAGCACGATGCCATGGCGGTTGTTGTCGAGCATGGCCTGGAGCACACCGGCCCTTCGCTGCGCCTCCTCCTCCGCCTGCACCAACGCCGTCACATCGGCCACCGAGATCGCGAAGCCGCCATCATGCGTGGGCTCGGACTGCACATCCAACACACGGCCATCGGGGTGGCGGCGCTGGTAGCGCAGGGATTTCGTGCGATCGAGCCCGGCATACTGCGCGATGAAGGCGGCCTGCGCGACGAGGTCGCCAGGGAAATGGGCCTCGGCCTGGTGCCGCAGGATCTCGGTGATGGTCAGGCCGATCAGATCGCGCTCATCGGCATAGCCGGCCAGCTCGGCCGCGATGCGGTTGGCGGCCACGGCGCGATGCTCGGCATCGTAGAGGGTGATGGTGTGGCGCGTGGCATTCAGCGCCGCCGCCAGGACGCCGGCCCTGCGCTGCGCCTCCTCTCGCGCCTCGAACAGCTCGGTCACGTCGGCGATGGTCACGACATAGCCGCCGCCCGGCACCGGGTCCGAGGCCACGTCCAGCACCCGCCCGTCCGATCCGCGGCGCTGGTATCGATGGGGCTTGCTGCGGTCAATGACGTTGAAGGCCAGGCTGGGAGGCAGGTCGGGCGGGCCTCCCTGGGCGCGCCGCGCCTGCGCGATCACCTCCGCATGGGTCAGGCCCACCGGCGTCCGCGCGTCAGGAAAGCCCGAAAGCTGCGCCGCCATGTCGTTGCAAGCGACCACCCGGCCATTGGCGTCGAAGAGGGTGATGCTGTGGCGCGAGGCATTGAGCGTGGCGGTCAGCACGGTGGCCCGCGCCTGCGACTCCTCCTGGGCCCGCACGCGCTCGGTCACGTCGGTCAGCGTCAGCACGAAGCCGCCGCCGGGCACCGGATTCGTGCGGATCTCGAGCACGGTGCCGTCCGGCCGCCGGCGCTGCCAGGCCTGGGGGGCGTCGAAGTCCCGGGCGTTGAGCTGCCGCAGCGTCTCCTCCGCCTGTTCGGGTGGGCCGAATTCACCCTGTGCGGCCTGCAGCCGCGCCATCTCGCTGCGCGTCATGCCGGGATGCAGCAGCCCCTCGATGCCGTTCAGCCGGGCGCAAAGCGTATTGGCCACCAGCAGCCGGTGTTCCGCGTCGAACATCGCGATGCCGTGGCGCATGTTTTCCAGCATCACCTGCATCATCACGTTGCGCTGCGAGACCTCGGCCTGGGCCTCCGTCAGTGCGGTGACGTCGGTAAAGGTGCGGACACAGCCGCCGCCTGGCGTCACGTCGGTGCGGACCTCGACCACGGTGCCGTCGGGCCGCTGGCGCGTGTAGGTGCTGTCGCCCTTCCAGGGCTCGGGCGTGCGGCGGCGGCGGTATTCCTCGGGGCTGAGATTGGGGCCGTGCTCGCCACGTTCGGCCTGGATGTCGCGCAGCGTGTCGAAATGCACGCCGGGCTTCAACGCCTCGACCGGCAGCCCGGCCAGGGCGGCGCCCAGCGCGTTGGCCACGCGGACATAGCCTTTCTGGTCGTAGAGGATGACGCCGTGGCGCATGCTGTCCAGCACGGTCTGGAGCATGGCGGCGCGTGACGTGGCCTCGGCCTCGGCGCGGGCCAGCGCGGTCACATCGCTGTAGCTGCGGACGAAGCCGCCGCCCGGCAATGTGTCGGTGATGACCTCGACCACCGTGCCATTTTCACCGGCCCGCCGGTACTGGTGCGGGCCGAAGAGGGGCGCGTTCAGCCAATCCTCCAGCGAGGTCTGCCGCTTGGCCAGCTGCGGGTCGCGCGGCTGGTGCTCGCCGCTCTTCTCGTATTGGCGGCGCCGCAGTTCCGAGACATGGGTGCCGCGCGCGAAATCCTCCGGAGACAGCCCGCAGAAATGCGCCGCCAGCCGGTTCGCCAGGATCACGCGCGACTGGTCGTCGAACATCACGATGCCGTGGCGCGTGGCCTCCAGCGTGGTGGTCAGCAACTGCTCGCGCGCCAGGATCTCGGCCTGGGCGGCATTCAGCTCGGAGACGTCCGCCACCACCACGACATGGCCGCCATCGGGCAGGGGCACGCTGCGATGGGCCGTGGTGCGGCCGTTGACGACGCGCTCGAAGCTGACGTGCTGGGTCACACGCGCGAGGCGCGTGGCCACCTCCTCCTCCGGATCACCGGGGCCGAATTCGCCCGCCAGGGCGCGGCGCATCATGATGTCGCGCAGATGCTCGCCCACGCGCACCTGGGTGTTGCCATAGACCTTGTGGTAGGCGGGATTGACGTAGCGCAGCACGCGGTCGGGACCGAACACCGCCACCCCCAGGGGCAGGGCCTCCAGCAGCGCGTCCTGCAAGGCGATGCGCCGCTGGGCTTCCTCGGCCGCCTCCCGTTCCTTCGTGATGTCGGTCACTTCCGCCAGCCAACCGCCCTCGGGCAGCAACTGGTTGCGGAACCGGATGGTCTGCCCGTTGGGCCGTCGCCGCTCCCACGCCGGGGCGTTGCGCCAGTCGGGGTCCTTCATCCGCTCGAGCAGCACTTCCCGCCAATTGTGCGGATGCTCGCCGCGGCGGGCCTGGGCCTCGTTCAGTTCGAGGAAGTGCGCGCCGGGCAGGGCCTCGCTGGGCTGCAGCCCGACCAGGGCGGGGAAGGCGGTGTTGGTGAAGCGCAGCCGCTGGTCGTTGCCATAGACCGCGACGCCGCTGGACAGGCGCTGGAGCACGGCGTTGAGGTCGCGCAGCTCCCGCTGGGCGCTGTCGAGCGCCTGGGCCAGTTCGGTCGTCTCGGGCAGGGCGATGATGCAGCCGCCATGTGTGAGCGGCACCTGCACCCATTCCATCCGCCGCCCGCCGGCGGTGCGCAGCCGGGCCCCGCGCCCCACCGGGGCGTCGAGCATCCGGGCGGCCAGCTCGGTCGGGTTGCCGCTGCCGAACAGGCCGGCGAAGGCCAGGATCCGCAGCGCCTCGGCGCGGGTCAGGCCCGGGCGCAGCACCTCGGGGCCGGTGTCCACCAGCCCGTGCAGGGCGGGGTTGGCGAGGATCAGCCGGTCCTCGGCGTCGAAGGCCAGCAGCGCGACCGGCAGAGCGGCCAGGATGGCCGGGCGGGGGTCGCGCGGGGCCTCGGCGTTCATCGGGGTGGGGCCCGCAGGCCGTGCCAGGCGCAGAGCCCCGCCGCGAGCACGCCCACCGCCACCGTCTGGTGCAGCGTGCCGAGCGAGACGGGAACCACATGGACCAAGGTCAGGACCCCCAGCGCGTATTGAGCCACCACCGAAGCGGCCATCACCAGCGCCGCGCTGCGCGCGAAACCGGATGGCAGGTGGCGGAAGGCTGCCACGCCGACCCCCACCGCCGCCAGCCCCGTGAGCGTGGCCAGCAGCCGGTGGTTGAATTGCACCGCCGCGAGATTCTCGGTCAGGTTGAGCCAGGCGGGCGAAAGATCCAGGTAGCCGGCGGGGATGAGCGCGCCATCCATGAGAGGGAATGTATTATAGGTGAAGCCCGCCCGCGTCCCCGCCACGAAGCCGCCCGCCAGCATGGTGGCCGCCGCAAGCCAGAAGGCCCATTGCACTTGCCGCCGCACCTTGCCGCGCCGGGCCTCTTCCGCCGCCGGCAGCGCCGCCGGCGCCGGGCGCAGCAGGCCGAGCGCGGTCCAGACCAGCAGCCCGAACAGCAGGAAGGCCATGGAGAGGTGCAGCACCAGCCGATAGGGCGAGACGGCCGTGCGGTCCGCCTGGAAGCCCGAGGCCACCATGAACCAGCCGATGGCCCCCTGCAGCCCGCCCAGGGCAAACAGCAGCCAAAGCCGGGGCATCAACTCGCGCGGGATGGCGCCGCGCGCCCACAGCCACAGGAAGGGCAGCAAATAGGCCAGCCCGATCAGCCGCCCCCAGAAGCGGTGCAGCCATTCCAGCCAGAAGATCTGCTTGAACCCCTCCATGCCGAAGCCGGCATTGAGCAGCGTGTATTGCGGCACGGTGCGGTAGAGGTCGTAGAGGCGCTGCCATTCGGCCTCGCTCAAGGGCGGCAGGGTGCCTGAGAGCGGCGCCCATTCCATGATGGACAGGCCCGAGCCCGTCAGCCGCGTGGCCCCCCGATGGCCACCATGATCCAGACCAGCCCCGCGACCGACAGCAGCCACCAGGCCACGGTGCGGGGGCGCAGGCGGGATTGGGCGGCGGCGGGAGGCGTGTCGAAGGGCATGGGCGCGATATAGGGCGTCCCGCCGCATTGGCGAACCCGGCCCGCCGCGGGGTTGTGAGGCGACGGGGCGGCTGGTAACCGCCCCCGCATGTTCGCCTCCAGGCTTCCATGACCCGCGCGGGCTGGCTGCGCCTCGCGCTGCTGGTGGGGGGCCTCGCCCTGGCCGGCGTGCTGTTGCGCGAATGGGGTGCGCTGCCCGGCACCGACTGGGCCGACCGGAACCTGCGCGGCCAGGGGCTTTCGGGCGATTTCGTATTCGTGCTGGTGGGGGCCGCGCTGACGGCGGTGGGCCTGCCGCGGCAGGGCGTGGCCTTTTTGGGGGGCTATGCCTTCGGGGCCGTGCTGGGGACCGCGCTGGCGCTGGCGGCGCAGTTGCTGGGTTGCCTGCTGGCCTATGGCTGGGCGCGCGCGGTGGGGCGCGGCTGGGCCGAGCGCCGCCTGTCCGGCCGCTTCGGGCCGCGCCTGCGCCCGCTGGTGGAGGTGATGCGCGACAACCCCTTCGGCACCACGCTCGCCCTGCGGCTATTCCCGGCGGGCAGCAACCTGGCCATGAACGCGCTGGCCGGGCTGACGGGGGTGGCGGTGGTGCCCTTCCTGGCGGCCTCGGCCCTGGGCTATCTGCCGCAGACCGTGGTCTTCGCCCTGCTGGGCAAGGGCATCCGGGTGGACGGCGCCTGGCAAATGGGGCTTTCCGCCGTGCTGCTGCTGCTGAGCGTCGTGCTGGGCATCTGGCTCATGCGCCGGCACCGGGCGGGGCGGGCGGTGGGACCGGACTGACCCCGGTCATCTCCCGTGCGCCCGGCACGCGCTTCCGCCGCCGGATCAGCCACATGACGCCCAGCATATCGTCAATGCCGACCCAGAGACGGTCGAAGAAGCCGTATTTCGACACCCCCGCCTGGCGCGGCCGGTCGCGCACATCCACGAAGACCACCCCCAGCCGCTCGCGCTTCACCAGCGCGGGCAGGAAGCGATGCAGCCCGTCGAATTGCGGCAGCGCCAGGAACACGTCACGCGGCAGCAGGGCGAAGCCGCAACCGGCATCGCGCGTCGCATCGCCCAGCATGCGCTTGCGCACGCCATTGGCCAGCCGCGACTGCCAGCGCTTGAAGGCCGTGTCCTTGCGGCCGAGGCGCTGCGCCATGACCAGCACCGGCGCGCCCGCCGCGTCATGCGCGGCCAGAAGCCGGGGAACATAGGCGGGGTCGTTCTGCCCGTCGCCATCCATCAGCGTGATCAGCGCCCCGCGCGCCGCCCGGGCGCCGGCCCGCAGCGCCTCGGCCTTGCCGGCATTGGCGTCGAGGGTCAGCAGGCGCAGGTGCGGGCGCGTGCCGGCCAAAGCGAGGATTTCCTCCACCGTGCCGTCGGTGGAGCCGTCATTCACATAGAGGATCTCGAATTCCACCACGCCGGTCAGCGCGGCCTCGATCTCCGCCACCAGGGGGGCGATGTTCCCGGCCTCGTTGCGGACCGGGATCAGGACGGTGAGACGCGGGCTCATGGCAGGCGCCGCCACAGCACCATCTGGCGCCAATGCCCACCATTCATGTTGCGGCCCTCCACCATCGTCAGGCGTTCGGCGCGCAGGCCCAGCTCCTCCAGCCGCGCCAGGAAGGCCACCTCCTGCGAGGGCTGGCCGCGCCGGCCGGGGGCCGCATCCACGAAGGCCACGCGGCAGCCCTCCAGCGCCAGGAAATCCGCGGCCTCTCGCCCGCCCGTCAGCAGGGCGTCGGTGCGGGTGAGGAAGGGGAAGCTCGGCTCCCGGTAGCCGCCCGAGGCGATGGCGGGGTCCGGGCAATGGGCCTGGGCGCGGATGGCCTCGGCCATGCGGGGGGAGAGCCAGAGGCTGTCCATCCGCGCCACCATCGGCCAGGTGCCGAGCCAGGTGAACAGCGCGGCCGCCGCCACCACCGGCACCGTCGCCACGGCGGAGCGATGCGCCACCACCACCGCCAGCATCCCCAGCCCCACGCCACCCAGCAGCGCCAGGATGGAGAGGGGTGGCAGCCAGCCCTCATAGAACCAGAAGGCCCCGCCGCCGGCCAGAAGCAGAGCCAGCGGCAGCAGCCAGAGCCCTTGCAGCGTCAGGCGCGACCACCAGCCGCGCGCCAGCACGCCGATCTCGGTCACGGCCAGCGCCACCAGCGCGGCCAGGGCCGGGTAGGTGGGCAGGACGTAGTGGGGAAGCTTGGTGGCGACGATCTCGAAGATCAGCCACATCGGCACCACGAGGCAGAGCAGCACCACGACCTCGCGCCGCCGCCGCTCGGCCCAGATCCAGGGCAGCAGGGCGGCCAGCAGGGAGGCTGCCGGCCAGAAGGTGACCCAGACCAAAGCCAGGTAGAAGCCCGGCGGTCCGCCATGGCCCTGATGGGCGTCGGCCACCTTGCCCAGCGCGTTCCAGCCCAGCGCGGTGGCGAAGAAGGCGCCCTCGGTGCGGATGGTGATGGCGATGTACCAGGGCAGGGCGATGGCCAGCAGCAGCAGCACCCCCGGCCACGGGCGCAGGGCACCCAGCCAGCGCACGCCCCGCGCCGGCAGGCAAAGCGCCACGGCGGCCACCGCGACCACCAGCAGCCCGATGGGCCCCTTGATCATGCTGCTGACGCCGAGCGCCCCCCAGAACAGCCAGGGCAGCCAGGTGGCGCGCAGCTTCATGGGGTCGAGGAAGGCGCGGAACAGCACGCCTGTCGCCGCCATGACGGTGGCAAACAGGACGGCATCGGTCTTGGCGATGCGGGCCTCCACCCCCAGCAGCAGCGTCACCCCCATCAGCGCGCCCGCCAGCAGCGCCGCCCGCCGCCCGATCAACGGCAGGAAGGCCCACCAGGTCAGCACCGTGCCCGTCACGGCGCCGATCAGCGAGGGGATGCGATAGACGCCGATGGGCGCGGCATCGCCCTGGCCGCTCAGATGCACCGCCGCCGCTTGCAGCCAGTAGATACCGGCGGGCTGCTTGTGCCGCGGCTCGTCCTGGTTGCGGATGTCGATATAGTCGCCGCTGGCCACCATCTGGCGTGTGGCCAGGGTGTAGCGTCCTTCGTCGCGGTCGGTGGGCGGCAGGGTGGCATAGCCGGGCAGGAAGGCGCCCGCCGCCACCAGCCCCACCAGCAAGGCGGCGCGCAGAGGCGCACGGCTGGCCCAGGCGATCAGCTTCAGTGCGGCCGCGATTGTGGCCGCCACGATTCGTTCCAGCATCCGGTCATCAAGCGCGGCCCGAAGTCGGGAGGGCCCGCGGCATCCTTCCAAGGCGGGGGAGGGGCCGCATGGGAGCGCCAGACGGTCCGGTGGGTGGTCCTAGCGCGGCGGCAGCCGCGCGGGAAGAGATGGTTGCGGCGGCAGCCGCGCGGGAAGGGATGGTGGCGGGAGTTGACTCCAACCACCCCTCCCGCCTATCTGCCGCATCCCGGTGCGAGGGCTTCCTTCGCGCCGCCCTGTTTCCGTTTGCCGAGTGGGTCCCGTGCCATGAAAATCCGCAACAGCCTGAAGTCCGCCAAGTTGCGGGACAAGAACTGCGTGGTCGTGCGTCGCCGCGGTCGCCTGTATGTCCTCAACAAGAAGAACCCGCGGATGAAGGCCCGCCAGGGCTGAACTTGCACGGCCTCCGGGCCTTGCGATGACAAGACAGCGCCGCTGGGGAAGCCCGGCGGCGCTTTCTTGTTTGCAACCATCATCTCCGGCGGCGGTTCTCCTGGCATCGGCATTCACCGAACAGGAGACCGAACATGCGAACTCTTTGGATCGCCGGCCTCGGGGCCGTTCTCATCAGCGGCGGCGTGGCCGCGCAGGGCATGACCTCGCCCCATGGCACCGGCGTGGACCGGCATGGCGCCGCCATGCCGCGCGCGACCGAAAGCCCCTTCCAGCGCCAGCCGGGCGATGCGCCCGACAACACGCTGCGCGGCCAGGACCCCCGTCTGACGCAGGGCCGCCTGCCGACCGGGCAGAATACGAACCAGCCCGCGCCGATTCCGCCGGGCCTGCAGGCTTCGCCCAACCAGCAGACGCCTGACCGCACGCTGGAAGCGCAGGATCCGCGGCTGCAGCAGCAGCGTGGCACCTCTCGCCAGAATGTCACGGGCGGTTCCGGCCCGGGTGGGCGCGCTGATGCCATGCCGCGTCGCCAGGCGGCCGGCGGCACTGCCGGCGCGCATGGCCGCACCGATGCGCCCCGCAACCCCGCCGACCGCGCCTATATGGGCGGTGGCATGATCCTGGAAAACGGCCGCCCTGTGCCGCTGCCGGGTGATGCGCCAGGCATGGCGTCCGACTTCCGTGCCGATGGCGTGCCGCAGTCCACCGCAAGGGGTGGCCGCATGGGCGCCACGGGCATGGGCGACATGGCGCCGGACGGGCATCGCTCGCCGCAGACCAATGTCGGCCAGACCGGCATTCGCGACCAAGGCATGGTGGGCACGCCGCAGGGCGCCTTCCCCTCCAACCCTGGCACGCCGGGCGGCCGCGTCCCGGTCGGCAACTGATCCGATGCCCCGGCCTACTCTTCCGGCCGGGACGACGGATGATGCATTGGGCCGCGCACCCGCAGGGGTGCGCGGCCTTTTGCTGCCCGGCGCCCTGTTGGGCTTTGGGTTGGGAGGCTTCTTCGATGGCATCCTCCTCCACCAGATCCTCCAATGGCATCATCTGCTCAGCCAGTTGGAAGGCGAAGCCTTCATGGACCTGCGCACCCAGGTTTTGGCGGACGGGCTGTTCCATGCCGTGATGTATGTGCTGGCCGCGCTTGGCCTCTGGCTGCTGTGGCGCCGCCGTTCGGCCTTGCCCCGGGTCGGTGCGCGGGGCCTGCTCTGGGGCGGTGCGCTACTGGGCTTCGGTGTCTGGCATCTGATGGATGCCGTATTCGTGCATTGGCTTCTGGGGCTGCACCGCATTCGTGTGGATGTGGCCAACCCGTTGCCGTGGGACCTCGGCTGGGCCATCGCCTTCGGGGTGCTGCCCGTGATGGCGGCCTCTTTCCTCCTGCGCCGGCCGCGCCGGGGCGGTGCCGCGCCCGTGGCGCTGGTGCTCGCCGTCCTCCTGGCCGGTCCGGCGGCGGCCTTTCCCTGGGGGCAGGACCGGCAAGTGGTGGCGGTCTTCGCCTCCGGTGCGGACGCGTTCGGCGCGGCGGCGGCGCTGGAGGCCAACCTGGTCTGGTCCGACGCCTCGGGACAGGTCTGGGTGATGGACCTGCCACGCCCCCGCCAGGCCTGGCGCCTCTATGGGCAGGGCGCCCTGCTGGTGGGGGGACCGGGCCTGCCGGCAGGGTGCCTGGGCTTCTCGCGCCCCTCCTGAATCCCTGATCGCGCAGTTGCGCCTTGCGGCGGGCGGGGTGCGACGACATGTTGCGGCTGGACGTTTCGCGGACAGCCAGCATGATCAGCCTGCCAGAGCCCAAGCCCGAGATCCTTGCGCGCCGCGCCTCCATCCTCGCGGATCTGGCGCGGCTGTTGCCGGCGGATGCCGTGATCGGCGAGGAGATCCGCCTGCGCCCCTACGAGACGGACGGGCTCTCGGCCTATCGCCAGATGCCGCTCGCCGTCGTGCTGCCCCGCACCACGCAGGAGGTGGCGGAGGTGCTGCGGTACTGCCACGCCAACGAAATCCGCGTTGTGCCGCGCGGCGCGGGAACCAGTCTCTCCGGCGGGGCGCTGCCGCTGGCCGATGCGGTGGTCATCGGCCTCATGCGCATGAACCGCATCCGCGAGATCAATTTCGAGGATCGCTACGCCGTCGTCGAGGCGGGTGTGACCAATATCGGCATCACCAAGGCCGTGGAGGGGGAGGGCTTCTTCTACGCCCCCGACCCCTCCAGCCAGCTTGCCTGCATGATCGGCGGGAATGTGATGATGAACAGCGGCGGGGCGCATTGCCTGAAATATGGCGTGACCGCCAACAACCTGCTGGGCGTCACCTTCGTCACCATCGAGGGCGAGGTGGTGGAGATCGGCGGCACGCATCTGGACGCCGCGGGCTATGACTGGCTTGGCCTCATCACCGGCAGCGAGGGGCAGCTCGGCATGGTGACCGAGGTCACCGTCCGCATCCTGCGCGGCCCCGAGGGCGCGCGCGCCATGCTGGCCGCCTTCGACAGTGTCGAGGTGGCGGGCAAGGCGGTGGACGCCATCATCGGCGCGGGCGTGATCCCGGTGGCACTCGAATTCATGGACAAGCCCTGCATCCATGCCTGCGAGGCCTTCGCCCATGCCGGCTATCCGCTGGACGCCGAGGCCATGCTCATCATCGAGGTGGAGGGCAGCCAGGCCGAGCAGGACATGCTGCTGGGCCGCATCCGCGACATCTGCGCGCAGTTCAAGCCCATCTCCATGAAGCTGGCCGAAAGCGCGGAGCAGTCGCTCGCCATCTGGAAGGGCCGCAAGGGCGCCTTCGGGGCGGTGGGGCGCATCAGTCCGGATTATCTCTGCATGGACGGCACCATCCCGACGGGCGAGCTGCCCTTCGTGCTGCGCCGCATCGGCGAGATGAGCACCCAATATGGGCTGGGCGTGGCCAATGTGTTCCACGCGGGCGACGGCAACCTGCACCCGCTCATCATGTTCGACGCGAACGACCCCGAGAGCTTCCGCAAGGCCGAGGCCTTCGGCGCCGACATCCTGAAGCTCTGCGTCGAGGTGGGCGGCTGCCTGACCGGCGAGCATGGCGTGGGCGTGGAAAAGCGCGACCTGATGACGGCGCAGTTCACCGCGCGCGAACTGGACCTGCAGCGCGACATCAAATCCGCCTTCGACCCCGGCTGGCTGCTGAACACGGCCAAGGTTTTTCCCCTCGAGGGCAATGCGAGGATCGCCGCTTGATCGCGCCGGGTGATGAAGCGGGCGTGGCCGAGGCCGTCCGCGCCGCCCATGCGGCGCGGGAGCCGCTGGCCATCGAGGGGCGTGGCACCAAGCGCGCCATGCTGCGGCCGGTGCAGGCCGCGCGCACCCTGTCCACGCGCGGGCTGACGGGCATCACGCTGTACCGCCCGACCGAGCTGGTGATTTCCGCCCGCGCCGGCACGCCCATCCCTGAGATCGAGGCCGCGCTCGCCGAGCACAACCAGCAGCTCATCGCCGAACCGCCCGATACGCGCGCCCTGTTCGGCGTGGAGGAACCCGCCACGCTGGGCGGCGTGGTGGGCGCCAATCTCAGCGGCCCGCGCCGCATCACCTGGGGCGCCATGCGCGACCATGTGCTGGGCATCCGCGCCGTGAACGGCACGGGCGAGGTGTTCCGGTCCGGCGGGCGCGTGCTCAAGAACGTGACGGGCCTCGATCTGTGCAAGCTGCTGACCGGCGCGCATGGCACGCTGGGCGTGCTCACCGAGATCACGCTGAAGGTGCTGCCGCGCGGTGAATCCTCCGGCAGCCTGGTGCTGCGCGTGGCGGATATCGCTTCCGGCGTGCGGGCCTTGAGCGCGGCGCTGGGCACGCCCTATGGCGTCAGCGGCGCGGCCCTGCTGCCCGAGGGCCATGGCGCGATGCAGGGCTGCCTCGCCATCGCGCGCATCGAGGATTTCGCCGAAAGCGTGACCTACCGGCTGGACCGGCTGCGCGCGGAACTCGCCGCCCATGGCGAGGCTGCGCTGCTGGGCCGCGAGGCGTCCGAGGCGCTGTGGCGCGACATCCGTGACGCCGCGCCGCTGAACCCCGCGCCGGAGGAGGCGGTGTGGCGCCTCTCCCTGGCACCCTCCCGCGCGCCCGCCGCCTGCGCCGCGCTGCGCCAGGCCTTTGACGCGAAGCTGCTGCTGGACTGGGGTGGCGGCCTCGTCTGGGTGGCGGGCCCGGCGACCGAGGCCGCGCATGGCGCCGTCATGCAGGCCGCCGCCGGCGGCAGCTTCACCCTGTTCCGCGGGCCCGACGCGCTGCGCGCCGCGGTTCCCGTCCTTCCCGCCGAGCCCCTGCCCCTCGCCGCCATCGGCGCGCGGGTGAAATCGGTGCTCGACCCCGCCGGCATTCTCAACCCCGGGCGCCTGCGCGCCTGAGCCCTAGGAGAGACGAGCATGGGTTCCCTGGCTGATGGCCTGGCGCTGCTGGCGCTGGTGCTGGTGAGCGCGATCTACATCGCCGCCTTCTTCGACGAGGTGGACCCGGACTGGGCCACGCGCTCGCTGAAGGAGCGGGTGCTGGCCATGCCGGTGCTGACCGGCGTGCTCATTGCCGTCTGGCTCATCGCGCTGCTGGGCGGCGCGTCCTGGCCCGGGCAGCTCGCCACCTGGGTGGCGGGCTGGAGCTTCATGGCCGTGCTGATGATCGCCGCCGTGCTGGGCGCGATGGTGGCGGTGGTGGGGCTTGGCCTGCTGCTGCGGCTGCGCTTCTCCGGCCCCGCGCTGGCGCTGCCGCGCCAGGTGGCGGCCGCGCAGCTGGGCCTCGCGCTGGTGCTGGTGGGTGTCGGCATGGCGCAGGCGGGAATCGGGAGTCACTGAACCTTGCAGACCAGCTTCACCGCCGAGCAGCTCCGCGACCCCGACACCGCGGAGAGCAACAAGATCCTCCGCAGCTGCGTGCATTGCGGCATGTGCACCGCCACATGCCCGACCTTCCTGCTGCTGGGCGATGAGCTGGACAGCCCCAGGGGCCGCATCTACCTCATCAAGGACATGCTGGAGAACAACCGGCCCGCGACCGAGCTGGAAGCCCGGCATGTGGACCGCTGCCTCTCCTGCCTGTCCTGCATGACGACCTGCCCCTCGGGCGTGCACTACATGCACCTGGTGGACCATGCGCGCCGCCACATCGAGGAGACCTACACCAGGCCCTTCCCCGAACGCATGCTGCGCCGCGTGCTGGGCGCGGTGCTGCCGCGGCCGGGCCTGTTCCGCGCCGCACTCACGGCGGCGCGGCTGGCGCGGCCTTTGGGTGCGCTGGTGCCGGGCCAGTCGCTGACGGCGCAGCGCCTGCGCGCCATGCTGAAGCTGGCGCCCGCCTCGCTGCCGGCGAAAAGCGCCGCGCAGGAAGCACAGGTGCATCGCGCCGAAGGCACGCGCCGCGGCCGCGTGGGGCTGCTGACCGGATGCGCCCAGAAGGTGCTGAACCCCACCATCAACGAGGCCACCATCCGCCTGCTGACGCGCATGGGCCTGGACGTCGTCATCACCCCGGGCCAGGGCTGCTGCGGCGCGCTGACGCATCACATGGGCCAGCACGACCCCGCCATGGCCGCCGCCCGCGCCAACATCGCGGCCTGGGGCGCCGAGATGGCGGGCGAGGGGCTGGATGCCATCGTGGTGAACACCTCGGGCTGCGGCACCACCATCAAGGATTACGGCTTCATGTTCCGTGCGGAGCCCGAGGCCGAGGCCGCCGCCCGCGTTTCGGCGCTGGCCATGGACGTGACCGAGGTGCTGGAGAAATTCGGCTACGCCCCCACGCGCGAGGCGCCGGGGCTGACGGTGGCCTACCACTCCGCCTGCTCGCTCCAGCACGGCCAGAAGATCACGGCGCTGCCCAAGCAACTGCTCACCCGCGCCGGCTTCACGGTGAAGGAGCCGGCCGAGGGTCATATCTGCTGCGGCAGCGCGGGCACCTACAATCTGATGCAGCCTGAGATCGCGGGGCAGCTGCGCGCGCGCAAGCTGGAGAACATCCAGCGCACGCGCCCCGACCTCATCGCCGCCGGCAATATCGGCTGCATGACGCAGCTGGGGGGCGATACGCTGCCCGTGGTGCACACCGTCGAACTGCTGGACTGGATGGCGGGCGGGCCGAAGCCGGCCTCGCTCTGAACGCCGCGCCAGGCATGGACGGCGCGCACGGGCCGCGCCAATCTCCCGTAAAGTCCATCACGGGAGAGAAACCATGTTCCGCCGGTCCCTGCTCGCCGCGCCCGCGCTGCTGGCGTTGCCCGCCCATGCCCAGGCCAACTACCCCGAGCGTGCCATCAACGTCGTGGTGGGCTTCCTGCCGGGCGGCTCGACCGACACGGGCGCGCGGCTGCTGGCCGAGCGCATGGCGCCGCGCCTCGGCCCCAATGCCCGCATGATCGTGGAGAACCGGCCCGGCGCGGGCGGTTCCGTGGGCGCCGAATATGTCACGCGCCAGCCGGCCGATGGCCACCTGCTGACGCTCTCCACCGCCTCGGGCCACGCCACCAACCCCGCCGCGCTGCCCGCCACCGTGCGCTACAACCCGGTGGAGGACTTCACCCACATCGCCATCGTCGGCGGTGGGCCGCTGGTGGTGGCGGTGCCGCGCGCCTCGCCCCACCGCACCGTCGCGGAACTGATCGCCGCCGCGCGGACGGCCAACCCGCCCATGCTCTGGGGGAGTTCCGGCGTGGGCGGCATCGGCCATCTGACGGGCGAGGCCTTCGCACAGCGCGCCGGCATCCGTGGCGAATACGTGCCCTATCGCGGCGGGGCGGCCGTGCTGGAGGCGATGATGAAGAACGAGCTGGGCTTCTCCTTCGAGGTGATGGCCAGCGCCCTGCCGCATCTGCGCGACGGTTCCTCCCGCCCGCTCGCCGTCACCAGCCGCACGCGCCACCCGGCCCTGCCCGACGTGCCCTCGCTGCACGAGACGGGCATGGAGGGCTTCGACATCATCACCTGGAACGTGCTGCAAGGCCCGCGCGGCATCCCCGCGCCCATCGTGGAGCGGCTGAACCGCGCGGCGGTGGAGGCGCTGGCCGAGCCTGAGCTGCGCCGCCGCATGGTGCAGGCCGGCATTGACCCCGCCGACCCTTCCACGCCCGAGCAGACGCGCGCCTTCGTGGCGGCGGAGCTGGAGAAGTTCCGCGGCATCGTGCGCGATGCGAACCTGCAGCTCGGTAGAACCTAACCCCGCCCCACCGTTTTCCGCGCCAGCGCCACCAGCAATTCCAGCGTGGGCGCGGAGACGCCCGCCACGCGGGCCAGTTGCAGCGGCACTTCCAGCAGCGCGTCGAATTCCAGCGCGCGCCCCGCCTCGAAATCCTGCAGGATGGAGGGGCGGTGCGCGAGCGTGACCGAGCGCAGCACGTTCTTCTCGATCTCCGGGCCGAGCGGGTGGCCCAGCGCGGCGGCGATCGCCATGCCCTCCTGCATCACCGCCCGCGCGGCGGCCATCACCACCGGGTCGCTGAAGGTGGTCCGCATGTCCTGCCGGGTGATGAGGGTGATGGGCCCGTTGGTCAGGTTGTTGAGCAGCTTGGTCCAGATCTCGGTGCGGATGGCGGGGCTGACCACGCCGCCCATGCCGCCCGCCGCCAGCGCCGCCGCCAGGGCTTGCAGGCGCGGCGTGGCCTCGCCCGAAAGCTCGCCCATGATGAGGCGGTTGGCCGCCGTCTGCACCTGCACCACGCCGGGCTCGGTCACGGTGCAGGCGGACCAGACCACGCCGCCCACGGCGCGCTCCAGCCCCACCGCGGCGCGGGTGGCACCGCCCGGGTCCAGCACGTCCGGCGCGCCCTCCCACCACCAGGGAATGCCGTTCAGCACGAAGACCACGGGCGTGTCGGGGCGCAGCAGCGGGCCGATGGCGGCGGCGATGCCCGGCACGGCGGGCGCCTTCACCGTCACCACCACCGCATCCTGCGGGCCGATGGCGGCGGCATCGGCCTCGGCGCGGGGGCGGGCGATGAACTCCTCCTCCGGCGTGCGCACGGTGATGCCGCGCGCGCGGATGGCCTCCAACTGCGCGCCGCGCGCCAGGACACTGACCTCCGCCTGGCCGCCCTTGGCGAAGCGGGCGGCGATGTGGCTGCCGATGGCGCCGGGGCCGAAGACGCAGATCTTCATGGCGTGTTCTCCATGGCGCCGAGCATGGCCCTGCCCGCCTGCATCAGCCGCTCCACGATGCGCGCACCATGCGCCGCGTTCGCGCCGCGCGGGTCGGCGGCCTGGGTGCCGCCGGGGGCGACCTCGTCCAGGTTCAGCGGCACACCGAACTCCGCGCCGGCGGCGGCCAGCGTCCCGAAGCCACTGATGGGCAGGCCGAGGAAGGGCGGCAGTGCCTCACGCGGCGCGAGGCGCTCCGGCGCGCAGAGATCGGGCCGCAGATGCAGCGCCACCGAGGCCACCGGGTCGCCCCCATGGCCCAGCGCGGCGGGGTCGCCGCCCAAGGCCTGCTGCCAGCCGCCGGCGTTCTTCCACAAATGCAGCACGGGGGCGATGAGCCCGCGCGAGACGCGCAGGCCGCGCTGTGCCTCCTCGACGGCCGGGATGTTCCCGCCATGGCCGTTGATGATGAGGATGCGCGTGGCACCGCCCTCGACCAACGCCTCCAGCACCTCGCGCAGCAGGGCGGTCAGCGTGGCGGTGGAGAGCGCGATGCCCCCGGGTACGCCCCGGAAGAAATCCGCGCCGCCGAAGGGGATGGGCGGGGCCACCAGCGCGCGGCCATGGGCTTGCGCGATGCGCAGCGCGATGGCCTCGGCCAGCAGGTAGTCGCCCATGGGCAGGGCGGGGCCATGGGTTTCCAGGCTGCCCAGCGGCAGCAGCACGGCATGGCCCTCGGCGAGGCGCCGCGCGACCTCGGGTGCTGAAAGCTCCGCGAGTCTCATCGCAGCATGTCCACCGCGATGCGGCTCAGCGCCTGCACGCCGAGCGCGATGCAGCGCTCATCCGGCTGGTAGTTCGCGTTGTGCAGCCGGTCGTCACGGCCAGGCGCCCCGGCGCCGATGCCCAGATGGAAGGCGGGCGCGCGCTCGGCGAAGGCGGCGAAATCCTCAGCGCCCATGCTGGGCTGGCCCTCATGCACCACCTCGCCGAAATGCGCGCGGACGCTGGCGATGGCGGGGTCCAGCACGCGGTCGTCGCTCACCAGCGAGGCCACCATGCGGCGGTATTCGATGGTCGCCTCCAGCCGCAGCGCGGCGGCGGAGTGTTCCACCAGGCGGCGGATGGCGGCCTCCGCCACGTCGCGCGCCTCGGCATGCAGGGTGCGGACGGTGCCCTTCAGGTGCACGCGCTCGGGGATGATGTTGTAGGTCGTGCCGCCCTGGAACATGCCCACCGTCACCACGCAGGGGTGAAGCGGCATCTGCTCGCGGCTGACGACCGTCTGCAATTGCGAGACGATCTGCGCCGCGCCCACGATGGGGTCCACCGCCGCATGGGGGTGGGCGGCATGGCCCGACCTGCCGCGCAGATGGATGTCGAAGCGGTCGGAGGCGGCGAGCGACGGCCCGCGCACGAAGCCGAAGGTGCCGACCGGCTTGTCCGGGTGGTTGTGGAAGCCGATGGCCATGTCCACGCCATCCGCCGCGCCATCGGCGATCATGGCCGGCGCGCCTTCCAGCACCTCCTCGGCCGGCTGGAAGACCAGCACGATGCGGCCGGCCAGGTTCTCGCGCAGCCCGTTCAGGATTTCGGCGGCGCCCAGCAGCGTGACGGTGTGGATGTCATGCCCGCAGGCGTGCATCTTGCCGGCCACGGTGCTGGCAAAGGGCAGGCCGGTTTCCTCATGGATGGGCAGCGCGTCCATGTCGGCGCGCAGCGCGAGCGTGGGGCCGGGCCGCGCGCCCTCGATCACGCCCAGCACGCCCGTGCGCCCCACGCCCGTGCGGTGCGGGATGCCCATGCGCGTGAGTTCGGCAGCGACGATGCCGGCGGTCCGAACCTCTTCGAAGGCGAGTTCGGGGTGGGCGTGGATGTCACGCCGCATCTCGATCAGGCGCGGCTCAAGGGCGGCGGCCTGTTCGCGGATGCGCTGTTCGGGGTTGTTGGAGAGCATGTCGCGGTCTCTTTGACGTAATGTCGTATGGTCCTCGCTGGTGCCGCCCTTGTCCACACGGGCGGCCGGGCGCCGTGCCGCGGGTAGCTGTAAAGTAATTTAGGAATAAATTCGTTTTAATATTTCGTGTTGGGCGGCCTCCATGTGACTTCATCATAAGTTCCCACCCTGGAAACGAATACAGGGCAGGGAGGTATAGGTGGGCCATAGGATCAATACGAGAGATGTATTGTCCGGACTAATTTTACTTGGGTTAGGTCTGGCGGGTCTGTATTTCAATCAGGAGCACGCCATCGGCACCGCGCGGCGCATGGGGCCAGGCTACATGCCCATGCTCGCTTTTGTTGGATTGACTGGTATTGGTGCCTTCGTGACGCTCGCGGCCTTTTTTACGGGGCCGAACCCGGTGGGCAACTGGTCGCGCCGCAATTTGGCGAGCCTGTTCGGGGCGATCATTGTATCGGCTGTCGTCTATCTCGTTTCGCCTGCCATCCTTCCTTTCTTCGGGATCGGCTACAACGCCGTCGGCATCGCGATCGTGGCGGGAATGCTGGTGCTGACGCTTTCGCCAGACCTGCGGTTCATCGCGCTCATCTCGGCCTCCGTGGCCGTGTTCGGCCTGCTGCTGGAGCAGATCGGCTTCTTCGCGGCGCTGACGGGCACCATCCTGCTGTCCTGCGCGGCGGAGCGTGAGCACTTCCGCAAGCCGCTCGGCGTGCTGGGCCTCATCGTCTTCATGCTGGCCCTGTGCTGGTGGATCTTCATCCTCCAGCTCGACATCCGCGTCCACCTCTGGCCGACGAGCTGAGAGCCCGCCCACATGCAATTCCTCATCGAGAACCTGGCGCACGGGTTCACCATCGCCTTCGCGGGCCAGAACCTTCTCTTCGCCCTGCTGGGCGCCTTCATCGGCACCGCCATCGGCGTGCTGCCGGGCATCGGGCCGGTGGCGACCATCTCGCTCCTGCTGCCCATCACCTTCGGCATCCCGCCGACGACGGCCATCATCATGCTGGCCGGCATCTTCTACGGGGCGCAGTATGGCGGCTCCACCACCGCCATCCTGCTGAACCTGCCGGGCGAGGTCAGCTCCGTCGTCACCACGCTCGAGGGCTACAAGATGGCCCAGAACGGGCGGGCGGGGGCCGCGCTGGCCACGGCCGCCATCGCCTCCTTCCTGGGCGGCACGGTGGGCACGCTGCTGGTCGCGGCCTCGGGCCCCGCGCTCTCGGCCGTGGCGCTGTCCTTCGGCCCGGCCGAGTATTTCTCCCTCATGCTGCTCGGCCTCATCGTGGCCAGCGTGCTGGCGCAGGGCTCGCCCATCAAGTGCGGTCGGCATGGTGATCCTGGGCGTGGGGCTCGGCATGGTCGGCACCGACGTGCAGACCGGGCAGCAGCGCTTCACCTTCGGCATCGCGGAGCTTTCGGACGGCATCAGCTTCGTGGCCATCGCGATGGGCATGTTCGGCATCGCCGAAATCGTGCTGAACCTGGAGCGGCCCGAGGCGCGTTCCCTGCTCAAGACCAAGGTGGGCTCCCTCTGGCTGAACCGCGAGGAGTGGAAGCGCGGCACCCCCTCGGCCGTGCGCGGCACGCTGTTGGGATCGGTGCTGGGCATCCTGCCGGGCGGCGGCGCCGCACTCGCCTCCTTCGGCTCCTTCATGATGGAGCGGAAGATGTCGAAGGGCCGGCACCTCTTCGGCAAGGGCGCCATCGAGGGCGTCGCCGGGCCGGAAGCGGCCAACAACGCCGCCTCGCAGACCGCCTTCATCCCGCTGCTGACGCTGGGCATCCCGTCCAACGCGGTGATGGCGCTGATGGTGGGCGCGCTGATCATCCAGGGCATCCAGCCCGGCCCGCAGATGATGGTGCAGCAGCCCGACCTCTTCTGGGGGCTCATCGCCTCCATGTGGATCGGCAACGTGATGCTGCTGGTCATCAACCTGCCCATGATCGGCCTCTGGGTGAAGCTGCTCCAGGTGCCCTACAAGTTCCTGTTCCCGGCCATCCTGGTGTTCTGCTGCATCGGCACCTACTCGATCAGCAACAACGTCTTCGACGTCTACATGACCATCGCGTTTGCCGTGTTCGGCTACATCTGCGCCAAGCTGCAGCTGGAGGCCGCGCCGCTGCTCATCGGCTTCGTGCTGGGCCCGATGATGGAGGAGCACCTGCGCCGCGCCATGCTGCTTTCGCGCGGTGACTGGTTCGTCTTCATGGAGCGCCCCATCAGCGCGACCATGCTGGCGATCGGCCTGGTGGCGCTGGTGATGATGCTGCTGCCCGCGGTGCGGCGTGGCAAGGACAAGGCGCTGGCCGAGTAGGCGGGCGCGACCGCTTCCGCAATTCACGCCGCGGGGGGTAACCTCCGCGGCGTTCCTCATGGGCGGGAGTTCGGCATGGATCTGCAACTGACGGGCAAGGTGGCCTTGGTGACGGGCGCCTCGGCGGGGCTGGGCCGCGCCATCGCGAAGGAGCTGGCGGCGGAGGGCTGCAAGCTGGCCCTGCTGGCACGGCGGCGCCCGCTGCTGGAGGAACTCGCCGCCGAACTGCCCGCGAGCGCGGAGCCATTGATCATCGAACAGGACTTCACCGCCAAGGATGCCGGCGAGAAGGTGCGCGCCGCGATGCAGGCGCGCTTCGGCCGCTGCGACATCCTGGTGAACAATGCCGGCAGCAGCCGCCCGCAGACCGACCTCGGCAGCGACGAGGTCTGGATGGAGGCGATGGAGATCAACTTCCACGCCGGCCGCCGCATCACCCATGCGCTGGTGCCGATGATGCAGGCGAACAAATGGGGCCGCATCATCAACCTGACCGGCCAGGACGAGCCCTTCATGGTGAACGCCGCGAACGCGCCCAACGGCGCGGTGCACATCTGGGCCAAGGCGCTGTCGCGCGTGCTGGGGAAGGACGGCATCACGGTGAACAGCCTGCCGCCTGGGCGCATCCGGTCGGAGCAGATAGACCAGCGCATCATGCCCACCGAGGAAGCCCGCCGTGCCTGGGCCGAGCGCGAAGTGCCCGTGGGCTATATCGGCGAGGCGCGTGACATGGCCGTCATCGCCACCTTCCTGTGCTCACCGCTCGCCCGCTACATCACCGGCCAGGTCATCCATGTGGATGGGGGCACGCGGCGCTTCTCCCACTGAGGACGGCAGCTCCACCTGCGCGTGGGGACGAAGTTGAAGTTCCACCAAACGCGCCAGGCGTTCCAGCCGCCGGTCCGGCAGTCCCATGGCGCGCAGATGGGCCGCGGTGTTCAGCAGGTATTCGCGGTTTGGCCCCGCCTGGCCATGGCCGCGGGCGATGGCCGCCACCGTGCTGTCCTCGCAGGGGCGGGCGTAGGAGGGGTGGCGCCGGTCCGCCACATACGCGATGCCGCGCACCTGCCGGCCGGAGGCCAGGCTGAGTGGCAGCAACCGGCGTTCATAGACGTAGAAGCCGTTCGGGTTCTCGCGCGCGTCCAGGTAGTCCAGCACGGGCGCCGCATGGGCCGCGGCCACCCGGAAGGCCACGCCCCGGCAGGCCCCGCCGCGATCGAGTCCCAGCACCAGCCCCGGCACCTCCGGCGTGCCGCGATACAGCCGCGACCACAGGCAGAACCTGCGATGATAGCCCCTTAGCAGGGCGGGCTCCGCGCCCTGGTGGTCGAACCCCGGCCGCCAGATGAGCGAGCCATAGGCGAAGACATACAGATGCCCATCGGCATCCAACGGCAGGTGTTGCACCGCGGCGCGGCCTTTGCTTGTCGGACGGGACCGGGTTAAGCCCAAACCCATGGCAGGAAAATGGTGGGTGCGCGCCGCTGTCGCGCCGGTGCTGGTGGTGGGCCTGGTCGCGGGGGCCTGGCACCTCGCGACCTCGCGGCTGGAGACGGAACTCACCGCCTGGCGCCAGGCGCGCGAGGCCGAGGGCTGGCGCATCCGCCACGCCGCCCCCACGCGCGGCGGCTTTCCCCTGCAAGCCGAACTGCGGCTGCGCGACGTGGTGGTGGACGCGCCCTCGCGCCTGGGCTGGCAGGCCGAGCAGGTGGTGCTGCGCATCGGCGTGACGCCCTGGGGCGTGCTGCGCGCGGATTTCGCGGGGGCGCAGGCGCTGCGCCATGCCGGCGGGGTGACGCCGGTGGTGACCGAGGGGCTGCGCCTCTCCGCCCGCCTGCCCTATGCTGGGACCGATGTGGCGGCCGAAAGCCTCGCCTTGCCGGGCATGGCGGCCCAGGCGGTCTCGGGGCGGATCGAGGGCGGGCGGCTGGAGTTGGCGGCCGGGCGTGTCGAGGCTGCGGGCCTGCCGCCGGTGGAGCAGGCGGGGATCGAGGCGCGGGTGAACGTCCCCTTGCAAGGCACGGCCGCGCAGTGGAAGGCGGCGGGCGGGCAGCTGCGCGTGGACCGGCTGGAATTCCGCAGCGGCCGCGTGGTGGCGCAGTTCAGCGGGCAGCTCAACCTGGACCGCAGCCTGCAGCCCGAGGGCTATGGCGGCCTCTCCGTCACCCATGCGGCCGAGGCGGTCAGCACGCTGTCGGAATCCGGCCTGGTGTCCCCCGACATGGTGGGGCCGCTGCGAGCGCTGGTGATGCTGACCTCGCGCATCCCGCCCGAGGGCGGGCCGCCGCGCCTGGACGTGCCCATCGAGCTGCGGAACCGCCGGCTGATGGCCGCGCGCATGCCGCTTGTCTCCCTGCCCGCGCTGGACTGGCGATGATGGTGCCGGATTGGGTGGAGGAATTCCTCGCCGCCATCCGGCGCGGCGTGGCCGAGGGCGCGATGGACGCCTTCGAGGGCCGCTTCGCCGAGGATGCCGAGTACTACACCTCGCCCCAGCTTGCCCCGCTGCGTGGGCGCGCGGCCATCCTGGCGCATCTGGAAAAACAGATCGGCGGGCAGCGCGACATGCGGGGCATGACGGAGGTGCTGAACTTCACCGGCATGACCGCGCTGGTGCGCTGGCGCGCAAGCTACGTCCTGCGGGCGGATGACAGCGTGCAGCATTACGATGCCCTCATCCTCTATGATTTTGCCGCGCCCGGTGTCTGCGCGCGCCGCCGTTCCTGGGCGGTGCAATGGGCCGAGGCGCCATTGCCCTGAGGCCGCAACGGTTCCATCCTTCCCGCCAAGCAAGGGAATGATGGAGGAAGAGCGTGGCTTCTGTGCCAGTGTCCGGCGGGCGTTTCGTGATCATCGGCGGCGGCAGCCTGGTGGGGTCCGCCACGGCGGCGGAGCTGCTGGATGCGGGTGCCGCCGAGGTGCGCCTCTTCGACAATTTCTCCATGGGCGCCGAGACGGCCGTGGCGCATCTGCGTGACAACCCACGCCTGTCCGTGATCCGCGGTGACGTGATGCGCATGGCGGATTTGCTCGCCGCCATGGAGGGCATGGACGGCGCCCTGCTGCTGGCCGCCTACATGACGCTGAACATGGACCGCGACCCCTGGGGCGGGTTGGACGTGAACATCCGCGGCGTGCAGAACGCGCTGGAGGCGGCCTCGGCGCGCGGGGTGAAGAAGGTGGTCTTCGCCTCCTCCAACGCGGTCTATGGCTATGGGCCGGGCATCAAGGGCGACCTGGTCGAGACCACGCCCTTCTTCAGCGAGGGCGCGCCGCCCGCCGCCATCCTCTACGGCGCCACCAAGATCATCGGCGAGCAGCTCTGCCGCACCTACACGCGGAAGCACGGCCTGCCGCATGTCGTGCTGCGCTATTCGACGGTCTATGGCGAGCGCCAGCACCACCGCGCCGCCAACGCCCTCTACATCATCGAGACGCTGGAGAAGCTGGCCAAAGGCGAGCCGCCCGAAATCTTCGGCGATGGCAGCGAGACGAAGCACTTCGTCTATGTGGGCGACCTCGCCCGCGCCAACCGCATGGCCTTCGAGAGTGCGGCCAGCGATGTGGCGGTGAACTGCTCCGGCCCCGCGCCCATCACGACGAAGGAGCTGGTGGAGCTGGTGACGGAACTGGCCGGCGGCGGCCCCGCGCCGCGCTTCGTGGGGGAGGAGCCGGGCAAGGTGCGCCTGACCTCCGGCGGCGCCTTCCGCATCGCGCATGAGAAGGCGCAGGCCGCCATCGGCTGGAAGCCCGAGGTGGACATGCGCGAGGGGCTGGGGCGCCTGATTGCCTGGCTTCGCGGGGGGAATGCGTGATGGCCGGGCGGCTGGCGGGCAAGCGCGCCCTGATCCTGGGCGCGGGCTCGGTCGGCGTGGGCGTCGGCAATGGCCGCGCCATGGCCATCCTCTTCGCGCGCGAGGGCGCGCAGGTGGCCTGCGTGGATTACCGGATGGAGGCGGCGGAGGAGACCACCGCCATGATCGCGGCCGAGGGCGGGCAGGCCTTCGCCCTCGCCGCCGACGTCACGCAGGAAGCCGAGATCACGCGCATCATGGAGGCCACCATGGCCGCCTTCGGGCGCATCGACATCCTGGTGAACAATGTGGGCGGCAGCGTGCCCGGCGGGCCTGAGGAATTGACGCCCGAGATGTGGCACAAGCAGTTCCACCACAACCTGCACTATGTGCACCTCTCCACCCGCGCGGTCCTGCCCATCATGGTGAAGCAGGGGGGCGGGGCGATCGTGAACCTCTCCTCGGTCGCGGCGCACCGGAACATCGGCAATGATTTGATGGCCTATGCGGCATCGAAGTCGGGTGTCACGGCGCTGAGCCGGATGATCGCGGTTCGCTACGCGCCGCAGGGCGTGCGCTGCAATGTCGTCACACCCGGGCTGATGCACACGCCGCTGGTCGAGGCGCGCCTCGCCGGCCAGCGCACGGGCGGCGATGTGGCGGGCATCATCGCGAAGCGCAACGCGCAGCCGCCGATGGGGCGGATGGGCGATGCCTGGGACATCGCCTATGCGGCGCTGTATCTGGCTTCGGACGAGGCGAAATACGTCACGGGCGCCGAGATCATCGTGGATGGCGGGCTGACGCTGAAGACGCCGTAGCGCGTGATCGTCGGAGGGCGGCACGCCCGGAGGCGTGAATCACGCGCCAAGCTCAACTCCAGTCTGCTTCCGCGATCACCCAGGGCAAATCCGTGTCCTGGGTCTTCGCGCCGAAGCGCGTCAGCAGCGCATGCACCTGCCCGCGATGATGCGTTTGGTGGTTGAACAGATGCGTCACCAGCAGCCAGCGCGGCCGGCGCATCTCGCGGCCCGTGGCGCCGCTGAACCAGGTCAGGTCGCCTTCGAGATCGGCCGGCGTCAGCGCGGCCGCCCAGCCCTGCATGCGCGCATCCATCGCGGCGCGCGCCGCCCGCAGCGCGTCCCATTCCTCGACCAGCCGCGTGCTTTCCGCGATGCCACCCGCCGGCCGGTCCCAGCCGGCGAAGCGGCTCATCCAGATGCTGTCGCCCCAGAGCAGGTGGCACAGCGTGGCGTGGATGCTGCCGAAAAAGATGCCGCCATCCTCGCGCCGCTGGGCGTCCGTCAGCGTGGCGGCCGCGTCGTAGAGGCGGCGGTTCATCTCCGCATTGTAGGCCGCCATGGCGCGGACATGGGCGGGGCTGATCATGCGGGGACCTCCTTGAAGAAGAAGACCACGTCCTGCTTCTCGCGCCGCGCATCCAGTTCGCAGCGTGGAATGCGCCCGGCCTCCCGCCAGCCCAGGCGGCGGTAGAGCGCCTCGCCCGCCTCGCCGCCGCGGGTGTCGAGCGTGAGCAGCTTCCGGCCCAGCCGCTCGGCCGCCTGTTCGGCACGGCGCACCAGGGCGGTGCCCACGCCGCGCCGGCGCAGCGCCGGGTCCACCAGCAGCTTCTCCACCTCCACGCGGTGGGGCTGGTTCTCCTGGCTTTCCAGATGCAGCTGCACCGTCCCCGCCAGCACGCCATCGAGCCAGGCCACCAGCAGCAGCCGGTGGTTCTGCGCGACCTCGGTGCTGACGCGCTTCCAGAAGCCCCGCGCCTTCTCGCGCGACATGGGCGGCAGGAAGGAGACGGAGGCCCCCTCCGCCACGCAGCCGATCAGGATGTCGGCCAGCCGCCGTTCCGCGCTGGCGGCGGCGGCCGCGTCCAGCGCCTCCACCACCAGGCCCTTCAGCGGCTTGCCGTAGCGGAATTCCAGCGATTTCGAGAGGTCATCCAGGATGCGGATGGCGCCCGACCGCACATAGCCGCGCTTCTCGTAGAAGGCGTGCGCCGCGTCGAAGCGCGTGTCGGTCCAGAGCACCAGGCGCTCGGCCCCCGCCGCGCGGGCATGGGCCTCGGCCGTGTCCAGCAGCCGGTGCGCGAGGCCGCTGCCCCGCGCCCCCGCATCCACATAAAGCCGGCAGATCTCCCAGGCATCATCAGCGCCCAGCGGACGGGTGGCGACCATGCCCTGCCCATCCTCGCTCAGCCACAACGCCCCGCCGCTGCCGGCGAAATAGGTGGCGAGCGCGCGAAGCTCCGGCAGCTCCGCGTCCAGGTCGAAGATGCAGCCGGGGAACTCCGCCCAGGCGTCGCGGATCAGGCGGATGAAGGCCTCGGCGTCGCCATCGCGGCCGGGACGGATGGCGACCCCCATGCTCAGCGCAGTGCCTCGCAGAAGGCCTTGATGCGGGCCATCGCCTCGGTCAGCTCGCCCATGTTGGTGGCGTAGCTGATGCGGATATAGGGCGACATGCCATAGGCGCTGCCCTGCACCACCGTCACATGCGCCTCCTCCAGCAGGGCCATGGCGAGTTCGGTGTCGGTCGTGATCTTCGTGCCGGCCTTGGTCGTCTTGCCCAGGCAGCCCGAGACGTTCGGGAAGACGTAGAAGGCGCCCTCGGGCTTGTGGCAGACAATCCCGGGGCACTGGTTCAGCGCATCCACCACGAAGTCGCGGCGGGCCAGGTATTCGGCCGCACGCTCCTTCACGAGATCCTGCGGGCCGTCCAGCGCGGCGGCGGCGGCGGCCTGGCCGATGGTGGAGACGCCCGAGGTCGCCTGGCCCTGCATGTTGAACATGGCCTTGATGAGGTTCTTCGGCCCGCCGCAGAAGCCGATGCGCCAGCCCGTCATGGCATAGGTCTTGGAAGCGCCGTTCACCGTCAGCGTGCGGTCGCGCAGGCCGGGCTCGACCTCGGCGATCGTGCAGAACTCGAACCCGTCATAGACGAGGTGCTCATACATGTCGTCGGTCATGACCCAGACATGCGGGTGGCGCATCAGCACATCGGCCAGCGCCTTCATCTCGGCGCGCGAGCAGGCCGCACCCGTCGGGTTGTTGGGGAAGTTCAGCATCACCCACTTGGTCTTGGGGGTGATGGCCGCCTCCAGATCCTCCGGGCGCAGCTTGAAACCGTTGTTCTGCGGGCAGTTCACCGTGACCGGCACGCCGCCCGCCACCTTCGCCATGTCCGCGTAGCTGATCCAGTAGGGGGCGGGGATCACCACCTCGTCACCCGGGTCGAGGGTCGCCATCAGCGCGTTGTAGATGGCCTGCTTGCCGCCATTGGTCACCAGGATCTCGTCATCCGAGAAGTCCAGGTTGTTGTCGCGCTTGAACTTCCGGCGGATGGCGGCCTTGAAGGCCGGCGTGCCGCCCTGGGGCGGATATTTGGTGTCGCCCTTCAGCGCCGCCTGGTGGGCGGCCTCGATGGCATGGGCGGGGGTGGCGAAATCGGGCTCGCCGGAGTTCAGCGCGATGACCTTGATGCCCTGGGCGGCCAGTTCCCGCGCCTTCATCCCCATGACGACGGAAGCGGAAACCTGGACATCGGCGAGGCGACTGGCGAGGGTGGGCATGGTCAATTCCTGAAGCGGTGTGAAAGGCGGGCGCATCCTAGGTCCGGGCCGGGGCCGCGCCAATATGCGGGGGCATTGCGTCACGGGAATGCAACCCCACGCGGGCGGCAGTTTCCGCCGCGCGGGGTTTCGGCTAAGCGGCACCCCCATGCGCCACTTCCTCGATTTCGAAAAACCCATCGCCGAGCTGGAAGGCAAGCTCGAGGAGCTGCGCCGCACCACGGATGCGGGCGGGCTCGACCTGCACGAGGAGATCGAGAAGCTCCGCGACAAGGCAGAAAAGCTGCTGGCCGCGACCTATGCCAAGCTCACCCCCTGGCAGAAGGCCCAGGTGGCCCGCCACCCCGAGCGGCCCAAATGCCTGCACTATGTGGAGGCCCTGATCGAGGATTGGACGCCCCTGGCCGGCGACCGTGCCTTCGGGGAGGACGCGGCCATCATCAGCGGGTTGGGCCGGTTCCGTGGCCGCCCGGTGGCCGTGCTGGGCACCGAGAAGGGCCATGACACCGAAACCCGGGTGAAGCACAATTTCGGCATGGCCAAGCCCGAGGGCTACCGGAAGGCCAGGCGCATCATGCAGCTGGCCGGGCGGTTCAACCTGCCGATTCTCTCCTTCGTGGACACTTCCGGCGCCTTTCCGGGGATCGAGGCGGAGGCGCGCGGCCAGGCGGAAGCCATCGCCCGCTCCATCGAGGCGGGGCTGGAGGCGCCGGTGCCCTTCGTGGCCACCATCATCGGCGAGGGGGGGTCGGGCGGCGCCATCGCGCTGGCCACCGCCGACCGGGTGCTGATGCTGGAGCACGCCATCTATTCCGTCATCAGCCCCGAGGGCTGTGCCAGCATCCTGTGGCGCGACGCCACCCTGGCCCCCCAGGCCGCCGAGGCACTGAAGCTGACGGCCGAGGACCTCAAGCGCCTCAACCTGATCGACACCGTGATCACGGAGCCGCTGGGCGGCGCCCACCGCGACACCGCCGCCACGCTCGCCAGCGTGGGCGATGCGGTGGCGGCGGCGCTGGACCCCCTGCTGAAACTGGACGGACCCACGCTAAAGGCCCGGCGGCGCGACAAATTTCTCGAAATGGGGCGAAGCGCGGTAGCCTGAGGGCATGACCCCCCGCCCGCCTTCTCCCCCGCCGAAGCCCGGCGGTCCTTCCTGCGGGCCTTTCCCACCATCGCGGTGGCCATCTTCATCCCGGCCATCGACACCACCATCACCGCCACCGCCCTGCCCGCCATGGCGGCGGAGTTCGGGGTGGTGGAGCGCATTTCCTGGGTGGTGGTGGCCTACCTCATCGCCGCCACCATCGCCGCCCCGGTCTTTGGCCGGCTGGGCGATGCCTTCGGCCGCCGGCGCATGCTGATGCTGGGTTTCGTCATGCAGGGGGCGGGCATGCTGGCCGCGGGGCTCGCGCCCAGCTTCGAGGCGCTGCTGGCCGCCCGCCTGCTGCAGGGCTTCGGCGGCGGCGCCCTGCTGACGCTGGCCATGGCCCTGATCGGCGAGAGCCTGCCCCCGCGTGAGCGCGGCCGCTACCAGGGCTACCTGGTGGCCTGCTTCATGAGCGCCTCGGCCACCGGGCCGCTGGCGGGCGGGTGGCTGACCCAGGCCTTCGGCTGGCCGGCCGTCTTCCTCGCCGGGCTGCCACTGGTGATCCTGGGCGCGGTCGCGGCCTATACCCTGCCGCGCCGGCCCATCTCCGGCGCCGGCTTCCGCTTCGACCTGCCGGGCACCCTCCTTTTCGCCGTCTTCGTGCTGACCCTGGTGCTGATGCTGGACCGCATCCAGGCCCTGCGCTGGGATGCGGCGGTGTGGGCGGCGGTGTTCGGGGTCGTGGCGCTGGGCGCCCTGCTGGCGCTGGGCGTGGTCGAGCGACGGATGCCGGACCCGCTGCTGCCTTTGCCCCTGCTGGCGCACCCGGCCATCTGGCGCCTCTCCATCCTGTCGGCCTGCGTGCAGGGGGTACTGGTGGCGCTGATCTCCTTCCTGCCGCTCTATCTCTATGCGGTGCGGGATGTGCCGCTGGCCACGGTCGGCGTGCTGCTGCTGCCGATGAGCGTGGGCGGCGGGGTGGGCGCCTTGATCTCCGGGCAGTTCATGGCGCGCACGGGTCGGAACATGCTGCTGCCCTCCATCGGGCTGACGGCCTCGGCCGTGCTGCTCTCGGGGCTGGCCTTTGTGGGGCAAGACATCCCGCTGGCCTGGCTGCCCTGGGTGCTGGGGGTGGTGAGCTTCTGCTTCGGCACCTCCTTCCCCGTGGTGCAGACCACGGTGCAAGTGGCGGCGGGGCCGGCGCAACTGGGTGTCGCCACTGCCTCGGTGCAGTTCATGCGGAACCTGGGCTCGGCGGCCGGGACGGCCATTCTCGGCACCATCATTTTCGGCACTTTCGCCTTGGCCGATGCCGTCCTGGCCGAACGCTTCGCCACCGTGCTGCGCGGCGGGCGGGAGGCACTCGCCGCGCTGCCGGTGCTGGAGAGGGCCGCCATGGCGGCGGGCCTCTCGGGCGGCTACCGCGCGATGTTCGCGGGGGCCGCCGCCATCATGGCCTTGGCCGCCGTGATGGCCTGGCGGGTGCCGCTGCGCCGGGTCTGAGCCTTGGCGCCTGATCCGCCACGGTGAATCAGGCGCCCCGACAAGGTTACAACCCGACGCTGTGCCGCAGCCGCTGGGCGGCGTCGCGGGCATTGTCATACCCACGTTCGAACCAGCTTCGGTTGTCCCAGCGGGGCATCCAGCCGCGTTGACGGCCCCAGCCATGGTCGGCCGCATAGTCGCTCAGGTAGCGGCCGGCATCGCGGGCATGGCTGCTGGCATAGCGCCCGGCATCATGGGCGTGGCTGCTCAGATAGCGGCCCGCATCATGCCCGTAGTGGTTCGCCATGCGCCGCGCATAATCCCAGTAGCTCTCCCGCGCCGTGCCGCGGCACAGCGCCGCGATCCCCAGCACGCCGAGCGTCATCAGCGCCAGCGACGTGACGGGATACATCTTCGCGGTGGTGTAGAGGCTGTTGCTGAAGGTGTGCCCCTGGTCGCCATAGCGCTTGCCGTCCTCGCCCGCGCTGTGCAGGTTCTTGGGCGTGTCGCGCTTTGGCACGCCCGGCTGCCGCGCCGTGCGGAAGAAGGCGAAGCTGAACACCTGGTCCGCCAGCAGCGGCACGGTGCGCGTCAGCGCGATCATGAAGCGGCCCCAGCCGCCCACCACCAGGTCCCGCGTCGGGTGGACGGCGGCGTGCAGGATGGCCTTGGCCACCACCTCCGGCGCGTAGACCGGCGGCGGCACCTGGCTCTTCTCGTCCATGTAGTTCTGCGCGTGCTCGCCAAAGGGCGTGTCAATGCCCGAGGGCTGGATCAGCGTGATGCGCGCGGGGCTGCCCTCATGGATCATCTCCAGGCGCAGGCTGTCCGTGAAACCCTTCACCGCGAACTTCGACGCCGTGTAGGCGCTGAGGATGGGCGAGGGCATCTCGGACGAGATCGAGCCGATGTTGATCAGCGTGCCACCGCGCTTCTTCAGCGTCTTGAGCGCCTCGGTGGAGCCATAGACCACGCCCCAGTAGTTCGTCTGGAACAGCTTCTGGTGGTCCTCGTCGGACATCTCCTCGAGCTTCGCATAGGCGCCGATGCCGGCATTGTTCACCCAGGTGTCGAAGCCGCCATAGGTGGTGTTGGCCACCTCCGCGATCTTCGCGACATCCTCGCGCACGCCCACATCGGCCACGACCGTGGTGCACTGCCCGCCGGCGGCCTTGATGGCGGAGCAGACGGTCTCCAGCGCTTCCTCGTTGCGGGCGGCCATGACCACCTTCGCACCGCGCTTCGCGGCCATGCAGGCGGTGGTGAGCCCGATGCCGGAGGTCGCGCCGGTGATGACGATGACCTGCTGGTTCAGGGGTTTGGCTTTACGCGCCATGTGCTGCCTCCGATGAATTGGCGCGACGGAGGGCCGCCGCATCTCGGGAGCTAACCGATCAGCCCGGGGCAGGTTGCCGGCGCAACAGGAACAGCGCGCCCTCCACCGGGGCGCCCTTCTCCTGGCGGAGCACCGCAGGTTCGCGCCGCAGCGGCGTGAGGCCCGCCACCTCGGCCAGGGATGCCACATGCGCGGGGTCGTGCCGGAAGCGCAGCCCCTGGCCCAGCTCCACCTGCGCCGCGCCCGTCTCGATGCTGAACAGCGCCTCGCCCCCCGGCTTCAGCGCGGCCGCGATGGCGGCCAGGGCGGGGGCGAGGTCGCCCAAATAGTTCAGCACATCGGCGGCCGTGATCAGGTCATAGGCCGCGGCGCGGCGGGGCAGGAAGTCCAGCAGATCCGCCTCGTGCACAGCATCGTAGAGGCCGCGCGCCCGGGCGCGGTCCAGCATCCGGGGCGAGAGGTCCAGCCCCTCCAGCCGCTTCGCGAAAGGCTTGAGCGCGACGCCCGAAAGCCCGGTGCCGCAGCCCAGGTCCAGCACGCGGCCGCGCGCGCCGGGTTGCAGCAGCGCCGCCAACAGGGCGGGGGTCTGGTAGTCCAGCGCCTCGGCCAAATCCTGGTCGAAACGGGGGGCGAAGGCGTCGAACATCTCGCGCACGAAGGCGGCGGGGGCCCGCGGGGGCAGGGGGGCCTCGCCCAGCGCGGCCAGCAGGAAGCCGGCCTGGGCGGCGAGCGGCCCCTTCACGGCCTGGGCGGCGGCGCGCGCCTCCTCCGCCTCGCCCGCCTGGTGGGCGGCGTGGGCCAGGGTCAGCGCCACCTCGGGCGAGGCGGGCGCGAGCCGGTGCGCCTCGCGCAGCGGGCCCAGCGCCGCTTCCGGCTGCCCGCCCGCGGTCAGCACCTGGCCCAGATTCCGCAGGCTGGTGACGTCATCGGGCTCGCGTTCCAGCGCGGCCTGGAGGGTGGCCACGGCCTCGGGCAGCATCCCATGGGCCGCCAGGGCCGCGCCATGGTTGGCCAGGTAGATGGCGCTGTCGGGCATCACGGCCAGCGCCCGGGCGGAATGCTCCACCGCCGCCGCCGTGTCGCCGCGTTGCAGGGCGCAGACGGAGAGCAGGTTCTCCGCATCCGGGTGGCCGGGGGCGAGGCGCAGCGCGCGGCGGTAGAGGCTCTCCGCCTCCTCCACCTTGCCGGCGCGGTGGCGTTCCGCGCCCCGGCGCAGCAGGTCTTGGGCCGTGATCTTCATGGGTCATCCTATGCGCGGCGAAACGCCCTATTGCAAACCTGGGGGGCGAAACCAAAACATCCCCAGTCATCCTCGAAATCCCCCCGGGAGAAACCTCCATGTCGCAATTCACGCGCCGCGCCCTGCCGGCGCTCGGTCTTGGGCTGGCCGCCCCTGCCATCGCCTCGGCCCAGTCCTTCCCGACGCGCAACCTCAGCATCGTGGTGCCCTTCGCGGCCGGTGGCCCGACCGACACGGTGGCGCGGCTGGTGGCCCAGGGGATGACGGCCAATCTCGGCCAGAACGTGATCGTGGAGAATGTGGCGGGCGCCGGCGGCTCGCTGGGTGCCCAGCGCACGGCCCAGGCGCGGCCCGACGGCTACTCCCTGCTGGTCCACCACATCGGGATGAGCACCATCCCCACCCTGTATCGCCGCCTGGCCTATGACCCGGTGAACGGGTTCGAGACCATCGGCCTCATCACCGAAGTGCCCATGACCATCGTGGCGCGGCGCGATTTCCCGGCCAACAACCTCCAGGAACTGATCGAGGTGGTGCGCCGCGACCGTGAGCGCATCAACCTCGCCAATGCCGGCATCGGCGCGGCCTCGCACCTCTGCGGCCTGCTGTTCCAGTCGGCGCTGAACGTGCCGCTGACCACGGTGCCCTATCGCGGCACGGCGCCGGCCATGGCGGACCTGATGGGCGGCCGCGTGGACATCCTCTGCGACCAGACGACCAACACCACCCAGCAGATCTCGGCTGGCCAGGTGCGCGCCTATGCCGTGACGACGCGCGAGCGCGTGTCGGCCCTGGGTGACCTGCCCACCGCCGCCGAGGCCGGGCTGCCGGGCTTCGAGGTCAGCGTGTGGCACGGCATGTATGCCCCGCGCGGCACGCCCGCGCCCGTGGTGGAGCGCCTGTCCCAGGCCCTGCAGGCCGCGCTGCGCGAGCCCTCGCTGATCGAGCGCTTCGCCGCGCTGGGCACCGCCCCGGTGGCGCAGGAGCGCGCGACGCCCGCCGCCCACCGCGAGTTCTGGCAGGCGGACATCGCCCGCTGGCGCCCGGTGATCCAGGCCGCGGGCCAGTTCGCGGACTGATATGCGTGGGGGCGGGGCGCCATGCCCCGCCCTTGCCGCCCTCAATCGGCGGTGATGCCGGCCTCGCGCACCAGCGAGGTCCACATGGCGCGGTCCTCGCGCAGCTTGGCATCCAGCTCCGCCCCCGGGGCGAAGCGCGGGAAGGTGCCCAGGCTGGTGAGCGTCCGCGGCAGGTCGGTGTTCTCGAAGACCCAGCGGAGGTTGTCCTCCAGCCGCTGCCGGATGGGCGCCGGGGTGGCGGTGGGCGCCGCGATGCCCTGCCAGCTGGCGAAGACCCAGTCCATGCCCTGTTCGCGCACCGTCGGCACGTCCGGCAATTGCGGGTGGCGCTCGGCCGAGGTGATGCCGATGACGCGCACGCGCCCGCCCTCATGCGCCCCGCGCACCACGCTGTAGCCGTCCAGCATCATCTGCGTGCGGCCGCCCAGCAGGTCCTGGAGGGCGGGGGCGGAGCCGCGATAGGGCACATGCACGATGTCCACGCGGGCCTGGCGCTTCCACACCTCGAAGGCCAGATGCGGCACGCCGCCCGAGCCGCCGGAGCCGAAATTCAGCTCGCCCGGCCGCGCCCTCGCCGCCGCGATCAGGTCCGGGACGGTGCGGATGGGGCTGTCGGCATTCACCACGAAGACCAGCGGGCCCAGGGTGATCTGCCCCACGAAACGGAAATCGCGCGAGGTGTCGAAGGTCAGGTTGGGGAACAGCGCATGCGTCATGGCGAAGTTGCCGACATTGCCCTGGAACAGGGTGTTGCCGTCGGGCGGCGCCTTGCTGACGAAATCCATGGCGATGTTGCCATTGTTGCCGGCGCGGTTGTCGATCACGACGGGCTGGCCCAGCCGCTCGCTCCAGCGCTGCGCGATGGGGCGGGCCAGGGCGTCCACGCCGCCGCCGGCGGGAAAACCCACCACGACGCGGATGGTGCCCGATTGGGCGCGCAGGATGCCGGGGGCGGCCAGCAGGGTGGCGGCAGGCGCGATCAGCGCCGCGCGGCGGGTCAAGGACATGATTTTTCCTCCGGTTTATTGTCCGGAAGGCTGGCCGCTGGCGAGGGCCGATGCAAGCCCGGCATGCCAAGACGAATCCGCAAATTTCCGCGATGCTGGAACCGAACGCCTGGGAGCCATGGCATGATGCGACGACCCCGACCCGTGCCGGCCCGGTAGCCTGATGGCGAAGGAACGCACCCGCTTCGTCTGCCAGTCCTGCGGCGCCGTCCATCCCAAGTGGCAGGGCCGCTGCGATGGCTGCGGCGAATGGAACACCCTGGTCGAGGAAGCCGCCCGCACCGGACCCGGCCCCGGCGCCAAGGCGCCGCCTGGCAAGGGCATCACCATCCTGGGGCTTCAGGGCGAGACCGCGCCCCCGCCCCGCCACCTGACCGGCATCGCGGAGCTGGACCGCGTGCTGGGCGGCGGCTTCGTCCCGGCCTCGGCCGTGCTGGTGGGGGGGACCCGGGCATCGGCAAGTCCACCATCCTGTTGCAGGCGGCGGCGCGGATGGCCGGCGCGGGCAAGCGCGTCCTCTACATCTCGGGCGAGGAGGCGGTGGCGCAGGTGCGGCTGCGCGCCCAGCGCCTGGGGCTCACCGACAGCCCGATGGGATTGGCCTCGGCCAGTGCGCTGCGCGACATCACGGCCACGCTGGAGCATGAGCGCGAGGCCGCGCTGGTGGTGATCGATTCCATCCAGACCATGTGGCTGGACACGCTGGATTCCGCGCCGGGCACGGTGGCCCAGGTGCGCGCCTGCTCCAACGAGTTGATCCGGCTGGCGAAGTCCCGCGGTTTCGCGCTGGTGCTGGTGGGGCATGTGACGAAGGAGGGCACCCTGGCCGGCCCCCGCGTGCTGGAGCACATGGTGGACGCCACCCTCTATTTCGAAGGCGACCGAGGGCATCAATTCCGCATCCTGCGCGCGGTGAAGAACCGCTTCGGCGCCACGGACGAGATCGGGGTCTTCGAGATGACCGAGGGCGGGCTGATGGAAGTCCCCAACCCCTCGGCCCTCTTCCTGGCCGAGCGGCGCGGCAACATCTCGGGCAGCGCGGTCTTCGCGGGGCTGGAGGGCACGCGGCCCGTGCTGGTGGAGGTGCAGGCGCTGCTGGCCCCTTCCTCGGGCGGCTCGCCGCGCCGGCAGGTGGTGGGCTGGGATGGCGGGCGGCTCAACATGCTGCTGGCGGTGCTGGAGGCGCGCTGCAACCTCACCTTCGCCCAGGCCGATGTCTATCTGAACATCGCGGGCGGGCTTCGCATCAACGAGCCGGCGGCGGATCTGGCCGTGGCCGCCGCCCTGGTCTCCGCCATGACCGACCGGCCCACGGAGCCCGATGCCGTCTATTTCGGCGAGGTGGGCCTCTCCGGCGAGGTCCGGCAGGTCTCCCAGGCCGAGCAGCGCCTGCGGGAGGCCCAGAAACTGGGCTTCGGCCAGGCCGTGCTGCCGCGCCGTGTGGCGCGCGGTTCCAAGCAGCCCGCCCCGGTGGAGGGGCTGCGGCTGACCGAGATCGGGCACTTGGCGGACCTGGTCGCGCCCTTCGCGGCGCAGACGGTGCGGCGCCGCTCCGGGGCCAAGGGTGACGCGGGGTGACGCCCCGGCTATACCGCGCCGCATCATGACCTGGGTCGATGGCGTCCTCCTCTTCGTGATGGTGATTTCCGCCATCCTCTCCCTCCTGCGCGGTTTCGTGCAGGAATTCCTGGGCGTGGCCGCCTGGATCGGCGCGGCCTTCGCGGCCTTCGCGCTCCAGGAAAGCCTCACGCCCCTGCTGGCCGGCGTGGTGGAGCCCGACTGGCTGGCCGATGCCATCGTCATCGGCGGCACCTTCCTGGTGGTGCTGATCGTGCTGAAGCTGGTCATCCACGCCATCGCCGGCCGGGTGCAGGACAGCGCGCTGGGCGGGCTGGACCGTTCGCTGGGCTTCCTCTTCGGCCTGGCGCGCGGCGCCTTCCTGGCGGTGCTGGCCTATGTCATCGCCGGGCTCTTCGTGCCGGCGGTGGACCGCTGGCCGGAGCCGGTGCGGGACGCCATGGCCCTGCCCTATGTGGTCGAGGGCGCGCGCTGGCTTGCGGACCGCCTCCCGCAGGAGTATCGCCCGCGCATAGCAGAACCGCCCGAGCGCCGCATGCCCACGCAGGATGACCTGTTGCGCCCGCCCGCCCGCGACCGCATCTGAAGGTCATGCGCATGCCCCAAGCCGAAACCCTCTCCTCTCCCCACGGCCTGGGGAATGACGACGACCATTTCCACGAGGAATGCGGCGTCATCGGTGTCTGGAACGGCAAGGACGCCGCGGCGCTGACCGCGCTCGGCCTGCATGCGCTGCAGCACCGGGGCCAGGAGGCCTCGGGCATCGTGGCGCTGAGCGAGAAGGGCGAGTTCCATTCCCATCGCGGCCTCGGCCTGGTGGGCGACATCTTCGGCGATGCCAAGGTGATGGCGGGCCTCCCTGGTACCGCCGCCTGCGGCCACAACCGCTACGCCACCACGGGCGAGACGGCGCTGCGCAACGTCCAGCCCCTCTACGCGGATTTCGAGTTCGGCGGCCTCGCCGTGGCGCATAACGGCAACCTGACCAATGCCGGCCAGTTGCGCCGCGCCCTGGTCCGCCGCGGCTGCCTCTTCCAGTCCAGCACGGACAGCGAGGTCTTCGTCCACCTCATCGCCATCAGCCTCTATTCCAACGTGGTGGACCGGCTGATTGACGCGCTGAAGCAGGTCCAGGGCGCCTATTCGCTGGTGGCGCTGCACAATGGCGCGCTGATCGGCGCGCGGGACCCGCTGGGCGTGCGCCCCCTGGTGCTGGGCAAGCTGAACGAGGGCTGGGTGCTGGCCAGCGAAACCTGCGCGCTGGACATCGTGGGCGCCGAATTCGTCCGCGACATCGAGCCGGGCGAGATCGTCGTCATCAACGACGAGGGCATCCGCAGCCTCAACCCCATGCAGCCCGCCCCGTCGCGCTTCTGCATCTTCGAATACATCTACTTCGCCCGGCCGGATTCGGTGGTCGAGGGCACGCCCGTCTATGAGACGCGCAAGCGCATCGGCGCCGAACTGGCCCGCGAAAGCCATGTGGCGGCCGATGTGGTCGTGCCCGTGCCCGACAGCGGCGTGCCGGCGGCCATGGGCTATGCCATCGAGGCGGGGGTTCCCTTCGAGCTCGGCATCATCCGCAACCATTATGTGGGCCGCACCTTCATCGAGCCGACGGACCAGATCCGCCACCTGGGCGTGAAGCTCAAGCACAGCGCCAACCGCGCCATGCTGGAGGGCAAGCGCGTGATCCTGGTGGATGACAGCATCGTGCGCGGCACAACCTCGAAGAAGATCGTGGAGATGGTCCGCAACGCCGGCGCGGCCGAGGTGCACATGCGCATCTCCTCGCCGCCCACCACCCATTCCTGCTTCTACGGGATTGATACGCCGGAGCGCGCGCAGCTTCTCGCCGCCCAGCATGACCTGGAGGCCATGGCCAAGCTGATCGGCGTGGACAGCCTCGCTTTCATCTCGCTGGACGGGCTGTATCGCGCCCTGGGCCGCCCGGGGCGTGACGCCGCGAGCCCGGCCTATTGCGACGCCTGCTTCACCGGCGACTACGCCATCCCGCTGACCGATTGGTCCAACGCGCCCGAATCCAAGGCCAAGGCCGCCATCCCCGCATGAACGACACGACACTGAAGGGGCAGGTGGCGCTGGTCACCGGCGCCTCGCGCGGGATCGGCCGCGCCACGGCCTTGGCACTGGCCGCGCGCGGCGCCCATGTGGTGCTGACCGCCCGCACCCAGGGCGCGCTGGAGGAGGCGGATGACGCCATCCGCGCCATCGGCGGCAGCGCGACCCTGCTGCCGCTCGACCTCATCCGCGAGGCCGACCAGATGGACGCCATCGGCCCCTCGCTGGTGGAACGCTTCGGCCGGCTGGACATCCTGGTGCATGCGGCGGGGCATCTCGCCCGCCTGACGCCGGCCGCGCATATCGTGCCCAAGGACTGGTCGGACAGCCTGGCGGTGAACGCCACCGCCGCTTGGCGCCTGATCCGCACTTGCGACCCGCCGTTGCGCGCCGCGCCTGCCGGGCGCGCCCTGTTCCTGACCGACGGCCAGGCGGACCAGGCCTATTGGGGCCTCTATGGCGCGGCCAAGGCGGCGGCGGCGCATCTGGTGGGCTGCTGGGCGGCCGAGGTCGCCCGCACCCCGCTGCGCGTGGCGCTGCTGGACCCGGGGCCGGTGAACACCAAGCTGCGCTCCTTCGCCTTCCCGGGCGAGGACCCGGCCTCCATCCGCCAGCCCGAGGCGGTGGGCGAGGCCATCGCGTCCCTGGTCGCGGGCGGTGACATCGCGCAGGGCGCGACGATCCGCATCTAACCCAAGGCGCGGGCCAGCGTCGGCCCGTCCAGCGCCGCCAGCACCGGGTGGGGGGACGCCCCGCCCCCCATGCCCGCCTTCAGGATGGCCAGCGCCCCGCCCAGCAGCGGCAGGGGTGTGCGCGTGGCGCGGCCCAAGGCGGCCAGGAATTCCAGCCCGTGCAAGGTCTCGGCCAGGGGCGGGTCGGCCAAGGCGCCCGTGCCGGCCAGCAGCTCATCGAGGCCCGGCAGCACGCGCCCGCAGGCGGCGGCCAGCGCGTCGCGCTCCCGCCCGAAGGCGGCCAGCAGGCGGAGCGGGGCCTCCTCCATCCGCGCGGGGGCCAGCAGCCGCGCGGCGCCGACCAAGGCCATGGGGTCGGCCAGCCCCGCCGCCAGCATGTCGGGCAGCGGGTCCACCGGCACGGCGAAGATGCGCCCGGTCAGCGCCGCCAGGGCCGGCGCCGCGGCGGCCGGCAGCCCGGCCAGCCAGAGGCGCGGCCGCTGCCCCGTCACCAAAAGGCTGCCATCGCCATGGCGTTGCGCCAGCAGGGGCAGGGCGGGCAGGGCGCCGATACGCGGCACGCCGCCCCGCGCCAGCAATTCCCGTTGCAGCAGCAGCGCGGCCAGCCCGCCCGAGGGCGCGAAGATCAGCGCCGGATCACCCCGCAGCGCGCCCGCGATCCGCACCACGCCGCCCGGCAGCACGGCGGGCGGCAGGCAGATCAGCACCGCATCGGCGCCCTCCATGGCCCGGCCGAGATCGGCCGCCACGCGCACCGGCCAGCGCCCGGCCAGGGCGCCGCGCGTCGTCACCGAACCCAGGATGTGCCGCGTGCCGCCGCCGCGCGGCGACCACAGCACCGCCTCATGCCCCCGCGCGGCCGCCAGGGCGGCCATGGCGGTGCCCGCCGGCCCCGCGCCCAGCACCGCGACTCGCAGGGGTTTCCCGGCCGGTTCCATCGCGCGACATTGCGGCCTGCGCGCCGGGCGCGACAACCCCGGGTTCGGTGGCAGGCTTCATCATCTTGTCGCCATCCCGTCATTGCCTTGACCCCATGGATGCGGATAGCTGCCCGGATGACCTCCGACGCCACGGCCTTCACCGGCGCCCCCGCCGGCACGCCAGCCCCGGGCGCGCGCCGGCTGCGGCGCGGCCGCCCCTTGCGCTTCCGCCCGCGCCTTCCCGGGCCGATCTGGAACGACGTGCTGGGCGAGCGGCCCGAAGGCGGCCGGCTGCGCGCCATGCGCCGGATGGTGACCGCGCTGGTCTTCACCCTGTTGTGCATGCCCATCCAGGCGGTGCTGCTGCTCTTGCCCGGTCCGGCCAAGAGCGCCTTTCCGCGCTTCTACCACCGCACCCTGTGCTGGCTGATCGGCCTGAAGCTGCGCGTCATCGGCCGGCCGGCGGGGGCGCCGCGCACCCTCTATGTGTCCAACCACTCCTCCTGGCTGGACATATTGGTGCTGGGCGCCACGCTGGATGCCCGCTTCGTCAGCAAGAGCGAGGTGGGCACCTGGCCCGTCATCGGCTGGGTGGCGAAGCTGGGGCGCACGGTCTTCGTCAGCCGCACCCGCGGCCGCACGGGCAGCGAGGCGCAGGAGATGCGCGCGCGGATGGAAGCGGGCGACAGCCTCATCCTCTTCCCCGAGGGCACCACCAGCGACGGCGCCCGCGTGCTGCCCTTCCGCTCCAGCTTCTTCGCCGTGGCCAATGCGGCGCAGCAGGTGCAGCCCGTGACCCTGGTCTATGACCGGCTGGGCGGGCTGCCGGTGGGGCGGCGGGACCGCCCCCTCTTCGCCTGGTATGGCGACATGGAGACGGCGAGCCACGCCTGGCGCCTGCTGCGCCGCACCGGCACCCGCGTCACGGTGGTGATGCACGCGCCCTTCGCGCCTGAGACCGTGCCCGACCGCAAGCTGCTGGCCGCCCGCGTGGGCCGCGCCGTCAGCGAGACGGCGGCGACCCTGCGCCAGAACCGCGAGGTGACGATCGGCATGTGAGGCTCACTCGCCGATGTTCAGCAGCGCGCCCCGCACCCGCGCGCCGCGCAGCTGCCCCATGAACAGCGCCGCCATGCCCGTGATCCAGATGAGGTTCAGCGCATAGGCGGCCGCCAGATGGTCCCAGGCGATGACGCCCTGGGTCAGCGCGGCGCGCATCCCCTCGAAGACATGCGCGGCGGGCAGGATCAGCGCCACGGGCTGCAGCCACACCGGCAGCACCGCCACCGGGTAGAAGACGCAGGCGAAAGGGGTGATGCCGAACAGCACCGACCAGGCCAGCGCCTCCGCCCCCGCGCCATAGCGCAGGATCAGCGAGGTCACGCCCAGCGCCACCGCCCAGCCCATCAGGATCAGCGCGGCGAAGAAGGCCACCAGCACCGGCCCCATGGAGAAGATGTTGAAGGCGTAGAGCACCCAGGCCAGCCCCATGGCCGGGATCACGCCCACCATGGCGCGCAGCAGGCTCATGGTCATCAGCGCCGCCACCATCTCGGCCGGGCGGATGGGCGAGACGAAGATGTGGCCCAGGTTGCGCGACCAGATCTCCTCGAGGAAGGAGATGGAGAAGCCCATCTGGCTCCGCAGCGCCGCCTCCCACAGCAGCACGCCGCCGATCAGCACGCCGGCCGCGATGCTGGTCACGTCATTCTGCAGGCCTGCCAGATAGGCGGTGACGAAGCCCCACACCACCATCTGCAGCGCGGGCCAGTACATCAGCTCGATGATGCGCGGCGGCGAACGCCGGAACAGGGCCAGGTGCCTGTAGACCAGCCCCCAGACGCGACGCAGCGAGGCGGCGTTCATGCCAGGGCCTCCGCGCGGGTGCCGCGGGCGATGTCGAGAAACACCTGTTCCAGGTCGTCGCGGCCATAGCGGGCGATGAGGTCGTCCGGGCTGCCCTCATCCACCACCCGCCCCTGCTTGAGCATCAGCACATGGCCGCAGAGGCGTTCCACCTCCGCCATGTTGTGGCTGGCCAGCAGGATGGCGCAGCCGGTCTCGTCCCGATACCGCTCCAGCCGGGTGCGGACCCAGTCGCCGGTGTCGGGGTCGAGGCTGGCGGTGGGCTCGTCCAGCAGCAGCAAGGCGGGCGTGTTGATCAGCGCCTTTGCCAAGGCGACGCGCGTCTTCTGGCCGGCGGAAAGATCACCGGCCGGGCGGTCAATGAAGTCGGTCAGCTGCAATTCCTCGGCGAGGCGGGCGATGCGCGCATCCAGCCCGCGCACGTCGTAGAGATGCCCATAGACCTTCAGATTCTCCCGCACCGACAGCTTGTGCGGCAGGGAGATGTAGGGGGACGAAAAATTCATCCGCGCCAGCGCCGCGAAGCGGTCCGTCGCCATGTCATGCCCCAGAGCCACCACACGTCCCGAGGTCGGCAGCAGCAGCCCCAGCAGCATGGCGATGGTGGTGGTCTTCCCCGCCCCATTGCCGCCCAGCAGCCCGAGCGTGGTGCCGGCGGTCAGGGTGAAGCTCAGCCCGTCCACGGCCGGGGGGCGGCCGGGGGCGTAGCGCTTGACGAGATTTTCGACGACGAGGGCATGGGTCACGCCCCAGATATGCGCCGACATGCTCCGCGGCACACCCCCCGGGCATGCTTGCCGCGCAGGTCAACGCCGCGCGTCCAGCACCTTCCCCATGAAGGCCGTGATGCCGCGCTGCCAGGCCCAGGCGATGGCCACCGGCGCGTCGGCGCCCATCAGCACCACCCGGTCGCGGTCCTTGGGCAGGGCAGCGTCGAGGGCGGCGCGTTCGGCGACGCTGCCCGCCAGCCATTCGGCGCGGAAGCGCAGCCGCACCAGCCCAGGGTCGAGCGCACGCAGGTCAATCCGCGCGAGGTGCCACGGCTCCAGCTCGTCCAGGCCGAGGGTCCAGCCGCGTTCCCGCGCCAGCCGCGCGGCCAGCGCCGCCCCCGCGGGGTCGGCCAGCACGTCGGAGAGCGGCACGCAGATCACGAGCTGCTCCCGCCCCGCGGGCCCCAGCGCGGCGTCGAAGCGCAGCCCCTCGGTCTCCGTCACGGAACCGAGGCTCAGCGGCAGGCAGGCCGGGTCCATGGCGCGGGCCACCTGCGGCCGGGCGAGCTCGGCCAGCAGGCGGCGCTCCGCCGTGCGGCGGAACAGGCGGCCCAGCGCCGGCGCGCCCGCCAGCGAGGCGCCCGGCAGCAGCCGCTCCATCAGGTCCGGCAGGTGGACGCGCGTCTCGGTCCAGAGCGGGGTGGGCGTGGCCTGGCCATCGCCCAGGCGCCAGATGGGGTGGTTGCGGAGCGCGGCGGCGAGGTCGGCCGTCGCCAGGGCGCGCAAGGCGGCGTCCAGGTCGGTGGCGGAGGGCAGCGGCAGGACCGTGGAGGGGGAGGCCGATTCGCGTTGCAAAACCAGCCCCATCGCGCCCTCGACCACGGAGAGCAGCCGTGCCCCCTCCACTGGCAGCCGCATCGTGGTGGAGAGCGGCCCGTCCGGCGCCTCCGGCAGCAGGCGGGAAAGGGCGGCGTGCACCTCCTCCAGGTGCTGGCCGGGCGGGGGCGAGACGATGACGAGGTCCCCGCCCGGCAGTTCGAAGCGGCGGGCGCGGGTGGGGCGCATGACCGGGGCCAGCACCTCGTCGATCATCTGGCGGTGCCGGGTTTCGCGCAGCGCCTCGGGCAGGGCGGAGAGGCGCAGATGCAACACCCGCCGTTCGACGCCCGAGGTCACGCAGTCGCGCACCAGGGCGGCCAGAGCCAGCGCCTCGGCCTGGGGCCCGACCTCGGGGCCGCTCAGGGCCATGCTCATGCCGGCACCTCCCACAACTGGCCCGGCACGCGGCACCAGGCGGGGATGTCGCGGCCGAGGGCGATGAAGCGCGGCGCATCCCCCAGGGGTGGCAGGGCTGGCGGCGCCGCGGGTGGAGGGGCGGCCAGCACATATCCGCCGCCCACGAGCAGCCCCGCCGCCTCCATATCCTTGCTGACGAAGCCCGTGTGCCAGCCCGCCGCCGCCAGCCCCTGCGCGAGGGCGGGAAAGCGCGGCTCCGCCAGGGCGGCCAGCGGCAGCAGCGCGATGGGGGTAGCCCGCCCACTCCTGCCGCCGCCCACCATCCGACTGCCCGGCAATCCCGCCAGTGGCAGGTCGAGCAGCAGGCGCAGCCCGGGGCGCATTGCCGGCAGCCGGCTCCGCAGCGCAGGGTCCGTCAGCGCCGCCAGCACGCGGCGGCAGAGCAGGGCGCGCGCCTGGGCGCGCAAATCGGGATCTTCCAGGGGCAGGTCGGCCGGCGCCAGCCGCTGCGCCACGGCCCGGGGGTCCGGCCCCTCGGCGAAGAAGGTGAGCCGCGCGACCTCCTCCATCGGCAGGGCGGCGCAATGCGCCTCCAGCGCCACAAGGCTCGTGGGCTGGGGAGGGGGGCGGGCAGCCGGTCCAGCCAGTCGTCCAGCTCGGCGGCCTCGCTGGGCAGGGTCCAGGTGGTGGGGCGGGTGCCGATGAGCCGGTGCAGCGCCTCGCCGGCCCTGGCGGCGGCGCCGGGCGCGGCGCCCAGCAGCAACTGCGCGCGCGGCCATGGCATGACATGGCCACCCCCTGCGCCGCCGCGTCCTCCAGGAAGGCGAGGGCGATGCGCCGCGCCATCGGGTCGGGCAGGTCGGGCATGGCCAGCACCAGGCTGTCCGGCGGCAGCGCGCGCAGCGTTGCCCGCACATCGCTGATGGCGGGTTTCATGCCCACGACGCGCGGCGGGCGTCGCGTCCGGATTTCGGTGGCGCCATGGTGGATGCCCCGTCGGTGGCGCGGCGGCTCATCCGTCGCGCGGGCCTTCTGCCCGCACCCTTTGTCTGCGAAAGTCGTTAAGGAAACGTGCCGCCGCCCGGCGGACATGTTTCGTCACTATATGTTGCGCTGCCACCTCCCGGCGGGTTAGGAAAATCCATGGTTTTTGACCCGATGTCCCAAGCCGGACGCGATGCGGTCAGCCCCGCCGAACTGGCGGAGGCCGTGAACAACCTCTCCCGCACCGCCGTGCTGGTGGTGGGCGACGCCATGGTGGACCGCTACATCTTCGGCACCGTGGGCCGCGTCAGCCCCGAGGCCCCGGTGCCCGTCCTCAACATTGACCGCGAGGTGGCGCTTCCCGGCGGCGCGGGGAATGTGGTGCGCAACCTCACCGCGCTGGGGGCGGCCGTCGCCTTCGTCTCGCTGGTGGGCGATGACGCGGCGGGCAGCGACCTGACGGGCCTCATCGGCGGGCAGTTGCGGGTGGAGCCCTGGCTGCTGGTGCAGGGCGGCCGCACCACCACCACCAAGACGCGCTTCCTGGCCGGCGGGCAGCACATGCTCCGCGCCGATCGCGAGGAATCCCAGCCCATCCATCCCCGCCTCGCCGACCGCCTCATCAAGATCGCGACCGACGCGGTGGCGGCCACCAGCACCGTGGTGCTGTCCGACTACGGCAAGGGCGTGCTGGCGGGCGACATTCCCGCGCGGCTCATCGCCGCCGCCCGTGCCTCCGGCCGCCGCGTGGTGGTGGACCCCAAGGGCGGCGACCATGCGCGCTTCGCCGGCGCCGACCTCATCATGCCCGAGCCCGATGAGCTGGCGGGCGAGACCGGCATGGCCGTGAATGACGAGACGAGTGCGGCCATCGCCGCCTCCATCCTCAGCCGCAAGCATGGTTTCGGCGCGGTGCTGGTGCCCCGCGTGCCGGACGGGCTGACGCTGCTGCAGGTGGAAGCCGATGGCAGCGAGACGGTGCGCCATTTCCGCGCCGAGGCGTCCGAGGTGCATGACCCCGCGGGCGGCGGCGATGCCGTGGTGGCGGCGGTGGCGGCGGGGCTGGCCTCGGGGCTGTCGCTCGCGGGCTGCGCGAGGTTGGCGGCGCTCTCGCTCGGCATCGTCAGCCGGAAATCCGGCATCGCCGTGGTCCGCACGGATGAGCTGCTGGAGGGGCTGACCCCCGGCCGGGGCGCGGCCCGCAAGCTGGTCTCCCTGCCGCTGGCCGTCGAGGTGATCGAGCGCTGGCGCCATCGCGGCTGGCGCATCGGCTTCCTGCCCGCCAATGGCAGCCCCTGCCCCGAGACCATCACCCAGGAGGCGCGCCGCTGGTGCGACCGCCTGCTGGTGGGCGTCGAGGATGAGAGCATCTGGGCCGGCGAGATGGCCGAGCGGCCGGAGGTGGACCTGGTCGCCGTGGGCGCCGGCGCCGGCCATGAGGACACGCTGCGCCTGCTGCGCCCCGATGTGGTGATGGCGCGGGATGTGGACCCGCGCCTGACCGCCCTGCTCAGCGAATGGGGCGGCCAGGTGAAGCTGCCGGGCTGAACCCGGCAGCCATTTCCCTACCCGGGTTCCCTTATTCGGGCGCGACGACCGCGCAGCCGCCGCTCAGCCGCGCGCAGGCCTGCTGCGCGGCGGCCTGGTTCAGCCCCGTGATGCGCGCGCGGAACAGCGTGCCCTGCGACACCTGCACCGCCATCACCTGCACCATGCCGCCGCTGCGCGCCTGGGTCTGGGCGTTCGCGGCCGCGCGGCGCGCCTGCTCGGGCGAGCGGAAGGCACCCACCTGCACACCCCAGCTCGCGGCCGGCGCGGAGGGGCGGGCCATCGCCACGGGCGTGGCGCGGGCCGGGGCGGTGAGGGTGGGCGCGGCAAGGGTGGACGCGGTGCGGGTCGGCGCGGCCAGCACGGGCGCGACGAGGGCGCTGGCCGGGCGCGGCGCCTGGCGGAAGCTCGCGGGCAGGGTGCTGGCCTGCGCCGTGCCGATCAGCCCCAGGCCGCGCGCCGGGGCGGCGGCCACCGGCAGAGCCGGCGGCGTGGAGTCCGACAGCGGCGGCAGCGCGCCCTGCGACTCGGCCAGCCGCGCCGCGCCCTCGGGCGTGGAGCCATCCGGGATGGGGTCCATGGCGGCGACGACGATGCGTCCGTCGGGCAGCACCCGCCCGCCGCTGGGCGAGATCACCGGCGCGGGGGCGGGCGCCGAGGCCAGCACCACCGGCGGCGCCGCGGCCGCTGGCGCGGGGGCCGGGGCGGGCGTGCGGCTGGCGAACATGGCGCCCTGCTCGCGGATCTGGCGCTGCTCGGCGAGGGCGAGGCGCGTGGCGGCGTCCATCCGGCGCGGGCCGGGCGGCACCTGCAGCGGGATTTCGGCGGCGGCGTAGATCTCGGCCGGCGCGCGGCGGCTCGGGCTGTGGCGGATCACGCCGGGGCCCACGCGGGCGACGTAGTTGCGCGTCTCGGGCGGCAGGCCGCGGCGGTTGTAGAGGAAGCCCTCCAGCCGGCCTGGCCCCGCGTTGTAGGCGGCCAGGAAGGCGGGCGAGCCGAAGAGGTCATACATCTGCCGGAGATAGGCGGTGCCGGCCATGATGCTGTCATAGGGGTGGTAGGGGTCATCCCCCAGCCCGTGGCGGGCCTGCAATTCGCGATAGGTGGCCGGCATCACCTGCATCAGCCCCATGGCGCCGGCGCGCGAGGTGACATGCGCGCGGCCGCCGGATTCCTGGCGCATCACCTCGCGGATCCAGGCCTCGGGCACGTCGAACCGGGCCGAGGCCTCACGGATCCAGGGGCCCCAGGGGTCGCCGGGCGGGCCCGGCGGCGTGGTGCTGCGGATTTGCGTGGAACTGGCGGCGGGCGTGCGCGCCTGCTGCTGCGATCCGCAAGCCGCCAGCACGCCCAGCGCGGCCAGCGCCAACACGGGCGCGGACAGGCGGCGGGCGCGTGCCATGGGTTGAAAGATCATCCCCGAAAACTCCCCCAATCGGCCTTGCCGTCCCGGGCTTCACCCCGGCCCCCCGACACAGCCACCCCCATGGCACGCGACGAAAGCGGCAAGATTACGAGTGCCCGACGCGGGGCGGTGCCCCGTGCGGACTTAGTCTGCGGCGTGCCGGCCAGTTGGACCGGCCGGACGCCAGCGCCCGGACACTATGCCCGCACGGCAGCCCCGCGCAAGCAAAGCCTTGCCGTAACGGTCGCGACACCCGACAAGGTGTGGCGCGCCTGCCATGGATGCGCGCGAAAGATGAGGGTCCCGTGAACGCCGTCACCGATGATGCCGCCCGCCTGTTCGACACCGCCGGCCGCGCCGCCCGCGCCGCCGCCGCCCTCGTCGCGCGCGCGCCAGGCCCGGTGAAGGATGCGGCGCTGCGCGCGGCGGCGGCACGGCTGCGCGCCGAGGCGGCGGCCATCCTCGCCGCCAATGCGGCCGACCTGGACGCCGCCCCCGGCCTCACCGCCGCCTTCCGCGACCGGCTGGTGCTCAACCCCGCCCGAATCGAGGCCATGGCGAAGGGGCTGGAGGAAGTCGCCGCCCTGCCGGACCCCGTGGGCCGCGTGCTGGCCGAATGGACGCGCCCCAACGGGCTGCGCTTCGCCCGCGTGGCGCAGCCGCTCGGCGTCATCGGCATGATCTTCGAGAGCCGCCCCAACGTGACCGCTGATGCCGGGGCGCTCTGCCTCAAGGCCGGCTCCGCCGTCATCCTGCGCGGCGGCAGCGAGAGCGCCCATTCCGCCCGCGCCATCGCCGCCTGCCTGCGCGCGGGCCTGGCGGAGGTCGGCTTGCCCGAGGATGTGATCCAGCTCGCCCCCACCCAGGACCGCGCCTTCGTGGGCGCCATGCTGCGCGGGTCGGGCCTGGTGGACCTCATCATCCCGCGCGGCGGCAAGGGGCTGGTGACGCGCGTGCTGGAGGAGGCGCGGGTGCCCGTGCTGGCCCATGCCGAGGGGCTCTGCCACAGCTTCGTCCATGCGGCGGCGAACCCGGACATGGCGCGCACGGTGCTGCTGGACGCCAAGCTGCGCCGCACCGGCGTCTGCGGCGCCACCGAGACTTTGCTGGTGGACGCCGCCATCGCGCCCTCCCTGCTGCCCCTGCTGGTGGCGGACCTGGCGGCCAAGGGCTGCGGCTTCCGCGCCGATGAACGCGCCCGCGCCATCTGTCCCGAACTGCCCGCCGCGACCGAGCAGGATTTCGCCACGGAATGGCTGGACGCCATGCTGAGCATCGCGGTGGTGGACGGGGTGGAGGGGGCGCTCGCCCATATCCGCCGCTTCGGCAGCGAGCACACGGAAGCCATCATCACCGAGGACGCCGCCGCCGCGGAGGAATTCCTGGCCGGGATCGATTCGGCGGTGGGGCTGTGGAACGCCTCCACCCAGTTCTGCGACGGGGGCGAGTTCGGCTTCGGCGCCGAGATCGGCATCGCCACGGGCCGGATGCACGCGCGCGGCCCGGTGGGGCTGGAGCAGCTTTGCACCTATCGCTATCGCATCACCGGCACGGGGCAGGTGCGGGGCTGAACGCGCTTCCTTTCCGTGCCGCGCGGGCTAGGCTGCCCGCGTGAGGAACGCCAAGACCATCCCCGCGCGCCCTTCGCGCGCCGCCCCCGGCCCGGCCGGCGATGGGCGTCGCGCGCGGATCGGCCTGCTGGGCGGCAGCTTCAACCCGGCGCATGAGGGCCACCGCCATGTGGCGGAGGTGGCGCTGCGGGCGCTGCGGCTCGACCAGGTGTGGATGCTGGTCTCGCCCGGCAATCCGCTGAAGCCCAGCGCCGGCATGGCCCCCTTCGCCGAACGCCTGGCCAGCGCGCGCCGCGTGGCCGATGGCGTGCGGGTGGTCGCGACCGACATCGAGGCCCGCCTGGGCTCGCGCTACACCTTCCGCACCCTGGCGCTGCTGCGTGTGCGCTTCCGCCGCGTGGCTTTCGTGCTGGTGCTGGGCGCGGACAATCTGCTGCAATTGCCGCGCTGGCGGCGCTGGCGGGAGATCGCGCGCCAAACGGCGCTGGCGGTCCTGCCGCGTCCGGGCTACAGCCGGATGGCGCTGCGTGGGCGCGCGGCCAGCGTGCTGCGCCACACCCGCCGCGACGCCGGCGGGCTTTTGGCGTTGACCCCACAGGACGGGTTGCTGCAAGCGGGGGAGGGGGCATGGTGCTTCATCCCGGCCGCCGAGCGATCCATTTCCGCCACCGCGATCCGCGCGGGGGCGAGGAGCTAGAGTTCAGGACATGGCGCGGACACCCGACGACACGAAGAAGCCCGCCCGCAAGCCCGCGGCCCGGACGACGAAGCCCAGCACCCGGGCCAAGCCCCCGGTGCGCGAAGCGGCGGCGAAGGCCCCGCAGCGGGACGCCTCGAAGAAGGCGGCGCCGCGCGGCGATGCCAAGCCGGTCGCCCCGCGTGGCGGTGCCAGGACGGCAGCCCCGCGAGGCGCGGCAAAGCCATCGGCCCCGCGTGGCGCGGCCCGGACGACCGCCACCCGGGATGGCGGCGACACCAAGCCGCGCGCCGGCGGCAAGACGACGCCGACCCGCGCCCCCACCGCCGGGAAGGCCCCCCGCGCCGCGCGGTCCGAGGCACAGGCGCCCGCGCGCAAGCGTGCCGCCCCCGCCGAGGCCAGCCCGGCCCGCCGCCCCCGTGCCGAAGCGCCGGCTCCCGCCCGGCGCGCCGCCGCGACGCCGGCCGCCAAGCCCGCCCCACGTCGCCGTGCCGCGACGCCCGAGCCCATGCCGGCCAAGCGCGGCACCACGGCCAATGTGCGCGCCACGCCGCGCGGCACCTCCGCCGCGACGCCGCGCGCCGCCGCCGGAACGGTGAAGCCGCGCGCCACGGGTGCCGCCGCGCGCGCTTCCAGCGCTGCGTCACCCAAACGCTCTTCCTCCGGGACGTCGGCCTCGCGCGCCTCCGGCGCGACGTCCGCCCCGCGCGCCTCCGGCGCGACGTCTGCCCCGCGCGCCTCCGGCGCGACGCCCAAGCGCGCCGCCGGCGAGGCCAAGCCCGACGCCGCCGCCAAGCCCCGCCCCATCGCCCCGCGCCGCAAGGCGGGCAAGCGCGTGCCGATGGACCGGGACCGCCTGGCCGCGCTGGTCGCCGTCGCGGTGAAGAGCCTGGAGGATGACAAGGCGGAGGATGTGGTGGTGCTCGACGTCACCGGCCGCGCCAGCTTCACCGACCGCATGGTGATCGCCACCGGCCTCGTGGAGCGGCAGATCGAGGCCATGGCCGCGCACCTCGTGGAAAACCTGGGCAAGGAAGGCCTGCGCCTGAAGCGCGACGCCATCCAGGGCAGCGAGGACTGGGTGCTGATCGACGCGGGCGACCTCGTCATCCATCTGTTCAAGCCCGAAGCGCGCCAGGCCTATGACCTGGAGAAGATGTGGGGTCCCGACAGCCCGCTGGGCGAAGCGGCCCCCGGCGAGCAATCGCCCATTTGAAGGCGCGGCTGCTGGCCATCGGCCGGTTCAAGTCGGGGGCGGAGGGCGCGCTCTTCGCCCAATACAACGCCCGGCTGCGCCCGCCGCTCGACCTCGTGGAACTGCCCGAGGCACGCGGCAGCGCGGGCGAGATCCGCGCGCGGGAAGGGGCGGCGCTGCTGGCCGTCCTGCCGGCCAATGGCCTGCTGGTGGCGCTGGACCTGGGTGGCCCCGCGCCTTCCTCCGAAGCCCTGGCCGCGCTGACCGAACGCTGGGAACAGACCGCCCGCCCCATCGCCTTCGCCATCGGCGGCGCCGAAGGGCTGGATGGCGCCGTCACCGCGCGGGCGGAGCATGTGCTCTCGCTCGGCCCGCTCACCTGGCCGCACCTGCTGGTGCGGGCGCTGCTGGCCGAACAGCTGTTCCGCGCCCAGTGCATCCGCGCGAATCATCCCTACCACCGCAGGTGGAGACCCGCCTAAGCTGCGCGGATGAGCATGTTCCTCCTGATCCTGGCCTCCTGCCTCTGGGTGGGGGTGCATTTCGGCATCGCGGGCACGGCGGTGCGCGGGCAGCTGGCCGCGCGGCTGGGCGAGCGCGGCTTCACCATCGGCTATTCCCTGCTGTCGGTCCTGGCCATCATCCTGCTCGTGCAGGCCTGGGGCGCGGCCCCCTATGTGGGGTTGTGGCTGACGCCGGACTGGCTGCGCTGGGTGCTGGCGCTGCTGATGCTGCCGGCCTTCGTGCTGTTCGTGGCCTCGGTCGCCACGCCCAACCCCACCGTGGTGGGTGGCAAGCTGACCACACCCGAGCCGCGCGGCATCCAGCGCATCACCCGCCACCCCATGCTGTGGTCCTTCGCGCTGTGGGGGCTGATCCACCTGATCGCGAAGGGCAGCCTGGGCGGCGTCTTCTTCTTCGGCGCCTTCCTGGTGACGGCGCTGGTCGGCATGCCCTCCATTGACCGGAAGGTGGCGGCGCGGAGCCCGGAGATGTGGGCGCGGCTCGGCCCCGTCACCTCCATCCTGCCTTTCGGCGCCATCCTGGCGGGGCGGAACCGGTTGGTGCTGGCGGAAATCCCGGTCGTCGTCTGGGCGGGCGGGGCCTTGGCCTGGCTGGTCTTCCTCATCGCCCATCCCTGGCTCTTCGGATATCCGGCAATTCCCCTTTGACCTGCGGGGCTTGATCCCGGTATGGCGCGCGCCCATTCCATGCGCGCACCAACAGGACATTGCCCCACATGCAGGAAGCCCTCACCAGCGCCGATTCCGGCAGCGACCTGCGCGCGCGCGCCGCGCGCCTGGTCATGGAGCCGCTGTTCCAGAAGGTCGTGATCGGGCTGATCCTGTTCAACGCCGTGACGCTGGGGCTGGAGACCAGCGACAGCATCTCCGCCCGCTGGGGCGGGGTGCTGGCGGTGCTGGACCGGGCGCTGCTGGTGATCTTCACCCTGGAGGTGGCGCTGCGGATCTACGCCTTCCGTGGCCGCTTCTTCCGCGACCCCTGGGGGCTGTTCGACCTGGCCATCATCACCATCGCCTGGCTGCCGGCCACGGGGCCGCTGTCGGTGCTGCGGGCGCTGCGAATCCTGCGCGTGCTGCGCCTGGTCTCGGTCGTGCCCAGCATGCGGCTGGTGGTGGAGGCCATGCTGCACGCCCTGCCGGGCATGGGCTCCATCGTGATGCTGATGGGCCTGATCTTCTACGTCTTCGCGGTGATGGCGACGAAGCTCTACGGCGAGATCCTGCCAGACCGCTTCGGCACGCTGGGATCGAGCCTCTACACGCTGTTCCAGATGATGACGCTGGAATCCTGGTCCGAGGCCAATGTCCGCCCGATCCTGGAGCACCAGCCGCTGGCCTGGATGTTCTTCGTGCCCTTCATCCTGATCGCGACCTTCGTGGTGCTGAACCTGTTCATCGGCGTGATCGTGGACAGCATCCAGACGTTGCGGAAGCAGCGCGAGGCGAGCGACCCCGCCACGGTCGCGGCCGACGCCCATACCCGCGAGGTGGAGGAGGAGCAGCACGCCCTGCTGCGCGAAATCCGCGCGCTGCGGGCCGAGGTGGCGGCCCTGCGCGAGGCTCAGCCGAAGACCACGCCATAGAGGTAGCGGCCCGGGATGACGGTGGCGAAGACGCCCGCCGTCAGCAGCCCGCCCGCGGTGGCCAGCATGGTGGTGCGGTGCGCCGCGATGCGCCCCTGCCGCGCGTAGTGGATGCCCAGCGGCAGCATCACCAGCGTCAGCAAGGTCAGCGCATGGATGGGCGTGAGGGTGCCGAAGGCCGGCAGCCCGAAGGAGGAGAGGGCGGCCAGCGCCCAGGCCCCCACCGCCACCCTTCCGGCCATTCGGTGCCGCGCCGTGCCCTTGGGCAGCGCGAGCACCGAGAGAATGAGCGCCGCGGCCAGCAGCGAGGACCAAAGATGCACTTGCAGCATGGACATGACGCCCGCACCCCTTATGTTGACGATGTGAACATAGCGGGAATGTGAGCGGTGTCAACATCAGAAAAGCCCTATCACCATGGCGATCTGCGCGCCGCCCTGCTCGATGCCGCCGACACGCTGCTGGACCAGGGCGGGGATGGCGCGGTGTCGCTGCGCGAGGTGGCGCGCATGGCCGGCGTCTCCCCCACCGCCGCCTACCGGCATTTCGCGGACAAGGAGGCGCTGCTGGCCGCCCTCGCCGCGCGACACTTCGCGCAGTTCGGCGCGGCCCTCGGCGGGCGGCCGCTGGCCGAGATGGGCCCCGCCTACCTCCGCTTCGCCCTCGCCCGGCCTGGCCGCTTCCGGCTGATGTTCGGCCCCCTGCTGCAACGGTCCCGGCAGCACCCGGCGCTGGCCCAGGCGTCCGACGCCGCGCTGGCGGGGCTCTACGCCGCCGCGCCCTCACCCGATGCCGCGCTGCGCGCCTGGGGCATGGTGCATGGCCTGGCGCACCTGATGCTGGACGGCGCCCTGCCGGCGGACGAAGAACTCATCACCCGCCTGCTCAACCCCCCCGGCTGACAGCCCGCCCGTTCCGCCGTAAGGCCTTGGGCGCGGAGAGGGAGTTGCGCATGACCAAGCCCGTGATGCTGGTGATCCTGGATGGCTGGGGCCATCGCGCCGAGAGCGTGGACAATGCCGTGGCCTTGGCCCGGACGCCCAATTTCGACGCGCTCTGGGCCACCTGCCCGCGCAACCACCTCCGCACCTCGGGCCTCGATGTCGGGCTGCCGGAGGGGCAGATGGGCAATAGCGAGGTGGGGCACCTGAACATCGGCGCCGGCCGGGTGGTGATGCAGGACCTGCCGCGCATTGATGCCGCCATCGCCGATGGCAGCCTGGAGGGCATGGCGCCGCTGGCCGACTTCGTCGCCGCCATGCAGGCCAGCGGTGGCACCGCGCATCTGGTGGGGCTGATCTCGGCGGGCGGGGTGCATTCGCACCAGCGCCATGCCCTGGCCCTGGCCCGAATCCTGGACCAGGCGGGCATCCCGGTCGCGCTGCATGCCTGGACCGATGGGCGCGACACCGCGCCGCGCGCGGCCGGCGATTCGCTGGCCGTGGTGGAACAGGAATTCGGCGCGCTGAAGCGGGCGCGCATCGCCACCATCACCGGCCGCTACTTCGCCATGGACCGCGACCACCGCTGGGAGCGGGTGGAGCAGGCCTGGCGCGCCATGGTCCTGGCCGAGGGCAACCAGGCCGAGAGCGCCGACGCCGCCATCCGCGCCTGCTACGCCGCCGACAAGCATGATGAATTCCTGCCCGCCTCCGTCCTGCCCGGCCATGGGGGCATGGCGGATGGCGACGGTATCCTCTGCTTCAATTTCCGCGCCGACCGCGTGCGGCAGATCCTGGCGGCCCTGCTGGACCCGGGCTTCACGGGCTTCGCCCGTCCCCGTTCGCCACGCTTCGCGGCCAGCCTGGGCCTGGTGGAATACGCCCGCGAGCTGAACCCGCTGATCGGCACGATCTTCCCGCCGCAATCCATGGAGGACATCCTGGGCGCGGTGGTGAGTGCCGCAGGCCGCACCCAGCTGCACATGGCCGAGACGGAGAAATACCCCCACGTCACCTACTTCCTGAACGGCGGCGAGGAGGTGGCCTTCGCGGGCGAGACGCGCATCATGGTGCCCTCGCCCAAGGTCGCGACCTATGACCTCCAGCCGGAGATGAGCGCGCCGGAACTCACGGAAAAGGCGGTGGAGGCCATCGCCTCCGGCGCGCATGATTTGATCGTGCTGAACTTCGCCAATGCCGACATGGTGGGCCACACCGGCAGCCTTTCCGCCGCCATCCGCGCCTGCGAGGCGGTGGACCGCGGCCTCGGCGCCATCGCGGATGCCATCCGCGCCCAGGGCGGTGCCCTGATGGTGACGGCCGACCACGGCAATGCCGAGCTGATGCGCGACCCGGCCAATGACGGCCCGCACACCTCCCACACCACCAACCCCGTGCCCGTACTGCTGATGGGCGGGCCGGAGGGGGCGGTGCTGCGCGAGGGGCGGCTGGGCGACATCGCGCCCACCCTGCTGGCGCTGATGGGCCTGCCCCAGCCCGCCGCCATGACCGGGCGCAGCCTGCTGGCCTGACGCGCCCGCGCGTGGCACATCACAGCGTCTGATCGGCTTCGGCCATCTTGCCGAAGCCGTGAATCAGCCGCTCGACAATGAGCAAGGAGCTTGACCATGGCGCTGCGCGTCGCCGTCCAGATGGACCCGATCGAGAGCATCAACATCGATGGCGACAGCACCTTCGCCATGATGCTGGAAGCCCAGGCGCGCGGCCACACGCTCTGGCACTACCATGTGCGCCACCTCTCGCTGAACGCGGGCCGCGTGCTGGCCCAGGCGCACCCCGTCACGGTGAAGCGCGCCAAGGGCGACCACTACGTCTTCGGTGAGCCGGTGGAACTCGACCTCGGCCGCGACGTGGATGTGGTGCTGATGCGCCAGGACCCGCCCTTCGACATGGCCTACATCACGGCCACGCACATCCTGGAACACATCCACCCCAAGACGCTGGTGGTGAACGACCCCGCCCAGGTCCGCAACGCGCCGGAAAAGCTCTTCGTCACCCATTTCCCGGAGCTGATGCCCGAGACGCTGGTGACGGCCGACACGCGGCAGATCGCGAAGTTCCGCGCGAAGCATGGCGACATCATCGTCAAGCCGCTCTTCGGCAATGGCGGCGCGGGCGTCTTCCACCTGCGCCCGGATGACCCCAACCTGAACTCGCTGGTGGAGATGTTCACCGAACGCTCGCGCGAACCCCTGGTGGTCCAGCAATACCTCCCCGCCGTGCGCCTGGGCGACAAGCGCGTGATCCTGATTGACGGCGTGGCCATGGGCGCCATCAACCGCGTGCCCGCCGAGGGCGAGGCGCGCAGCAACATGCACGTCGGCGGCCGCGCCGAACCCACGCAGCTGACCGACCGCGAGCGGGAAATCTGCGCCCGCATCGGGCCGGAGCTGAAGAAGCGCGGGATGATCTTCGTGGGCATTGACGTGATCGGCGGCTACCTCACCGAAATCAACGTCACCTCGCCCACCGGCCTGCAGGAGCTGGCGCGCTTCGACGGCATCCACCTGGAACGCGCCATCTGGGACGCGATCGAGGAAAAGCGGAGGTAGCTTTTCCGCCCGGCCGATTCACGCCCCGGCTGCGCCGGGACGATCGGACGGCGCTACCCGGCCGATTTACGCCGCCGGCTGCGCCGACGACGATCGGACGGGGGGCCTACCCGCCCCCCGCCGCGAACCTCACCGCCTCCTCCGCCGCGCGGAACAGCGCGCGGGCCTTGGCGATGCATTCCTCATGCTCGGCGCGGGGGTCGCTGTCGGCCACCACGCCGGCGCCGGCCTGGACGTGCAGCTGGCCTTCCTTCACCAGCGCCGTGCGCAGCGCGATGCAGATGTCCATGTTGCCGTCCACGCCGAAATAGCCCACGCCGCCCGCGTAAAGGCCGCGGCGCGAGGGCTCCAGCTCCTCGATGATCTCCATGGCGCGCACCTTGGGCGCCCCCGACAGCGTGCCCGCCGGGAAGCCCGCCTGCAGCGCGTCCAGCGCCGAAAGCCCCGGCCGCAGCCGCCCCCGCACCTCGGAGGCGATGTGCATCACCTGGGAATAGCGCTCGATGCGGAACTGCGCCGTGACGCGGACCGAGCCGATGGCGGCCACCCGCCCCACATCGTTCCGCCCGAGGTCGAGCAGCATCAAATGCTCCGCCCGCTCCTTGGGGTCCGCCAGAAGCTCGGCCTCCAGCGCCGCATCCTCCTCGGGCGTGGCGCCGCGGCGGCGCGTGCCGGCGAGCGGGCGGATCGTCACCTCGCCATCCTTGGCGCTGACCAGGATTTCGGGCGAGGCCCCCACCACGGCAAACCCGCCATGGTCGAAGAAGAACAAATAGGGCGCGGGGTTGATCCGCCGCAGCGCGCGATAGAGGGCGAAGGGCGGCAGGGCGAAGGGCGCCGTGAAGCGCTGCGAGGGCACGATCTGGAAGGCATCACCCGCGCGGATGTATTCCCGCGCGCGCTCCACGGCCGCCATGTAGCC